>SFQZ01000239.1 GCA_004562915.1 bacterium
TGACAGGAATTATCTTAAGCGTCAAGGACACGTCAGGGTTTGTTCTGTACAAGAGCAGTCTGGCAGATCATTATTCAGAATTTGACGGGGAATTTGCCGCAGATATTGATTACACCGCAGAGTGTTTTAAGATAATCAGAGAGTTAGGAATGAAGTGCTATGCAGCATTTGATGTGTTTGCGGAGGGCAATAAAAACAACAGACATTCTCTTATGAAAGGATTCAGAGAAGGATGGCAATGCGAAGTATATGGACTGGATGAAGGCGGAAATGCAGTCATTCAGAAAAGTACCGAAGAAAAAGCATTAAAAACAGTAGGTTCTATAGATGACTTTGGCGAGATATTTGTCAACCCCGGGAACAAAGAAGTGTGTTCTTACGAACTGAGCCTGTTAAAAGAGTTTGCAGAGAACTTTAAACCGGATGGAATCGTTCTGGACCGGGTGAGATATGTCGGATTATCCACAGATTTTAGTGAATGTTCCAGATTGGAATGGGAAGCATATGCACACGTAACAGGAGAAAACTGGCCGGAAGATATTTATACGATTGAACAATATGAAGGTGGATGGAGAGAAATACCAGGAAAATATTTTGGAAGTTTTTTTGAGTATCGTGCATCTGTCATAAAAAGATTTATAAAAAGTGTCCGGGAAATGTTAGAGGAAACTTGTTCGGAAATCGAATTTTGTGATTATACCGGTTCCTGGTATCCGCTGTATTATCAGGTAGGAGCTAACTGGGCAAGTGAACAGTATGAAAGTACGGAATTCCCATGGTGTGATGCCGGGAAGCTTGCACAGACAGGGTATGCGGAACTCACAGACCGTATTTTGTCAGGTTTCTACTACAGCGATATCTGGATGTCAGAGGCGAAAGAGAAAAATCTGCCGGCGTACTGGTACAGTGTGGAAGGCTCCTATGAGATTGCGGCGAAAGCTACTGAGCATAAAGAGGGACTGGTAGGAAGTCTGTTCATTGAGCAGTACAGGGAACACCCGGAGCGCCTGCAGGAGGCAATGTCTGTATGTTGTGCAAAGACTGGCGGATGTATGATTTTTGATCTTTCCTATATTATTAACTACGATTGGTGGGATTATATGAAAAGAGTAAGTTTAAAACCACTGGAAGTTTCGGATGCCGGAGAAGTGTATGAATTATGCAGGGGAACTTTTCGGGAAGAATATCATATTACGGAAGAACGTATTTTGGAAAGCTTATTTGAAGATCCTGATTTTTCCGCAGAGGAAAGCAAAAAAATTGTAGATGAAAAAAACGGAAGGATGATCGGTTTTATCGGAGTGAAGGTTTCCCATAACGAACAGTTATATCCTGCGTCTGCATGGATCAGTATTTTTGCCGTAAAAAAAGAAGAACAGGGAAAAGGTTATGGCACGATGGTCTTAAATCAGGTGTGCCAGTCACTTCATAAAAACGGAATCAACAAAATTTATGTCGGACAGGATTTTAACAATTTCTTTTCCGGAATACCGGATCCGGACGAAGGAAAAGAAATATTTTTCAAAAAAAATGGTTTTACCTTAAACAGGGACAGACATTTTGACCTGGAAGCAGATATTACAGATAATAGGCTGATAGACAGCTTTGATACAAGTTCTTTTGATAAAGAATTTACTGTGGAATCGTATAAAGACAACAAAAAGGAACTGCTCGGATTTTTAGAAAGAGAATTTCCGGGGAGATGGGTATTTGAGGCAAAGGAAGCTATCGCAGAAGGAAAGGATCCGGAGAGTATTGTCATTCTCTGGAATCAGGATAAGACGGAGATCGTCGGGTACTGCATGCTTTCTGTTGATGATAAGAGCTATGGTGGATTAGGTCCGATAGGAATTGCAAAAAAAATCAGGGGAAAACATGTTGGAGATTATATTTTAAATCAGTCGCTTCAACAGCTGCGAAAAATAGGTGCAGTCCGCGTGAATATTGACTGGACAATACTAAAGGATTTTTACGGACAGTTCGGATTCAAAGCAGAAAGGCTATATCTGGCAGCTTATAAAGAATTTGATAAATAAAGGGGATAGAAAGTTGAAGACGAAAATTGTATTATTGCCACTGGATGAAAGACCCTGCAATTATGAATTTCCGATGAAGTTATTCAGTCATGATAAGGTAGAAATCGTCAGACCGAAAAAACTCGGAAATAAAAAAACACCTGCTTCTTTTGAGACGATCGTTGAGTTTTTAAGAGAAGAGTGCAAAGACGCCAGCGGTCTTGTCGTGTCGATGGATATGCTTTTATATGGAGGGCTGATCCCATCGAGGATTCATCACGAAGAGAAAGAAATTCTGTTAGAGAGAATTAAAATTTTAAAAGAGATCAGGGAAAGTAATAAAAACCTTATCATTTACGCATTTCAGGTTATTATGAGATGCCCGGATTATTCCAGTGATGATGAGGAGCCGGATTATTACCGCATTTACGGAAAAGAGATCAACGAGCTCGGAGTAGCGGTACATAAGAGCAGACTTGGAATCGAGAGTGATGTTCCGGTCAAAACGGCAATGGAAAAAGTAGATCCGAAGTGTCTGGATGATTATATCTCAAGGAGAGAGATCAACCGCTACATGAATGTGGAAACACTTCAAATGGCGAGAGACGGGTTGATCGATGCACTGGTCATTCCACAGGACGATTCCTCCAAATATGGATATGCGGCAATCGATCAAAAAGAGATCCGGGAGAAAATCAGTGAGTATAATATGGAAGATAAAGTACTCATGTATCCGGGTGCGGATGAGGTTGAACTGACATTGCTGGCAAGAATGCTCAATGTGCTTGCTGGCAGGCAGCCGAAAGTGTA
>SFQZ01000240.1 GCA_004562915.1 bacterium
CGACCTCTTCGTCCCGAACGAAGCGCTCTACCAAGCTGAGCCACATTCCGATATATTCGGTTGTACGTCCAAAACCGTACTTCGTTATATTAGCATAATTAAATGCAATTGTCTAGAAAAAAATGAATGTTTTTGCAGGTATTTATGTTTACAATTAAAAGTGGATGTAGTATTCTTTGATGAGGTGATACATAATGGTCACTGCAAAAAGAATAAATACAGAGAATAGAAAAAGGAGAACTTATGGGAAGAGATGTCATTATTGCCTGTGATTTTAACAGCAAAGAAGAAGTAGTGAACTTTTTAAGCAAATTTCAGGATGAAAAGCCATTTGTAAAAATTGGAATGGAACTTTTTTACGCAGAAGGACCTGAGATCGTCAGAACAATTAAGAAGATGGGACATAAGATTTTCCTTGATCTGAAATTACATGATATTCCAAATACAGTCAAAAAATCCATGGCAGTATTATCAAACCTTGATGTTGATATGTGCAATGTTCATGCGGCAGGAACCAAAGCGATGATGTCCGCAGCGATTGAGGGACTGACAAGAGCAGACGGAACAAGACCTCTGCTGATTGCTGTGACACAGCTTACCTCCACAAGTGAGGAAGTGATGCAGGAAGAATTGTGGATTGACAAACCGATTGACAAAACGGTTATGCATTACGCAAAAAATACAATGGAAGCAGGGTTAGATGGTGTGGTATGCTCTCCATTAGAGGCAGGAAAAGTACACGAAGTATGTGGAGAAAAATTCCTTACCATCACACCGGGCGTGCGTTTTGCAGACGGAGATGTAGGAGATCAGAAGCGTGTGACAACACCTGCAAAAGCAAAAGAGCTTGGCTCTGATTATATCGTAGTCGGCAGACCGATCACACAGGCAGCTGATCCGGTAGCGGCATACAGAAGATGTGTTGCCGAGTTTGTTGGCTAGAAAAAGGAAGATTATGGAGAAGAAAAAAGGAATCAGCGGAAGTACCTTAAAAATAATCGCCATCGTCACCATGCTGATCGACCATATCGGCGCTGCTGTGCTGGCAAGACTTCTGATGGTAAACGGGCTGGGAGAACTCGACCAGACCAGTACAGATGCAATCGTGCAGTGGCTTTCAGCAAATGGGGCATTGTATGGGACGTACACGGTCATGCGCATGATCGGACGCGTTGCGTTCCCGATCTTTTGCTTTTTGCTGGTGGAGGGATTTCTACATACGCATGATGTAAAAAAATATGCGGTGCGGCTTGGACTGTTTGCGTTGCTCTCAGAGATACCGTTTGATCTGGCATTCAGCAGCAAAATACTCGAATTCAATTATCAGAATGTCTTTTTTACTTTATTTATTGGTTTGCTGACGATGATCGCTTACCGTGCAGTGGAAGAAAAAGAAGAGTGGAATCAGGCGTTGAAGGTGATCTTGTATATTCTGATCGTGGCAGCAGGAATGGCACTGGCGTATTTTTTAAAGACCGATTATGCCGAAAAAGGTGTATTCTGTATCATGGTCTTATACATTTTCCGCAAGAAAAAAATGTGGCAGCTCATCGCAGGATGTGCATCATTCATCTGGGAGACACCGGCGCTGCTCGGTTTTATCCCGATCGCATTTTATAACGGAACCCGCGGCTGGAAGATGAAATACTTCTTCTATATTTTCTATCCGGCACACTTATTGATTTTATATCTGCTTTGCTATTTCATGGGAATCAGCGGATATTCAGCGGTTTAGCTTTTGATAGAAAATGAAATACAAGCTTGACATAATACAAAAGGGGCAGGAATCGTGAATATATATGACACAAATGAATCAGTCGAATTGTACGACAACCGCGGAATTGAAATGGCAAGAAAATGTATACGGAGAGCAAAGAGAGAGTGTGCGCTCAGATATCTGATTTTGCTGTTATTATTTGCTCTTGGTATGGTGGATAAAATACTGTTTCCACAGATAGAAATAAAGCTTTCAAGTTACATCCTTCTTTACAGTCTATGCATGCTTTCGATGATGGGGTTTCGCATTTTCCATAATGGAATTGTTGCAAAGCGGATGAAGGATTTTACACTGCGGGAAAAGCACGATTATAATCTGGTCGTTTATCGCGAAAATCATAATAAAAAATTTTTCTTAAAGAGTATAACCCTGCTGAAAATGGCCCAGCAGGACATCCTGATGGAAAAACCGTCGGCTGCAAAGCAGGCACTTTCTCAGATTGCAGTAGAAAGTCTGGAAAAAAATGTATTGAAGACCTATTATTTTCTGCTTGCAGCATCATCATTTCTTACGAGGGAGGACAGCTGGCAGATCGAACTGGAGCATTGCGCTGCGGTGCCTTCTAAGACCGTTAAGCTGTCGGATGATGAATTACGGGAGATTTTCAGAAGCGGGGATCAGACCAGGCTGATGGACACTGTAAAAACGTGGAAGATTATGGCAGAACAGGACACAAAAACAGAGCCATATCTGAATCTTTGGTTTGGAATATTGATGGCTGCAACTGCCGTCGGTTATGGAATTTGGACATTTGTTGTGGGAAGTTCAGATAGTTATTATAATTTTATGCTTATTGGGGCAACGCTGCTTTTAGTGGGCTTGTGGATTTTAGTTAGTGTAAGGATTGTTTATCTTCTGAGACGTTCCCAAAATAAGTGGAAGGGACTAGGAAAAAAGAAGGGAATAAGATTTTTAACTATTCTTATCTTCGTGCTGACATGGTGCTTTATTGTAGTATTGAGTCTTGTGATTTTTGTGGGTGCAGGGAGTGATATACATACACAATGGGAAGCAATGAAGACGGAGAAGCAGCAGGAGCAGATG
>SFQZ01000241.1 GCA_004562915.1 bacterium
ATGATGGCAAAGCAATCACAGATTGATGAACCGGTGGCAGAGTCGCTCCGGGAACATGGGCAGGATCCAAAATTATTTACTAGGATTCTTCAGAAAGCAGTCGGATACCTGAGAGGATTTGTAGAATTTCTGCGGGAGACGAAATACTGTGATAGAGATTCGGACGGCAATCCATTGCTTGATCATGATTTGAGAATTGACATTACGCCAGAACCACTCCCGGCAAAACCGAAAGGAGAGCGTCCTTCCTCGGAAAAACAGGAAGCTGAGGTTATGCGATTGCAACAGATCCTTAATAAGATGAAAAAGCAGGAACAGAAGATTTATGCTATTGAGAAAGCAATCGTGAAGCTGGAAAAAGATCAGAAGGAAGTGAAAAAGAAATGGTTTCACCGAAAAGAGCAGAAGGAACTGGAAGGAAAGATTGAGACTAAGAAAGTACAGCTGGAAAAGGCAAAGGCTACACTGGATTTAATCCCGGCTCAGCATGGATATCAAAATGCACTGGAAGTTACAAAGGCAATGAAGGTTGCGTAAGCAGAATTAAAGAAAGCCCAACAGGCACAGAAAGAGTGGGATGCTTCTGAGGAGAAACAGGAGAAATTGTATTTGACGATTCCGGCGAATGTGCAGAATATGGAGAAACGGGAAATGCTGAAAAGCACGGGGCAGAAAAAGAGTATTCATGAACGGTTGGAGGAGAAGAAGCAGGTGGTAGAGAAACAACCGAAGAAGAGAAGGTCGAGAGATGTGGGGACACGGTAATGCTTGCCTGAATGTGAAAAGCTAAGTAGTTGAAATAGTGAGTGATTCAAGGGGACGGATTAAGAATAATGTAGTTATATTAAGTAAAATACGGAAGATAAAATCACAAAATTGAGATTCTTTCTTTTTTTTCCATACCCAGGAAAAGTCTGTGGTACAATATTGAAGAGTATCATTACTATACAGGGATATCTTTGTGAGAATCTGTATCGGAGGAATTAGGATATGCAGAATATATTAGTTGTGGAAGATGATTATGATTTGAATCAGGCGATCTGTTATTCTTTGAAAAAGTCAGAATATGGAGTTTATGGTGTGACTTTTATGGAGAAAGGAAAGCAGATTTTTATTGAGAATCAGATAGATATGGTTCTTCTGGATGTGAATCTTCCAGATGGCGAGGGATTCTCTTTTTGCCAGTGGGTAAAAAAGCAAAGAGAAGTTCCGGTCATTTACCTGACAGCCAGGGATATGGAGGAGGATGCTCTGGCAGGATATGAATCCGGGGCAGAAGATTACGTTACAAAACCATTTTCAATGAAGATTTTACTTAGAAAAATAGAAGTCATTTTAAAAAGAACTGCTTCGGTCAATCGTCTCATTTTTGCAGATGAGTATTTATATATAGATTTGGATCATGCACGAGTAACGGTAAAAGGTCAGGAATGCCCCGTCACACCGACAGAGTGCCGTCTGCTTCGTCAATTTCTTATGAACCGGGGACAGCTTCTGACTTATGATCTGTTATTGGAGCGGTTGTGGGACAGTGGAGGACAGTTTGTGGACAAGCACACACTGGCAGTAAATGTGAATCGTCTGAGAGGAAAGATTGAAGATAAGGATCACAGGTATATTTCAAATGTATATGGGATGGGATATCAATGGATTGGCTGATGTGTATCATGATGATAATTTTATTTGCAGCAATACTGGTATTGTTATGGATAAACTACCGGACAAAAAAAGAAGCGAAGCTGTTTGCTGAAAAGGTGGAAGATGCTCTGGATGCTATCGTAACAGGAAAAGAATGGAATATGGAAGAAGAATTGGAGGATAGCCTCTGGGGAAGAACAGGAACACAATTAGCGAAAGCCGGGCACGTATTTCGGAAAAAAGAAGAAGACGGTTTTCGTGAGAAAGAAAGAGTAAAGGGATTGATTTCTGATATATCCCATCAGACAAGGACGCCCATTGCCAATATAAAACTATACCTGGAACTCCTTGAGGACGAGGAGTTTTCGCAAAACGGTCAGGAGTTTTTGGGAAAAATCAAAGGACAGATGGAAAAAATTGATTTTTTAATGCAGAGCATGGTAAAAATGTCAAGGCTGGAAACGGGAATTCTGCAAATACATAAGGAAGACCAAAATCTATACGAAACAATTCGCCACGCAGTTGCCGATGTGGTTCCGGAAGCGGCGTTGAAGGGGATTGATCTATATGTGAACTGCGAAGAAAATATGATGATTCGTCATGACAGCAAATGGACGGAGGAAGCAATTTATAATATTCTGGATAATGCGCTCAAGTATACCGAACCCGGTGGAAAGATCCATATTCAGACAGAAAGACAGGAATTATTTTTTAAGATCAGTATTTCCGATACCGGAAAAGGGATTGCCCCGGAGAGGCAGGCAGAGATCTTTACAAGATTTTACCGTGAGCCGGAGGTTCATGATAAACCAGGGGTTGGGATCGGATTATATCTCGCAAGAACAATCATGGAGCTTCAGAAGGGCTACATAGAAGTACAGTCTGAAATGGGAAAAGGAGCGTGTTTTCGCCTGTATTTTCCAGTGAATGAATCGTAACATAACCGATCGGGGTTTGTCACAATCTTGTGATAATTGAAAATTGAGACAGGTTTGTGATTTTTAGGAGATATTCTATAGAATATCAAAAGAAGGAGGCAAACCAATGAAAGAATACATTGTAGAGACAAGAAGCTTAAAAAAATACTATCAAATGGGTGAAAATACGGTAAAGGCATTGGATGGCGTAGATTTTCGTGTGAAAGATCAGGAATTCGTTGCTATTATCGGAAAAAGCGG
>SFQZ01000242.1 GCA_004562915.1 bacterium
ATCATCCTGGATCCGCCGGCATTCACCAAATCCAGAAATTCGGTGAAAAATGCAGTAAAAGGATACCGCGAGATCAATCTCCGCGCAATGAAGATGGTGAAGGACGGCGGCTATCTCGCCACCTGTTCCTGCTCCCACTTCATGACACCGGAATTATTTACGCAAACGATCGCGCAGGCGGCAAAAAATGTACATAAGAGACTGCGCCAGATCGAATACCGGACACAGGCACCGGATCACCCGATCCTGTGGGCGGCAGATGAATCTTATTATCTGAAATTTTATATTTTCCAGGTAGTAGATGAGAAGTGATTTTGAGAGTATTAAAAATGCTGAATTAGTTAGGGGCTGCTGTAAATAGCAACCCCTTTTATTTTTTATTCAATATTTTGACCATCAATTACAGTAAAGTAATTTATTTTTTTTGAATTTATATCTGTTTGGAATTTCATTTCAATTTTATGAGTAACGGTTATATCCCCATTTTTTAGTTTGAGAAATGCGGTTGCTAAATATCCATTTTTTTCTTTAGTAACAATTACCTTTGTAATATAATAAGAATCATATTTTTGTAATATGCGAATAGGGATATATTCAAAAGCATTTCTGAATGATTTATAAATTTTAAAATTAGTGAAATAATTTTCCAATCGATCTTCCAGAATAGAATCATATGTTCCTGTTAAAATGGCATTTTGATAACTCGTTTGAATTTTTTTATCATCAGTAAACCATTCCGTAACAAATTTTTTGATATTATATTCTTCATAAAAAAAATTGTAAAATATGGAAGTTGAACATACTATGAAAAGTAATATTAAAATAATTAGAAATCCGATACTTCGATGAATCCTTCTCATAACAATACTCCTTTCTTTTATAAATTTACTTCAAACAAAAATGCACATAAATTCTGAATTCAAATTAACATATATCTGATTACTTGTCAATGATATCTTAAAATACTAATTATTATAATTTTGAATTATATATATTCTGACATTTAATGGGAAATAGGGACGTTCCTTTTGACCCCAGCATCTTGCCACGACCATCGCCCATTGGCTTGCCAGCCGCGATGAAGGTGTGCTATACTGACTTCACGGAAAGTCGGGAACACATAAAAGGCGGCCTACCCCTCCATACTTAGAAGGGGCATCACCGTCCAGACGAAAGAAAGGAGGGTGATGCCATTGTTTGTTACATATTCGGATCTGATCCAGATAGGTATATTCATTGTCACTCTCGTAGGATTGTGTTATACAGTCTTTGGCAAAAGAACCGTCCCTGCGATCACAATTATTGTGGGACCGGTGAAGACACAGTTCGGCTATCATTTGATTAAGGTGGAGAAGAAAAATGAGGCGTCCAAGGTTCCATTTGCGGAGGCGGAACCGGGAATCAGACAGAACCTTATGCAGCAGAAGCAGAATGTGGCTTATACGGCAAAGGTGGAAGCGCTGAAAGCGAAATATATGTGATTTTATTGGAGCTTTTTTAATTTCAGGAGAATGAGTGAATGATAATAAGAAAATCAACAATGGAGGATCTCCCGAAGATCATGGAGATGTATGAAGAGGCCCGACAGTTCATGAGGGATAACGGGAATCCGGATCAATGGGGGACTTCAAATCCAAAAGAGGAATGGATCGTTCTTGATATAGAAGACGGAGACAGCTATGTCTGTACAAAAGACGGAGAGATTGTCGGCACGTTTTATTTTAGAATCGGAGAGGATCCGACATACAGACAAATCTATGATGGATCGTGGATGGATGATTCGCCTTATGGTGTTGTGCATCGGATTACCACGGACCGGAAAGCACGGGGGACGGCGACGTTTTGCCTGAACTGGGCGGTACGGCAGGCGGGCGGTCATCTTCGGATCGATACGCACGAAGATAACCGCCCGATGAGAAAGCTTCTGGAAAAGCTTGGATTTTCCAGAAGAGGAACGGTTGTCGTGGAGGACGGAACCGAAAGAATTGCGTTTGAAAAAGTGCTGATCGGTGAATAAAGAATAGATTCATAGCAATAGAAGGGGACATTTGGATGGCTGATACTTCAGAAAACACAACAGTAACAAAACAACATATATGCACAGCGCTGCTCGCCCATGTAGATGCCGGGAAAACAACGCTTTCCGAGAGTATCCTGTATTTGTGCGGAAATATCAGAAAACTGGGACGAGTGGATCACGGGAACGCATTCTTGGACACGAATTCTCTGGAACGTAGCCGCGGTATCACGATTTTCTCAAAGCAGGCAGTGGTGGAGCTGCCGAAGAAGCAGATGAAAATGACGATTCTGGATACACCGGGGCATGTGGATTTTTCCGCGGAAATGGAACGGACGCTGCAGGTGCTGGATTACGCCATCCTTGTCATCAGCGGGGCGGACGGCGTGCAGGGGCACACCCGCACGTTATGGAATCTGCTGAAACGCTACCGGATTCCAGTTTTTCTATTTATCAATAAAATGGATCAGAACGGGACAGACAGAGCAGCCCGTCTGGAAGAATTGAAACAGAAATTGGATGACGGATGCATTGCATTTGACGGGGCGGAAGAGAAGGACACATTCTGGGAAAATATCGCCATGTGTGATGAAGATGCGCTTGGAGAATATCTGGAACATGGAGAAATCTCAAAAGAAATGCTGATCCGCCTGATCGCAGAACGTAAAGTGTTTCCATGTTATTTCGGATCGGCACTGAAAGTAGAGGGAGTGCAGGACTTATTGGAGGGACTGGAAGAATATACACGCCCTGCCCGTGCTTTACTCGCGCC
>SFQZ01000067.1 GCA_004562915.1 bacterium
GGCGGAACCTTTGCGTCAATCATATAACTATTACCGCTCCTTTTTGCGGCCTGTTCCATCCAGTTCCGGATTCTCCGATCCGTTTTATCATCAAAATAAACCGATATCAGATACATTTTCCACCTCTGATTATTTCATAACCAACACACTCTTGTACTAAATCAATGCCAGTGTTCGCAAAATATAAAGCCACATAGTCAGCGTAAATGCACTGAACATCGTGGTAAGCATGACCACGCTGGAAGATACGACGCCCTCATGCCCCATATTCTTCGCCATAACATAGCTGCTGACCGTGGTTGCCGAACCAAGCATAACCAGAATCGCCACCAGCTCTTCATTCCTGAATCCAAGCCCGATTGCAATCGGCAGGAAAATAGCTGCCAGTCCGACCAGCTTGATAAATGCCGCCGTCGCCGAAGGCCTGATTTTCCCAAATGCCTTCTTATAGTCAAAGGTCGCTCCCATGGCCATAAGCCCCATCGGCGAAGCCACCGCTCCAAGATTCGAAACCGTCTTTTCCATAATGTGCGGCATCGGAATCCTAAGCGCCGACCATAAAAGTCCGGCTGCTATACCAATGATGATCGGATTTGTCACAATCCCTTTGAGCGTCTTTTTAATCACCTCACCATCCAGTCCTTTTCTCTCCGGCTGAAAAAAAGACAGCACCACGACCGCCATAATATTATAAAGCGGCACACTTCCGATGATCATAAGCGGTGCCATGCCCGCATTCCCATAAATATTCTGGATAAATGCAATTCCAAGAAGCGCCGCGCTGCTCCGATAGGACGCCTGGATAAATTCTCCCTGGATACATTTGTCCTTCCACAAACAGGAGACTGCTGCCGCAATCGCAATACTAAGCACCGTCGCCCCAAAACAGAAAAGCACAAACTTAACATTCCACACTTTTTCAAAATCTACCGTCGCAAGATCCTCAAACACCAGCACCGGGAGCGGAACCATGAACACGAATTTGTTCATCTTCGAGGCAAACTGCTCGTCAATCCACCCGATCCTGCGAAATAAAAGTCCCAGAAGCATCATAAGAAATACCGGGACCGTTGCATTTAAACTAAATATCAGATTCTCCATCTTACACTTCATTCCCTTTTTTGCTTATTGTCATCTACTGGACTTTATTTTGCACCTTTTTATCAGTACTGTCAAGAATTGGCGGGTTTAAGCGTATGAGAATTTTGTAAATAATCATTGAGATTTTCTCATAGATATATTATAATAGAACCATTATCGGGGTATGGCTCAGTTTGGTTAGAGCGCGCGGCTGGGGGCCGCGAGGTCGCAGGTTCGAATCCTGTTACCCCGATTTTGTTGTACAACGAGCCCTCTGAAAGCCCTGTAAAGTAAACGGTATAGCTATAACTATAACTCTTTGCTCACAAATCTCAATGTCGGTTAGCTGCTGATTCCCATATTACACCTGCCTTCTGGGTACAAAAATACCGCAGGTGGATCCCCCACGGTAATCATTTTCTTATTTTTTTATTATCATATATATGATAATTCCTCATCATAATATCAACTCTATAGCCCTCAAACCTCATTTTTCTCCTCAAAAATACGATTGCAGCAATTGCCATAAACGATAATACTGCGAAATTATACTCATTGCATTTTCTGCTTGTTAAGTAAACAAAAATCAAAGTCAAGCACATCCAAAACATAGATCTACTCATTTCTGAAATACTGTACATCTTTTCCGCCTTCCCTATCACACCTTCCGTTTCAAGCACGGTCAAGCAATAATGAAATGCAAATCTGTTTTGTTCTTCTTCAGTATATCCCGATTTCAGTTCTTTACTCTTAAAACATTTTTTCAAGATACGTTGCTTCACTTTTTTAGATAATTTGAAATCCAATCGTTTATTTTTCCATCTGCTTGAATCCTTAAAATAATTCTCATCCAACTTACCTATAAAATGTCCGGCAAGATCATCCGCAATTTTACCAATTTCATGGTAAAGTACTCCGCATAAATAACTTACGACAAAAAACGAAAAATACTTTATCGCCCCATCTGTCAATATATCTGGTATATATTCTTCTGCATTTGGGAATAAGAATGCCATTCCCATCACAAACATCGCTCCAGGTATAAGCATACAAAAAATATCAAATATTCCAAATTTTTCTAAAAATTGTTCCATATCTCCACTCTCCTTCCACCACCATTATACCGCAGAAGGAAAGCTTTTCCAAGTACTGCACGGGATTACAAAAATAACTGAAAATAACTAATCACCGGGCTGCTTCAAATATTTCTTTCTCACCATAATTCCTCTCAAAATCTCATCCTGCAGCAGATTAATCCCATTTTCCTGTAATGGATCAAAATGATATTCCGATAAAAAATCCGGATGCTGTTCAAAAAAATGCCTCTGAACCTCTTCCGGCTGGTTCAGCAAATTCTGTTCATAAAAATCCAGATCATCCCCTTCTATAAATTTCCAGAAACGTTCTGTCTCCTCTCCTGTAAACTCATTTTTACTCTTCATGTGCATCACCCCTTTATATACTACTTTATCTTATTTTATCCTACTTTTAAAGACTAAATCTTACAAAATGGTATATTGTATAAAAGGAGGAGTTCCATGAAACCACTAAAGACAAAAGTAAGTATCACACTTGACTCAGATATCATCACCAAAGTGAAAGTTCTGGCAGAAAATGATGACCGATCCTTCAGCCAATACATAAATCTCGTACTGAAAGAACATATTTCTTCACAGTCGGATCAGAATAATGAAAAGATATAAAAACAGGGAGGGCATATCAGATATTCTTATCTTGATATTCCTTCCCTGATTATTATCTGTTAATTGTCTGGTAAACAAAACCATTTACGCAGCTCTATTCAAACAGCGGGGTTGAAAAATACCGTTCTGCCGTATCCGGTAAAATGGTCACTACCGTTTTCCCCTTACCAAGCTTCTTCGCCAGCCTTTTAGCCGCAGCAACATTCGTTCCGCTTGAAATACCGCACATCAGTCCTTCAAGCCGTGCCAGATCTCTCGCAGTCTGAAGCGCTTCTTCATCCGTTACGATCACAACCTCATCGTAAATATCCTGATTTAAAATCTCCGGTATCACACCGTCTCCGATTCCCATCTGCAAATGGCTTCCGACTTCACCACCCGACAGAATCGCAGCATGCTCCGGCTCAATCGCCCAGATCGTTATCTCCGGATTCGCCTTCCTAAGCGCTTCACCCACACCGGAAATCGTTCCACCCGTTCCGATTCCAGAGCAAAATCCATCAATCCTTCCTCCAACCTGCTCAACAATCTCTCTTCCGGTCATATTCAAATGAGCTTCATAATTGACCATATTCTCAAACTGCTGCGGAACATAGACCCTGGAATCCGCTTCCTTCATCTCCAGCGCAGTACGAATACATCTCTGTATACATTCCCCGATATCGCCCTCATCGTGGACCAATTTCACCTCAGCCCCATAATTCTGCACCAGCTTCCGGCGTTCCTCACTGACCGAATCCGGCATAATGATCACTGTATGGTATCCCCGGACCGCACCAACAAGCGCAAGCCCGATCCCCTGATTTCCACTGGTCGGTTCCACAATAATCGTATCCTTCTGAATCTTCCCCTGCTTTTCCGCATCCAGAATCATATTCCAGGCCGTTCTCGTCTTCACCGAACCGCCAACATTCAACGCCTCAAACTTCACCAGAATCTCCGCACTGTCTTCATCTGTCATCCGGTTCAACCGAATCATCGGCGTATTTCCCACTGCCTCAAGTACATTATTATATATTATTTCAATTGTTCCTCCACAAAACCTCTATCTTAATAGTATATTGCGAAATAAAGGCAGATGCAACATAAAATGATTCTCCCAAAAAGAATCCATCATAGAATCTTTCGAAGAAAAAGCCCAATTTCTCCTTCTATTACAGCATAAAAAATCAGAGAGCCTCTTCTGACTATTACATAAAATATAAATCAAAAAACGGTCACATAATGTAAGGTATTTTTTTCACCGTCTCTTGCAATATTAAATGTAATAGTCAGAAGAAGCTCTCTGATTTTTCTTGTTTTGACTGTATCCAGTATTAATGTAAGGTTTTTGTAACTTCCCGCTCTCAGCGGATTTCTTATAACTACTGCCTATATCCAATTGCCCATTTGAGTTCATTTAGTCGGCGGGCACTTTACATAATATTTTTTTATTTTATTTTGTAGTTGTCCCTGGGTAAGAGAATATTACGCAGTAGTTATAAGGAATCCGCTGAATGAGTGAGCGGGAAGGGGAACGGCTTTTATGGGTAACGGTTAAATGTGGATTCCGTTGGTGAAAGAACCACTTATATCCGAATTTGCTTTGTGCGTAGAATAAACTCGATAATAATAACCTATTGGAACGGATAATGTTTTACTTGTACTTACTAAAACCGCATTGCTTTTCTTCGCAGACCAAGTTGTATATGTTTGCCAACTTCCATTTACCAATTTTTCTACTGAAACATAAACAGCAATCTCAGATACTGTCGTTTGTCCAACAGTTCTGCCTCCCGCCGCTATTTTTCCTGTTCCAACTTCCGATATTGTTGAAGTTCCACTCTTTAAATACACCCCTCTAGTAATTTTTACATCTTCTCCTTCAGAATAATCATCATCTGTCAAATATGATCCATCTACACACTCTACTTCTTCTGTCGCTTTAACATCTATCTTTGACGTACATGTTAAACCAATAATCATTGTTACCATTAATAAAATCGCTTTAAGTTTCTTCATTCCTGCCTCCTGTTTTTTCTCTTTACTATATAAACAATCGAACTCTGAAAAACTTACGCAATTTTTCTAAAAAATTAAATTTTTTATTATGTCAACAAATTCCGCTTCTTTAATACAACTATTTAAAACATAGTTTACATTTGCATTATTAAATCGAGCAACGTACTCTTGCGCTTGATTTTCCTCAACTTGGTAACAGCTTATTTCTATCTCTACATCAGATACGATTAACACTTCTTTCTTTACCAATTTATCCTCTATATCATATCCCACTGATTTATTTCTGTAATTAGCCCACATTTGATATTCGATAGCCACACCTTCATAATCATATATAAAACATGCTTCTCCAACTGCTTCATCTATCTCATAATCAACAAAATTCATTTTTACAGGTTTGTAACCTAATCTAACTGGTTCAATTTCTAGCCTATCTTTAACCGCCTGCCACGCCTTCTCTTCCTCGCTCTCCGTACTAAGTCTATCATCTTCCCCTTCTCTTTCGCTATCCACCTGGAGCACTTCTCTTTCACCAACAATTTTGTTCATTACTCCAGTAACAAACGGTGCTCCACCAATACTTGTCATCCCAGCCGCCAGCGCCAACACCGCCACAGCCGCAACCAAGAGATAAACTCTCTTCTTCCTCTTTCTCGAGTACTTCACAACCTTAGCACCGTCATTCTCTACCGCGCTTTCCGCATAACGTTCTCCAACCGCATTCTTCTCATCTTCCCCTTCACCCATACCAACATCATCGCCATTCAGCATCATCATTTCCCGCCCCAGACGCAGTGCCTCTTTATCTTTTTCAGACAACGCCTCATAAGCAGCCTTTTCAGCCTGCTTCTTTTGGATTTTCTTCCATAATCCCTCATCCATCTCCTCGGGAAGTGAAATATCTTTCAGGGATTCATCTGCTTCTATTTCTGCCAGAATTTCATCTCCCTCTTTCATCAGTTCTGATTTCAAAAAATCTTCCAATTTTTCTTGTTCATTCTTCATTTCAGCAACCTCATTCTTTGTCACAGCCATTTTTTACTCCTTGGCTGCAATCATTCTTTATGATTTCTTTTCCCTTTTTCTTGACCTTTTTCCTTTATCTGCTAAAATTATATGGTATCAGGGTCAACAAGTTATGTCATTCATATTAATATGAAAATGCATGACTTTAACCCCCGCATAATATGATAAAGTGGGAGGACTATCTATGAAACGTATTATTTTAACCGGCGGTGGTACTGCCGGACATGTTACACCAAATATTGCGCTGTTACCGCGTTTAAAGGAACTTCAATACGATATACATTACATTGGTTCATATAATGGTATAGAGAAAAGCCTGATTGAAAAGCAGGGCGTTCCATACCACGGTATTTCTTCCGGAAAGCTCCGCCGTTATTTCAGCCTTCAGAATTTTACAGACCCTTTCCGTGTTCTGAAGGGATTCAGCGAAGCAAATAAAATTATAAAAGATTTAAAACCGGATGTTATTTTCTCAAAAGGCGGATTCGTCAGTGTTCCGGTTGTGATCGCCGGAAAACGTAACCACGTTCCGGTCATCATTCATGAATCCGATATGACTCCGGGTCTTGCGAACAAGATCTCGATTCCATCCGCGACCAAAGTCTGCTGCAATTTTCCTGAAACTCTGAAGGCTCTGCCTGAAGATAAAGCAGTCCTTACCGGTTCTCCGATCCGTCAGGAGCTTATGACCGGTGATAAGGAAAAAGCCCGCAAATTCTGTGGTTTCCAGGAAGAAAAGCCGGTCATCCTCATCGTCGGAGGAAGTCTCGGCGCCGCCGCAGTCAATCAGGCTGTCCGCAAAATCCTTCCTCAGCTGCTGGAAGAATTCCAGATCATCCACCTTTGCGGCAAAGGTAAACTGGATGAATCCCTGAAAGGTCTGCAAGGTTATGCTCAGTTCGAATATATTCAGGATGAACTGAAGGATCTCTTCGCCCTGGCAGATATTGTGATCTCCCGCGCGGGAGCCAATGCGATCTGCGAGCTTCTTGCCCTTCGCAAACCGAATCTTTTGATTCCGCTTTCTGCAAGTGCGAGCCGCGGAGACCAGATCCTCAATGCACGCTCTTTCGAACGCCAGAAATTCAGTATGGTTCTGGAAGAAGAAGATCTGACCGACGAACGTCTCCTTTCGGCTGTCCATAAGCTTTATGATTCTCGCGAAGCCTTTGTGGAAGCAATGAATCAGTCTTCGCAGCAAAGCCCGATCGAGACCATCATCGGTCTGATCGAGGAAGCAGCATCCAGATAAATATGAAATATGCATGTTAAACAGGTGCCGGAACGGCACCTGTTTTTTGTTGCCATTCTCCGTTTTCTTAATCCTCATCGAACTTATATCTTTTCTTTACCCATTCTCTGGCTCTGTACAAAACACTGTGAAGCACTTCGATACTGACTCCCATCTCTTCGGCCACTTCTTTCTGTGGCATGTTCAGACAATAAGATTTTGTCACAGCATCATACCAGCGTTCATTGATCTCGTACAGATCATCAAGAATCCTCTTTGCCTTCTTGTTTCTCTGATCCCGTGTGAACTCTTCAAAGAACGCATCCTCCGGACTTTTCTGCGTACTATTCTCTGTTTCTGCAATGAAACCCCCATCTTCACTCAGGATCTCGTATTTTCCCTTCTTTATGCAATTGATCGTCGCATTTTTTACACTTGTCACCAACCATGCACCAATATATTCTTCTTGGAGCAGATTCGGATAATCACACAATTTCACAAATACTTCTTGTGTCATCTCCTGAGAAATCTCTCTATTGTAATCAGAGTAACGCAGCGCGGTTTTGTACACAACTTCTTTGTACTTAATGTAAATTTCCTCAAATTTACGTGTATCTTTATCTTGAGTGTCCACACTTACACCCCTCTGTATCTCACTCATGTTTACTCAGTTCCGATTTCCTTATTTTAATTTTGCAAGAATTTCGTCTCTGACTTCATCCGTGAGCTGTCCTGTCTTCCATCCGAAGCGTGCATCATCATCCTTATACCGCGGGATCAGATGCATATGGAAATGGAAAACTGTCTGTCCTGCTGCCTCGCCATTATTCTGTACAACATTATATCCGTCACATCCAAGCACTTCTGTCATCTTGATGACCATCTTTTTCGCCAGTTTGAATGCTTTTGCTGCAAGTTCATCGTCAATCTCATACAGATTCGCATAATGTTCTTTCGGAAGGATCAGGGCATGTCCCTTTGTTGCCGGTCCAAGGTCCAGAATGACTCTGAAATCATCATCTTCATACAACGTAGCTGAAGGAATCTCTCCGTTTGCAATTTTACAGAAAATACAGTTCTCATCTCTCATATTTCTTACCTCTTTCTTTAAAATATATTTGAATATCTATACCGCCAATGCTACACTATGTTTGGAAAGGCGGTATGATAATGTCATTAACAAATCATGATTATGAGCAATTACAACAACTGATGAACGCAAAACCTGAAAACAGGGCATTGATCCAAAAGCTTCTGGATGACCAGCAATATACGATCAGCAAGATCAGCCACGAGATCCGTAATCCTCTCACACTCATCTACAGTACATTACAGTTGATCGAGTCCCAGCATCCTGAGACACGGGATTTCCGTCACTGGAATGACATGCGGAAAGATATTGAATTTATGATTTCTCTGCTGCAGGAGCTTTCTGCCTATAACAACGGAGAACGTATCAACCGTTCTTCTTTTTCTGCCTTCGATTTTTTCAGTCATCTTTGTCTGTCCTTTGCCGCTTCCTGCGCCGAAACAGACATTGAATTTACTTCCCGAATCTCTCCTGAACTTCCGGTCATCCAGGGAGATAAGGTAAAGCTTCAGGAAGTCTTTCTCAATCTTCTTCGCAACGCCGGTGATGCGGTGTCTGCTCACGGGACCATCCGGCTGGAGGCCGATACAGATGACCATTTTCTGAAAATCATTATCTCAGATGATGGCTGCGGTATTCCCGAAGAACAGCTTGACGAGATATTTGATGCTTTCGTAACCCATAAAACCGGCGGAACCGGTCTCGGACTTGCAATCGCCAAACGTACCATCGAAGCTCACGGCGGAACCATATCTGTAGATTCAGAAGTTCAGAAGGGCAGTCGTTTTACTGTATTATTGCCCATTTCATAACCTTATTTTTTATTATATGGAATGAGAGTATGATTTACAAGTGTTTTGTTACCAATATTTTACATTCACTTCCGCTGGAAATGATTCCCGGCGGAAGTACTTTACTCAAAAATTCCGATAATTTTCCGCTTCATTTTCTTCCTGCACCTCCCGATTTTCCCAATTTCTGTGATTTCTTTTCCTGATTTTTCTCGTCACAAATCCCCATACTGTTTCTCTGTCTTTCATCACATTTCCCTTCAGCTCCTGTTCACCGGCCCAATCATCCAGGATTTGATCCTCTTTAAGTTCATATGCTGCATTACCGTATTTCAGATTTTTCTTCACGTCTTCCATTCTCTGCTCTTTCCTTTCCAGAATCCTCTCCAGTATTTGTTCTATATTATAGTTATCTTCCATAGAAGCTTTATGAAGCTCGCATGCAAGATAGATTGCCTCTTTATCTTCATAATCTGTCTCTCTGACGAAATATTCTGTCAGTACATGAAATGCCTCCCATATATTTCCCTTGAATGCGGGACAATAGCAGAAAAAATATCGTCCGTTCTGGTAATAGATATATTCCGGATCCAGGTTCAGACAATTCACATCAAGGAGATAATTATTCACCTCGCGCACTGCTTCCACAAATTGCTGCATGAATTCCTTCATCCGCGAAAAATTCCATTTCTGACGTTCTCCCATCGCAGCCATCGATGTCTTTCCGCCCACCTCATACTGGTACCTGCTTTTCCGGTCCATTCCCTGTCCCTTTACATCCAGCAGACAGTTAAGATGGTTCTCTGCCAGCATCCTCATCTGGTAATCTTCTTCATAGATCTCATCAAACTCCAGAATCATCCATGCATGATGCAGATTCCGTTCATATTCCGTCTTCATTGCAGCGCACCCTCCAACTTCTTCTTTCCGGCTTTCAGCCTGCGGATCTGCTTCTCAGGCTCCGTAATGACAGCACTTCCGGATGCCTGAAGTTCCATCCCTTTCCCACTCGCACTGGCCTTTGCAATGATCCTCTGCTGTTCCTCATATACATTCACGGACACCTGCCCGTAAAACATCAGTTTTCCCCGTATTCTCTCACGAAAATAATTCTCCATTTCTTCCTGCGGGAACTCTTCCATCCCATATAAGATCTCACTTCCCACAATTACCGTTTCATATGCCGCTCCCATTAAGATTGTTTTATCATGATAGTAAAACAACCCGAAAATCACGAGCATCCACACCATAAGCACAAGCGGCATCAGATACGCCATTTCCACCACGGTCGAGGCACGCACAGTCCGCCCGGACTTCTTTTTTATTCCTTCTGTTCCTCTTTTCACCATAACAATGCCCCCACATAACCGACTACCAGAAAGGGATAGAAGGGTATTCTCGTCTTACGATTCCATTTTTTCAGCGCCAGACCGACTCCCGCCGCCGCTGCTGCCGCCGAAAATGCAATGCCGAGCGATATCAGAAGCCGCCAGATTCCGAGAAAAAGTCCCAGATTCAGGATCATCCAGCTATCCCCATATCCAATCCCTTCTTCGGTGATCTTGGAACAAAGAAGGAAGAGCAGTCCGGTCGCCAGTCCCGGAAGCCACAGATACCACTCCATCTGACCCTCGAATGCCAGATAAAAAACAATTCCTACTGTTCCAAACATCAGATAACCTGCCGGGATTTTTCTATTCCTGAAGTCATATACGGCCCCCGCTCCCAGAAATGCCAGAACAGCCATTTCTTCTATTTTCCACATTTTGAACACGCTCCCTTTCCCTTAACTTCACGGATCGGGACTGCATAAATTTTTCGTTTCACACCGCTGCAGTCCAAAGTACTGTGATACCGATTCCCATAATCCGTGATATAAGCATTCCCCTTACAGAACCTTCCGCACAGTTCACAGGGATAATATTTTCCGGAACTCTGATTTCTCAGTGGCTCGATCTCTTCAAGCGACACCAGACGTACAGACGGTTCCAGATATGTGCAGTGATAATCCCTGTGATAAACGATTCCTGTTTCCGTAATATACACAATTTCCTGCTGTCCCGTCTGACCAAAGGATTGTTTCACATACCCGGTCCATCCTTTGATTCTCATAGACTCCTGATACCGGATCGGCGGAATCAAAAACTGCGGAAACGGAAGCTTTACCTGATAGCTTGTCTTTAATTCGATGATCGCGCTTCCCGGCCAGATGTAAGATTTTTCACATTCCAGGCCTTCGCTCCCTTCCACAATACAGCTTCGGTCAAGCCGCTCCTCCCCGATCAGACTGACGATCTTTGATTCCACTCTTGCCGGAATAAGAAGCGGCAGCTCATAGCATTCCTGTGCCAGCTCTTTTCCGGCTCCCTGCATCCCTTCCCTGACGACAAGCTGTATGGAACGAAGCTCCAACAGCCAAATCAGACAAATAGATGCATATAAAAACAGCGGAATACACACGACAGCTTCCACAGTGATGCTGCCTTCCATGATCCGCGCTTTTCGCGAGGCAGATACAGATGCCTTTTCCGTCAAGAGAGCTGCGCCTTTTCGCGAGAAACCAAATCCTTCCTCCTTCCTGAAAGAATTGTTGTATCGACGTGTATCATATATGTTTGCAATTATACAGACCAAAAAATCGAGGAACGGAAAAGACATCTGTATCCACCTCCTTTTATTTTCCCTCTATTTGTACTGATATTCTGCCGCAAATCTGTAGTGGATCGATCTGCGCAGTCCACAGTCCATATTGGCTCTTAACGCCACCACGCATGAGTCTGCGCGAAACCATGTTTTTCCTGCAATTTCTCTGAGATTCAGTTCTTCCAGATCCAATGCCCACATTGTCAGTTTTTCCTTTTTTTCCAGCATAAGCAGCACCTGCAAATACTTTTCATAAGAATATCCGCCCTCTGCATCCCTGCCTTCCAGAACCGACTGATCTTCCCCCAGATGCAGAAGGTTCTCCCACGAAAGTTGCCACGTCTCGTACGACTTTACTAAAGGAACTCTTTTCCCGGTTAGAAGAGTTTTCACATCAACGATTCCTTCTCCATACGCCCATGCAAGGAGAAGTGCCTGCTTTACAAC
Source organism: bacterium (assembly GCA_004562915.1). Taxonomy (GTDB): domain Bacteria; phylum Bacillota; class Clostridia; order Lachnospirales; family Lachnospiraceae; genus Oliverpabstia. The sequence continues at coordinate 12,013 of SFQZ01000067.1, forward strand.
CTCAGTTATGCCCGGAACTGCAAGGAGCGCACACATTGCCACGGATGCAGCCTGCACCTCTGCCTGCTTTTCCACATCTGTCAGAAGATAAGCATAATTGACGGCGAACCTGATACTGCAGAGTTTCTTTACAACCGCCTCCAGATTCTCCCTGTCACTTGACTTTCCTGCAAGAAGATACTCCAACTCATATTGAAGCACACTTTCTTTTTCTTTTTTAACTGCGTGATTAAAATGATCCATAAGGTATAGATTGAAAAAAATGGTGTCACCGGTTCCCTGAACCTTCTCCCGAAAGCTTCCATAACCGCTTTGCAGTTCACGATGTGATACAAACGATGACAGATCCACTGTCTTATCCGAAACCTCAAATCCATCCGGCAGGACAAAATTCAATATTCCACCTGCCTTTATATTCGAAACGACCGGAAGCGGATTTCCTTCCTGCGGCAGCTTCTGGCTTTCCTCCTCAAGCATACGCTCTAATTCAAAACTCGTCTCTGTATCCTCTTTTTCGTATTGCTCTGCCTGGCTCTCCTGTTCTTTCCACACAGAAGATTTCCCGGCCATCTCCTCTACCGCCGCTGCCCCCGTCTTTTCTTTTTCATACTGAACCGCCTGGTCATAAAATGCCTTCCCGTTTTCATCCGTCAGATAACGAATCGCATCGATCTCTTTGTCCATATTTTCTGCCCCATAATAGGACATTCGGTTTAAAATAGCAGACTCTGATACCTGTTCCGATTCATAGCTCTCATCCAGTGCAAATATCTCATATCGATCCAGAAGGTCTCTTTGATATTCTGCAAATACAGATTCCATCGCTCTGGTGGCATCTGCCCTTCTTTCATTTTTCATCACCTGAATGGATGCGCTTTCAAGGACAGCTCCCACCAGTGAGACCAGAAGGATAAATACAAGACTAAGAAAAGCTGTCAGCTCCCCTTTCACCATTTTTTTCATTTTCTATACCGCCCATTTTCAGAATAAGAACCGTTTAATTACTACTAAATTCCTGCACTTTCACTCGTAATTTTTTCAAAAATTGTTTCCACCAGACTGGTTAACTGTGATTTAAAAATTAACACCAGTCCAATAATGACCACCAAAACCAAAATCAGTTCAATCACCGAAATTCCCCGGTTATCGTGCATCACACACTGTGCCCGGATCCAGACTGATCTGATCATATTTTTCACACGCTTCATCCTTTCACCTCCCTCGTCTTTCCTTCCCAGCCTACAGATCGATAGAAAGAAAGGCCGGAACAACGACGATCACAAGAACGATTACTAGCATCAGAAGCATCGGAAGCAACAGCTTGACACCTGCTTCTTCTCCAAGACGCCTTGCTCTGCTTTTTCTGTCTTCCATGGCTTGAATCGCTTCCATTTTCAGCATATCCGAAGTCCCTTTTGCGCCCTTTCTCAGATTCTGGGAAAGAAGCGCTCCCATTTTCATATACGGAACCAGACCGCATCTTGCGGCAAACCGCTCATAACATTCTGCCTCCGGTATGCCGCTCTGCATTTCCTGAAGTGTGATGACCATCTCTTCATATGCATCCCGCACCCGGCCTTCTCTTTCTTTCTGTCCACAGTAATCTGCCGTTATTTTCTTCCAGACATTCTTTGCCGTCATTCCTGCTCCCATCAGCATCGTAAACTGGCTCACGATCTCGGGATAGTCGAACAGCATCTGTTCTTTTCTGTCTTTTCGCAGCTTTTCTTTCTTCTGTCTTTCCTGCACTACCAGAAATACGCAGATAACTGCTCCAAGCATCAATACCGGCATGACCTTTGATTCTTTCCTGAATCTCCATCGGACTGTCCTGCCATTTACCTGTTCAGGAAGTACAAAAGATTTCTCTTCCCGCGATACTTCTTCTGCCTGTCTTGCTGCATTAAGCACCTGGTTCCGTATCGTTTCTGTCTCTTCCACATCTGCAAATACAAGAACCTGTGTATTATAAGCAGCTTCCTCAGTTCCGTAACGCAGGATCCCCGTAATCTTTACAAGGACTCCTTCGCCTTCCGGATCTTCTTCCAGCACCGCATCCTGATTGATCCTTCCGTTCATATCCATCACGTCATAACGCCCCGGTTCCCAGGAAATAGCAAACGGGTATCCCTCCAGCTCCTGCGGGAAACATAGTGGCTTGACCACATGATCCGCCGTTTCATTTTCACCCAGTATTACTTGATCCAGCTTATTCATAGCCTGCCGGAACAAAGACTGGACTTCCTCCTCGCTGTACATTCTGGGAGAAACCTGTATCTCTACATTTTCAGATTTCTCACCTTCGATTTGCATCTGAAGCTGATGATTTACCGAATTCCCGCCATAATCTTCCCGATTGATCCTGACCTTGCCGAAATTCTGCATCACGCCCTGACCACTGATTTCTGTTAACAGAGCAATCGTCGCCGCGCAAAACATCACATAAAAAATCGTTTTCCACAATTTTTTATCATAATGGATAAGCAGCTTCCTATAGCGCAGTACAATGCATACCATGCCAAGGATAAAATACACTGCTATGCATACCCACATATCACACCTCTATCTCCACAATTCTGTTTCCCAGTCTCCATGCGGCCAGATATGCAAGAAGGCATCCGCTCATAAAGAGGACTCCCCGGATATTTCCGTAAAGAATATCCATGAATTCGGGAAAACTGATTCTCATATATCCAATGATCCCAAAAGGAATGACCGACATTACCTGAAATTCCAACTTCTTTTCCGCGATCACCGTTGCGATCTCGCGGTTCACCTCTGCCTTCTCCACGATTTGCCTGACTGCATTTTTAATTATGGCAATGCTGTCACCGCCGCTTCGCTTTGCCTGTGCAAATATCGTCACAAAGCTGTCTGCCTCCGGAATATTCACTCTCTTTGCGAATTCCTCCCAGACCAGCTCCACATTCACATTCAGGTTCAGCTGACTGACCATGTATGAAAATTCACGCACGATCACAGTGTCATTCTTATACATTACCTGCAGATCCTTCTGCACTTCCTTGATTGCATTTTCCATAGAATATCCGATATTCATCTGTGCACCCAGGGACTGCAGAGCATCCTGAAACTGGCGTTCAAATTCCTGTCTTTTTTTCTTTTCCAGCTGTTCCTCATTTCGTTTAAAATAAAGAACTCCAAGCGGAAACAAGAGAATTACCGCCCACCATTCGGAATAAAAAAGATACGCCGTCGCCGCGACTACGGACACACTTTTTGCCGCCGCCAGCAGGTATTCCTGTCTGCTAATACCCTGCTGCCAAAAGCTTTTCCCGCCGCAGCAAATCGGCATTTTTCACCCACTCTCCCTGGATTTTTCCGTTCTTCTCTCCCGTTTCCCTAAACGAAAACAGGGACTGCAATCGGATCTCGTCTTTCTCATATCCAAGTACCTCCACAATTTCCAATACTTTTCTGCTTCTGTCCCGCAATCTGCCTAGATGCACCATAATATCAATTCCTGCAGCGATCTGCCTTTGCACTGCAGAAAGCGGGATATCCATTCCCATAAGGGTCATCATTTCCAGCCTGGAAAGCATATCTTTCGGACTGTTCGCATGCCCGGTGCTCAGAGAACCGTCATGGCCCGTGTTAAGCGCCTTTATATGGACTCCCTATTCTCCCATCATGCATAAATACAATATCTGTACATAATATACAGTGTATATAACGTTATTATCTTGCCATTTCACAGCTACAAAAAGAAAAGAGAGCCTTTCACAGCCCTCTTTCACATCGACTTTCTCATTCATTTATCATACTCAACATTTTTTCAACCAATATCTCTAAACTTTTTCCCAAAAATGGGACAAAGTCTGGTATTGCCCCAAACGTCATGCCAATTATTATCATTCGACAACATTCGCTTGCAGACTCCAGTGCAAATCCATAACTTAAAACACCTGTCAATATAAAAACAATTGATAAAAAGTAAAGTAAAATATTTCCCAACATCATCGGGATTTTTATAAACCAACAAATTAATGTCATTACTGCAATAATCAAATACAGGAACATTTTTGTTATGTAT
>SFQZ01000243.1 GCA_004562915.1 bacterium
TGATCATTGTAAGTCTTGTTTTCATGATGACAGGTTTCAGAAAAAAGAGGACGAAAGAATGAAAAAATCGAATTTAAAAAAATTGACAGTCACAGCAATCTTGGCAGCAGTAGCCGTAGTGGGAAGCTTATTTTCATTTCCGGTATTCGGTTCGAAATGCGCTCCGGTACAGCATCTGGTAAACATCTTATGTGCCGTTACCGTAGGACCATGGTGGGCATTGGCACAGGCATTCATCGCATCACTGATCCGTAACCTGTTAGGGCTCGGAAGCCCGCTTGCATTTCCGGGAAGTATGTGCGGTGCGCTGCTCGGAGGACTTCTCTATAAATATGGAAAGAAACTTCCATTTGCATACATTGGGGAAGTAGTTGGAACCGGAATCATCGGTGGTATGCTTTCCTACCCGGTTGCATATCTTGTGATGGGAAATAAGGCTTCCGCATTATTCATATTCGTAGTTCCGTTCCTGATCAGTACCTGTGGCGGAACAATCATTGCAATCATCATTACATTGCCTTTGAAAAAGTCTGGAATGCTTGGCAAAATGAAGGAAAGCTTAGAAGAATAAATACGGAGTTTAACTTACCGTAGAGCAGCAGATTCCGTGGTGCTTTTGTAGGTTGTGAAGGACAGACATAAACGTCCTCCCACAAGTCTTTATAAGTGTTAATGAAAAAGAAAAATCGTACAGACGAAATATGATGTTCCTGTTCGCCGGGCATTCCGATGGATTTCTGAGCAAAAATTTTGTGAAGCAAAGGCTTCACGAAATTTTTAGAATCCCATCTCCATGGCTCACGAAGGAAATCATATTTGTCTGTACGATTTTTCTTTCATTTACGTTATGAATGACTTGTGAAAGGACTCTTATACATGCCCAATCAACGTTATGAATCGCACCGCAGAATCTGCAATTTACGTTATGGAACTCCGGTTATGGGATGAGAGTTACTGATGGGGAGACTATGGATTATTGACTGTATAACTTTAGAATTGTCAGACCTTAGGCAAGATTCTTCATCAGTTGTTATTTTATGAAAACCTATATTGTTTCATAGTCTTTTCAGGCATCCATTTCACATTCATGCTTTCGCAAGCATGCCAGACGGCAATATTTTGTACATAACCTAAATTATAAAATTCAAGTTAAAAATCCGTAACCCCACCTGCAAGCGGCAGCTCAAACCCTAAACTCTGGTTTTATAGATTTTATGTGATAAAAGTGGAAAATAATGCTACAATAGAAAATAGAACTTTGAGAAAAGAAATATGACAGGTAAAAGACATAAGAGGACACATGGACGTTACAGGAAATTATATTGCGGAAATTTACAACAGAATACAAAAGGAGCGACCAATCATTCACTGCATTACCAACGCTGTGACGGTGAATGACTGCGCCAATATTTTACTGGCAGCAGGCGCGTCGCCAACGATGGCACACCATCCGCTTGAAGTGGAAGAAATCACCGCGGGTACGAAAGCACTTGTCTGCAATTTTGGTGCAATTGCTGATTATGAGGCGATGGAAAAGGCTGGAAGAGTGGCAGACGAATTAGGACATGCCATTATCATTGACCCGGTTGGGGTATCAGGTTCGAGTTATCGGAGAGAAAAGTGCCAGACACTGATTGAAAACATTCATCCAACCTGTATCCGTGGAAATTATTCGGAAATCCGGGCACTGATGGAGCATTGCAGTACGGTGACAGGTGTGGATTCCGGCGATAAAAACCTGGATACAGAAGAGATGAGGCAGTATGCAGGCAAATATCATTTGATTCTGATTGCTTCCGGGGAAAAAGATATTATCACAGATGGAACCGCCATTTATATTTGTGAAAATGGGGATGCCAAAATGGCAAAGATCACAGGCAGCGGATGTATGTCTTCGGTTATGCTGGGGGCGTTTTTGGGAACAGAGCCTTCCGTGCAGAGTGCAGCAGCCTGTTGTGCGTTTGTTGGAATTGCAGGAGAACTTGCATCGGAAAAAACAGATGCATGTGGAGGTGGAACCATGACGTTCCGCAACTTTTTCATTGATGAAGTATCTTTGATGACACAGGAAAAAATGAGTAGATGTAAGGTGTACATATGATTACATTAAATGATTATCTATATTCCGGTGATACGGTTTTTAAAATATTAAAAAAGTACGCACATGATTTACAGGAGTCGGCAGTCTCAAATCAGAATGAAGTGGATCTGATACATTGCAGGTTTTTAATGCAGATTATGGATTTGCTCGAGCATAATGATTTCCTGACCGCACAGTCACAGAAAATCAGAGAATTTTATAAATATATGGCGAAAGAATACCCGTATCTTTCTTTTGCATTTAAGGGGCGGATCAAATCATTAATCCGTGCGGAAGCAAAGTTCAATGGATATGTGGTGGAATATATTTATGACTATTATGAAAAACATGCGACGTATCCATCTGTCGTAGAATTAGGAGAAAAACTGAATTGTTTTCGGGATCTCATTGCGTACCGGATTGTTATTTCCATGCCAAAATGTCATGTGAAGGACAAGAAAGAGCGGGAAAATCAGGAAATCAAATATTTGTACGAGATTGCAAATGTATTAAAAGATTTTCTGGAAGAACGTGGTTTTACAGCAGAACCCGCTGGTGGAGTAAAGAAAAGCACATCTGAATTGTTAAGAGAGGAAGTCCGTCCTTATTATCGTGATTATATAACAAACGTGGACCCGGATGGTTATCGTTCGCTTCATATTACTTTTTTTGATA
>SFQZ01000068.1 GCA_004562915.1 bacterium
CAGATCAAGCTCTTGCAGCTTCGGAAGGAACACCTTGAGAATCTCATCGATCTTGCGACTGGAATCAAAATGATGGGAGTTGGTAAATTGAATAAGCTTGGTTTTGAAGCTTTTGATACAAGAAAGATAGATGAATACGCAGCGCAGGCAAAAGAGTCCTGGGGCAAGACAGACGCCTGGAAGGAATACGAGCAGAAATCTGCCGGACGTTCCCGAGAAGAGGAAATCATTCTTGGTGAGAGGATGATGGCGATTTTTGCAGAGTTTGGACAGGTGATTGATAAAGGGCCGGAGGCTGAAGAGGCTCAGACGCTTGTGAAGAAGTTGCAGAATTATATTACTGAAAACTTCTATACCTGTACTGATGAGATTCTGGAAAGCCTTGGACTTATGTATGCGGGCGGTGGTGATATGACAGCCAACATTGACAAAATGGGTGGTGAAGGCACAGCCGTATTTGCAAATGAAGCGATTGAAGCTTATATTTTATCAAAAGCATAAATAGTGATGATATAAATACTCCGTGAGGATGCACAGAAACGCATATGGAAAATTGTCACTTCGTGACATGCGTTTCGCACCAAAGTGTACAAGTCCCTTATGAGTGAGGGATATAGGGAGTTGAAGTGGACTTGTCCACTTTGTTCTTAGGTCGCTTTATGAGTGGTTTGATAATTCTTGCTGCCAGAATTCCATCACTTGCATTTCTTCCAGTGTTGATGGTACCGGCGTTGATCAATATTCCGGAGCGACTCCAAGTATATCTGCGAGCTTGCGGATCAATTCCGGCTTGGGAATACGGGAGTCGTTCTCGTATTGTGAGATGCGGATATCGGCGCTGGCTGCAGGGAAGCCAATCATCTGTCCGAGATATTTCATCTCAGTAGGGGTATTCCCTACTGAGATGAGCTTCCGGCGGATGGCAGAGCTACACATAAGAAGGCAACTTCGGTGCTATGCAGCTCGCTTATGTTCAATTACCTGCAGGGCCTTCTGTTATTTCTGGAGATCCTGTTTTTCTTTTTTGGCATAGGGCTGATTAGAAGATGAAAATAGCTCTGGAACCACTTGGTTGACAGGATTTTTGTACAGCTATTTGTTGTAAAACGATAGCATCAGAAAAGGAATCAAGCAGTCAGAGAAGACCTGTTGAAGTGTTTGGAGAGCAATCTGCCAGAGGTTATGGGGAATTTAAAGGGCAATGGGAGTTTCCCGGTGGAAAGATTGAACAGGGAGAAACACCGCAGGAAGCTTTGAAGAGAGAAATCAAAGAAGAACTTGCAACGGAAATAGAAGTAGGGGAAATGATACATACGATAGACAGAGATGCTGGAAACAGATCGTAATGTTGAGGAATCTTATGAAGAATTCGAAAAAGACTTTGGGACCTGGATGTTTATTTATTGTTATGTTTGCTGTCTGGACCTTATTGATATAACTCTATTTAAAAACTGTTACAGAATACAAACCGTTGGTCAGTTAATCGACACTTCGCCCGTGAGAGAAACGGTCACCCCACATAAGAACAAAAGAGTTAGCAATGAACACGCAGAGCCGACAATCGATATCACACATTTCTCCTTTACACACATTTTACATGATTTGGGTTTCAGAGTTTACATATCTTCCGTATGATTAAAATGGATTTTTGTAGTTTTTTTCCTTTCAGTGTGTATGAAGACCCCGAAAAAACAGAAAAGCTTTCGCCGATGAACGGGACGACACCGACGATCAGGATGACAACGATGATCAGGGCGACGACGCTAATGACTGATGATACCCACTGTATAATCGAACCTTAGGGAAAGAGCGTGAAAAGATCGCTCGTGAAATTCTCAGGCATTCCGATTCGCTAAATTGAAAGAATAGCAGATTCTGTAAAGATGGGAGTGTATGCTTCCATCTTTTTAAGTTCAAGAGACTATGAGTAAATATAGAAAAACCATCGACATCCGACCATATGCACGATATAATTTGTTTTGATGGGAGAAAATAGATTATGCCAAAGGGGACAAACCAGAAATTCATATTATATCGTCTTGCCCAGATTATGTTGGAAAGAACAGATGATGATCACTATATTACCATGCCTGAAATTATGACTGCCCTGGCAGAGGTGGATGAGATGATTGCAATCTTAAGTGACAGAGATGCAATCATCCAGAAAAAAGAAATGGAGCATGCCCAGGCTTTGATCAATGAAATTTACAGAAATGGGTTGTAAATAAAAGTATAAGAATTATGGTACAAGAAAATGATTCGAAAATTTGAAACAAGAGATTTGGATGAAGTAATGTCCTTATGGCTTCATGCAAATATAGAGAGCCATTCTTTTATAAAAGCAGATTATTGGAAAAAGAATTATGATATGGTCAGAAAACTGATTCCTGAAGCGGAAGTATTTGTGGCAGAAGAAAATGAGGCGATTCAGGGGTTTATCGGTTTGACAGATACTTATATAGCAGGAATCTTTGCAAAGGCAACGGAACAATCATTCTATCAGAATCGCGGATTCGAAATTGTGAGTCAGGAAATAGATGGGAATACATCAGAAGAAGAATATACGATGGAATGGTATCGTTAGGTGGGAATGCAACTTATAAATCGCCGGAAGATTATGAAAGAAAAGAAGCAGGACATTATTTGGAAGATTTGGCTGTAAAGGATATGACACCTTTGGACCGTTTAAATCAATGAGAGGGAAATAACGTGGAATTAAAATTTTGTGCAAGAATTCTTCAAAATGAGAATATGGATGCTGCCTATGTAGAGGTTCCTTACGATATCAAAGAGCTTTTTGGCAAAGGGCGTCTGCTGGTGAATGCTACTTTTGATGGTATTCCCTACTGTGGGCAAGTTGTAAAAATGGGAACTCCGTGTTGCATTATCGGCGTAACAAAACAGATACGTAAGCAGATTGGTAAAAACTTTGGTGATATTGTTGAAGTGGTTCTTCAGGAAAGAGAAATAGAGAAAATCCCTATGTGGAAATGCCCCAAATGTGGCAGAGAGTTCAAGAAAAAAGGACAGAGTCATTACTGCGGTGAAAAGCCAAAGACGATTGATGAATATATCTTGAGCCAGGATGAGGATAAGCAGGAAGATCTGCGCTATATCCGTCAGATTCTTCACAGTGCATTACCGGAAGCGGAAGAACGCATTTCATGGAGTATGCCAACCTACTGGAAAGGTCATAACATTATTCATTTTGCTGCCTCGAAAAAACACATCGGCTTGTATCCGGGCCCTGCTGCTGTAGTACATTTTTCCAAAGAATTACAAGAATACAAAACGGATAAGGGTACTATCCGAATCCCCTATGGCAAGATTGATGCTGCGTTAATTGAGAAGATTGCAAAGTGGTGCCTGGAAACCGGCAACCATGCGTAGATATCAGTAGTTACAATTTTAAGGAGAAAACAAGTGGACTTCATTCATCAGGATATACTTTTATTTTTTAATCAACACCAGGCAGCATTCCTCTGTATGAAGTATTTGCTGGTAAAGTGGTAACACAGTTTCCAGATAGCAAAATAAAGGTACAAAAAACACAGATTACATTTTCTGATCGTCATGTTTATGCCTGTGTTTCTTTTCTGCGAGTAAAAAAGAAAACGGAGCTTCCGGATAACTATTTTGTATTGACACTTGGGCTTCCTTATCCTCTGGAATCTGGGCGTGTAGCAGTAAAAACAGAACCTTACCCGGGACGATGGACAACGCATATTGTAATCAGTAAAATGTCTGATTTGGACGAAGAGCTGTTTGCATGGGTGGTACAGGCATATGAGTTTTCAGAAAAAAAATAGTTTAAAAGAGAACTCGCCAGATTACAGTTTTTGGATTTGAATCAATCGGGATTTATGGAGGTGAAACAATACATGGCATGGAAAGAAACACTGGAAAAAAGGCTAAAAGCCAGGCGTCAAATTTTGTTTTCAAAAGATGATGAGTTGATTCTTTTGTTGCGTGGATTGATTGGCGATATGCCTAGACGGGCTGTTGTATTGTGGGTTTTGGAATTGGCCGAGGAAACCGTTCAAGTACTGGAAGAAAAGTATCCATTAGAGGAGCGCCCGAGAATAGCGCTAACTATGACAAGAATGTGGAACTGTCCATGCAAATGGTCATGCTGTTGGGGTCCCGATTTATGATCTGACTGCAATGATAAGAGAAAACGGAATCGATAATTGTGATGAATTAATTCAGGAAAGATTGAATTACTATATTAAGCGATTGGTTTATTGGAAAGAAAATTACAAATATGGTTCTGAAGAATGGGCAAGATTTTTGACTGATTAAATGTACAAATATAACAGTAAGAAAGAGATAAATCCTTGGTGATTAAGTTGGGAGGTTAGCATCATGTGGACATGCCCAAAATGTGGAGCATAACATGACAGGGATATCAACGCGGCAAAGAATATATTAGCAGAAGGACTAAGACAAATAGCGTAAAGAAATATATAGGGCAGGGACTGCCCGAATCAACGCCTGTGGAGATAGTAGGTTACGAGGTCGACGAAGCAGGAAGCCCATTGGCTTTAGACAATGGGTAGTTCACAGAGGATATATGCTCAGCTTCAACTTCTCGTCCACAACACCTATCCTGATAAATCATAGGTTGTACCTACGAAACTGATTAAGGAAGACAATCCTACAAAAGTGGTGAATAAATAAAATGAGTTTATTGAGACAGAAAGCAAATCAGATTATTAAAGAGTCATTAGAAGCAGTGATGCCGGACCGTGCAGTAGAAAAAGCCCTGGAAAATTTCCAGGGCAGCGGCGGTCGGACAATTCTGGTGGCAGCCGGAAAGGCTGCCTGGCAGATGGCAGCGGCAGCAGTGCGTGTTCTGGGACATGTGGATGACGGAATTGTAATCACCAAGTATGACCACGTCAAAGGCGAAATTCCGGAGGTGGAGTGCCGGGAAGCTGGACATCCGGTTCCGGATGAGAACAGCTTTGCCGCTACCGAAAAGGCTCTGGAAAAAGTTCGTGGTCTGGAAGAAACAGATACGGTTATTTTCCTTCTTTCCGGAGGGGGAAGCGCATTGTTTGAAAAACCGTTGATTTCGGGGGAAGAGCTACAGGATATTACGAAGCAGCTTCTGTCCTGTGGAGCAGACATTGTGGAAATGAATACTATCCGCAAGCGCCTTTCCGGTGTAAAGGGCGGCCGTTTTGCTCTTGCCTGCATGCCTGCCCGAGTTTATGCCATTGTACTCAGTGATATTCTGGGAGATCCGTTGGATATGATTGCATCAGGTCCTGCCTATCCGGATTCTTCTACATGCGAACAGGCAAATTCCATCATTGAAAAATATCATTTGAACCTGTCTGAACAGGCACAGGCATTGATGCAGGAGGAAACACCAAAGGATCTTACCAATGTAAGTACGCAGATTACGGGCAGTGTACGTGAGCTGTGTGCAGCATCAATGAAAGCAGCGTTAAAACTGGGATTTGAACCGGTTCTTCTTACAGATGAGTTATGTTGTGAAGCAAAAGAAGCAGGAAGCATGATGGCAAGCATTCTGAGAACACATGCAAAGGATAAAAAGCCGCTTTGCTTTGTTGCAGGGGGAGAGACGGTGGTTCACCTTACTGGAAAGGGAAAAGGCGGCAGAAATCAGGAACTTGCACTTTCTGCAGCCCCTGGAATTGCCGGGCTTACGAATGCCTGTGTATTTTCAGTGGGAAGTGATGGTACAGATGGCCCGACAGATGCGGCAGGCGGCTATGTGGATGGAGAGACAATGAATCGTCTCAAAGAAAAGGGGCTGGATGTATTTTCTGTTTTGCAGAATAACGATGCATACACAGCTCTGGAAGCGGCAGGCGGTTTGATCATAACAGGTCCTACAGGTACGAATGTGAATGATGTCACAGTCGCATTGTTGGACTCAGTATTATAAAGTGAAAAATATATAGAAAATGAAAATTTCCGGGGTTTTTGTTTGAAGAAAACCCCGGAGTTTTCTTTTTTATTGTTTTCTTTTTTCATAATCTGCATCAATCCGTTCTTTCCAGTCTGCGGATAAAGGTTTGTTTTCCCCACGGACTCTGCAGATTGCTTCGTTCAGAACTTCATAGTTCAGAGCAGTTCCTTCTTCATCACAATGGTAATTAGCTGCATAATCTTTACTGATACCAAAATGTCCGGCAACTTCCATTTCGAAAGAATTATAGTTTCCTTCCGGGATAAAGTATTCGATAATAATATCAAATTTGCTGCTGTGGGTCAGGGCATAACCTGCTTTCCCGATCAGGTCACAGGTTTCATCCAGATCAATAACATAAAACAAATAAATATTTACAAAAATTTTATTGAATAGCATAAAATCATATAATATATTTAGGTAAGAAAGAAGATGCAGCATGACGAATAACACATTTTATCTTAAAAATATAACTGAACAAAGGAGTGTTTGAAATATGAAATACAAATTCTGGGGATGGGAACAGGCAAATGTTCCGGCAATAACAGCTCAATATAAAGGAATAGCGACACCACTTGATTTATATGATGCGCTTTCTAAGATATGGTGTGCTGATACCTGTGCACCGAGGATGCGGCAAAACTGGACACCGGAGAATAAAACGCTGGGCCAGTGTTCGATCACGGCATTTTTGGCACAGGATATATTCGGCGGTAAAGTATATGGTGTGCTGCGGCCGGGTGGAAATTACCACTGTTACAATGTAGTTGGGGATTGTAGATTTGATCTGACAAGCGAACAGTTTGGGGACGAAGCACTGGTGTATGAAGGCAATCCGGAACAACTCCGGGAAGTACATTTTGCAAAAGAAGAAAAAAGACTGAGGTATGAATATTTGAAAAAAGAGCTGGAAAAGCTGTGTAATAATTTAGGATAAGGTGGAAGCAAGTTTATCATTTAAGTTCACAGAATTTTCACAATTTTTATTAGCACTCGCACTTGACGAGTGCTAATTTACGTGTTATATTACATGCAGAACAAAGGAAGAGGAAAAAAGAATCAGACCTCTTCTGGAAAGTTCAGAAAATCAACACTTCGGATTTCTCCGATAGTGCAAACTTTAGTTTATGTCATGAAAGGAGATATGACTTATGTTAATGCCTAGTATTTTTGGAGAAAGTTTATTTGATGATTTTATGGATGGTTTTGCATTTCCGAATATCGACAAGAAATTGTACGGAAAGCACGCAGCAAATCTGATGAAGACCGATGTGAAGGAAAAAGATGACACCTATGAAGTAGACATTGATCTGCCGGGGTTCAAAAAAGATGAAATCCAGATCCGGCTGGAAAATGGTTATCTGACCGTCAGCGCTGCGAAGGGCATGGATAAGGAGGAAAAAGATAAGAATGGCAAATATGTACGCCGTGAACGTTTTTCCGGAAATGTAAGAAGAAGCTTCTATGTTGGCGATAAAGTCCAGAAGGAAGATATCCATCCCAGATATGAAAATGGTATCCTCTCTTTCGCAATACCGAAAGCGCAGAAAGCGGTAGAAGAAGAATCCAATTACATTACCATTGAGGGTTGATAGATTCAGGCGGCAGGGCATATGCCCTGCCGGAGATGGATTTTTTCACATTATAAATATACATAATACCTATGCCAATGAGGAATAAAGGGCACCTCTTTAGATAGATTGAACTGCATACAAAGGTATGTAGGTAAAGAATCCTGATTTTACAGGGTTCTTTTTTTAAATAAAAAATCCTTTGGGGTGGTGAAAATTCTAATGTCTGCTATAATGAATTTTACAAAGGTATGATTTGACGAAAGGAAAAAACTATGTATTGCGGTAATTGTGGAAAGAAGCTTAATGATAACGTATCTTTTTGTCCGTATTGCGGCAAGCGGGTAGATTCAGGAAGAGATTCTAAACAGCAGCCAATGGATAGGGAGAAAAAGATGCCGGAAAGGAATCCGAATAATAAAAATAGAAAGATCGTTGCTGCTCTTGTGGCGGTTTGTTGTGTGGCAGCAGTAGTTCTGCTTATTGTGGTTGGGCTGTTGCTCTGGAAAAAGAATAAAAACGAACCGGATGGGGAGGGGCCGATTTCTGCTCCGGTCAGAAATACGCAAGAAGCGATTTCGGCAGTAGAAGAGCTGGGAAAGGAAGTCGGTTATGCGAATGCGCTGACGGAACTGACCGAAAAAAATTCTAATGAGGTTGAGGGGGATGTTTATTACCGGCTTCAGCAGAATTATCAGGGAATTCCTGTATATGGCAGAACCGTCGTCTGCGCTTCGGATGAGAATGGAAACGTGATGTCGGTTACAGGAAATGCCCTTGATGTGGATGAGACGATTGATCTGGTTCCGTCAGTAAGCGGAGATGAGATCGTAGAATCGGTTCAAAGTTATCTGAAAGAGAATATGGAATTGTCAGAACAAATCGAGATTCCCCAACCGGATCAGGCAAATCTCTGCATTTATAATTTTGCAGAGGATGGAGAAACGCATCTGGCATATCGACTTTATATCGGAAGTATGGAATTTGTTGTAGACGCCCACAGTGCGGAAGTATTGTACTGGAAAGAGACAGCCCAGACAGAGACGGGATACGCTGCCTCGGACACAGAGCGGAAAGATGGTTTCCATGTGGAAGTAACAGATGATAATCGGTATATTTTACGGAATTCAGACCTGAATCTGATGGTTTATGATCTGGATGGGAAATCCTCCGATAAATTTGAAAAGATGCAGGAAAGTAAAGCCATAATCAGTGCAGATGATGTCTTTGGAAATGATTCTGACGAAGCAGACTATGAAGAGGCGGTTCGCCTTTACCAAAATATTTCGGAGATAAAGGAAAAGATTTCTTCAGTATGTGGTTTTCAAAATTGCCTTCTGCTTGCTTTTTATAAGGATGGATTTGAAAGTGGGAAAAATGCAAAAGGAGGTATTCTGGGTGATAGAGACGGGGAGCCTGTGGGCTATATTTCCATGGGAAAAGTTACCGGTGTGGATGATATAGATGTGATCGGCCATGAATATGCGCATGTTGTCAGTTTTATGACGGTGGACTGGCAAAAAAACAGCATGGAAAATAATGCGATAAATGAAGGAATATCGGATATTTTCGGTGAAATAACAGAAGCATGGCATAATCAGACGGAGGAACCGAACTGGATAGTAATGTTACCCCAAATCAATCTGAAAAGAAATATAATGAATCCAAAGGATTCCGGTAATGCATCCGGCGTGGATGATTCCTACTGGTGGAATGAATACTGGAAAGGGGAAGAATATCATTACAGCACGGTGATCTCTCATGCGGCTTATCTGATGTGGAATGGGATAGATGGAACGCAGGAAAAGAAAATCTCACTGGATGATCTGGCAAGGCTTTGGTATCGGGCTATGCTGATGATGCCTTCTGACTGTGATTTTTCCACATGCAGGCAAATGGTTGAGTGGGCAGCAGTGTCCGTCGACGGCATAACAAAAGAGCAGCGCAGCTGTATTGCGGAAGCATTTGACGCAGTGGGAATTACGGCTGAGGATTTTTCCTCAGAAACAGTATTAAACTGTGACCGGAATATCCGACCGGACAGCGTACTGAATGTGTATGATAAGCAGGGAAATTTATATGCAGATTATATGTTGAATATTTCCGGAACGGTCGCAGAGCATGAACTGGCGTACAATCCGGATATCAGACTGGATATCGGGCATCGCTATGAGCGCAGGATTGAGATTCAGAAGGCGGAACCTTGTCAGCTGAATCTTCCGGATGGAACCTATACATTTGTTGTTTCCGATCGAAATCATTCTGAAGAAGAATATACTTTCACGGTATCGGTAAGTGATGAAGGGGCGGATGACAGCATCGAACTACATACAAACTTCATATCCATTGATGTAAAAGATTATCTGGAAAACAGTGCGGATCTGGTGCAGCTGCTGGACATGCAGACCACGGATTACTGGCAGTTTCAGGAAGGAAAATCTTATATGAAAGATCAGTTCTACCTGGAATGGATAAATGATACCTTCAGCATGAAAAATGAAGGTGCCCAAAATGTAAAATTGTATGGAATATCCATCGGAGATAGCTGGAATCAGGTGGAAAAGACAATGACGGAAGCCGGATGGACAAAATATTATGAGGGTGATAACGGCTGTACCTATATTGCAACCATCAATGATAGAGACTATATGCTTGAAATTACGAAAAATGAAACGGGTCAGGTCATATATTGGTATCTGAATAACTGGCCCGAAGGGGAAGACATCGGTAATGCATTCCGGAAACTGCGCGGTGGAAATGAGGAATGGAAATCGGCATATCTTTCCTATATCGAAGAACACGGAAAGGTTCCGGGGTTCTTAACGGATACTTATCAGGAAATATATAAACTGGTGAACATCAATAATGATAACATACCGGAACTTTATATTGATTTTGGAACTACTGCGGCAGGCAGCGTTATCTGCAGCTATTATGAAGATCATATCATCACACAGAATATGTGGAGTGGCGGATTTTTCTACTGTGAAGGTCAGAATCTGTTCCGGGAAGCCGGCGGTCATATGGATACGTATTATGATAAGATCTACTGTATCCGGGATGGAGCCTTCACACTTCTGGGTCAGGGAGATTATGGAGCCTATGACAATTCTAATGTCCAGATGGATGAAGAAGGAAATCCCATTTACAATTATTATTGGAATGGGGAACCGGTAAGTTCGGAGGCAGAATATCGCCAGCGAATGAGTGAAATCTATGATACCACACAGGAAACCGGTCCGTTTATAGGGGCTGACTATGATTACGACCGGGGCCGATATGTGGGAAATGGACTTTGCAGCTATGAGGAAATAATTGAAGAAATACAAAACTACTAAATTACATTTACAAACAGAGATAGATGAAGCTGGATACAACTGTATTCGGCTTTTTCTTTTTAAAAACAGAAAAATGAAAAAAATATATTAAAAAATAATACTTTAGTACGGTGATAGACACAAATAAAGTTGCTATAATAGCATAGCATTTATACCTATGCCCTGATTAAGGTGTATTATCAGGTATATTATATTTTTATAGAGAGTCGGATGATGAAAATTCTAAAATTATTTCCGATTTGTGTAGATTTAGAGAGGTAAGTGAGATATCTTTGAAAAATAAGAAAGTATTGGCAACGGTAATAGTCATGCTATTAGGAACTACTATGTGTATTTCCGGATGTAATGATTCTGAAGAATATACCAGTGAAACAAAGGATGTCATTGAAGCGGAAGATCCTGTAGTTGAGGTGACAGATCAGGCAGATCAGGCAGATGAAGCAGTTGGTCTTGAGTTTCCCTATGCTGTACCAGGAACATCTATGACGATTGAATCTCTTTCCCAGGCATCTGTACCAAATCCGGATGCGGATGGTTCATTGATAGATAATATTGCATGTATTGAGGTACAGAATAATGGCGAGACCTATATTTCGAATGTAGAGTTCACACTTAAAATGATGAATGATACAGAATTTACTTTTATAATAACTGACTTGCCGGCAGGTTCTCTTGTACAGGCATTTGATGTTAATAATACAGTCTATGACGGGAAGCTCGGTTGTGATGATGTTACAGCAGAGAATTTGACAGAGGCAGATGGAAATCAGCTAATGGAGAATGAGATTCAAGTTCAGGTGGACGAAACAATTGTAACATTGACCAATATTACAAATGACACACTTGAGAATTTATCAGTTGTTTGTCATTGTGATTTGGGAGACAGTTATTTTGGCGGATGTTCTTATACATATCCTGTAGATAGTATTTCCGCCGGTGGGAGCATCGAGATAGATGCTTCAGATTGTTACTTGGGACAGGCTTCAGTTGTCCGTATATATAGGAATAACTGAAACTACAATAAATAAAAGAAAAGGAGACGAAAAATGAAAAAACCATATCAAAAACCTGCGGTATTGATTGAGAGTTTTGAACTCTCACAAAGTATTGCAGCTTGTTATTTTAAATTGAATCATGAAGCGAGTGATAATTGCAAAACGGTGGGGCAGACAAATTATAACGGTGATTATATCGCTGAAGGTGGCTTTCTGAATGAAAAAGTGTGTGATTATGAATTACAGGCGTATTGTTGGACGAATGGTTCCGGTATGTTTGCCACATATCTGTCTTAGAACTAATGAATATATATTATTTTAAAATAGCAGGTATTACTTTTCGATTACAGATTGATCATGAACTGATTGTAAATAATAATTTTAAACCATTTCTGTTGAAAGAAGCAGAAGCAGACTGTTGCATTGAATTTCTGAAAGAAAAGAATCTGGATATCCTGGATGGAGAAAAGCTGTTTTCTGAGGTTGGTTTTGATGTTTTATCGGAAGAGAACCATTTTGTGAGACAATATGTGGAGCAAAAACTTGACAGAAAACCTTATGCTCAGGGAAGAATATCAGATGATGGGAAAAAAGTAGTTGTAAAATATCTTCCTGAATTTGCGTATGCTTTTACAGAAATTACAAATAGTTTCTCTCATATAGGATTTGATGAACTATTGATGCATAAGAATCGAATGATTCTGCATGCATCGCTGGTCAAAACCGAGTATGGAGGCATCTTATTTTCTGGTCCATCTAAAGTTGGAAAATCAACGCAGGCTAATCTTTGGAAAGAGTATAAAAAAGGTGAGATTATCAATGGTGATCGTCCTATTTTAGGTAAGGTTGATGGGATCTGGTATGCATGGGGCTCCCCATATGCGGGATCGTCCATTTATCATAAGGCCAGTAAAGCACAGATCAGAGCAATAATTCTGTTGAATCAGGGGTTGGAAAATCAGATTGAACCGGTTTCACAATCTTTTTCATTTAAGAATCTGTATAAGCAGACGACAAATAATTCATGGAATAAATGGTATGTGAGTAAAGTTATTGATATGGTAAGCCTTTTGGCAAAGGAGGTTCCTGTTTATCGACTGACGTGTACTCCGGACAAACGGGCAGTGGATGTGGTTGATCATTACTTGAAAGGGGAAATGGCTGATGAATCTGAAAGAATTAAAGCGTGAAAGTCCACTGACAAGTAAATTGTTCTCAAAAGCATCAAGCATCAGGCTGCCATTAAGTGGGACATTTGAACTTTCTCCAATATGTAATTTTACTTGTAAAATGTGTTATGTCAGGAAGACGTCGGAAGAGGTTTTACAGCATGCCCGCACGATGCTTACTTGTGAACAATGGATCCAGATAGCTGAAGATGCCAAAAGAATGGGGATGCTTTATCTGCTGTTGACAGGGGGAGAACCATTTTTATGGCCGGATTTTTGGAGATTATATGAACATCTGAGTCAGATGGGATTTGTGTTGTCTATTAATACGAATGGCTCAATGATCAATGAAGAAGTAGTTGAAAAGTTAAAGAAGGATGTACCATCCCGAATTAATATTACGCTTTACGGAGCTTCAGATGAAACATACGAACGGTTATGTGGAATAAAAGGAGCTTTTAAGAAAGTTGATCGGGCAATTACATTGTTGCGGTCAGCGGGGATTCCTGTAAAGCTGAATTGTTCATTAACTCCATATAACGCAGATGATATTGGCGCTATGATACAATATGCAGAAGAAAGAGAACTCATTCTGGTTGTAAACACTTATATGTTTCCACCAATTCGAAGAGATGAAAAGGCAATAGGGTTGAATGATCGTTTTACTCCTAAGGAAGCGACGCATTATAATTTATTACGTTATAAGCTTCAATATGGAGAAGATAATTATCACCAATTCCTGTCTTCTGTAAGACAGGGAGCAATTCCGCCTCCGGGTTTGGACGAGGCGTGTGTTGATCCGATTGATGGCAAAGTCAGGTGCAGAGCCGGAAAGGCTGCTTTTTGGATTACCTGGGACGGCTATATGACACCTTGTGGAATGATGACAAAGCCGGCTATTGATATTCGAGAAGGTTCTTTTGAAGAGACATGGCACCATATTGTAGCAGCAACAGATAGTCTCAAACTATCAAGTGTATGTGAAAAATGTAAAAATCAGGAACTTTGCCATTCCTGTGCAGCTATGGCTTTAGCTGAGACAGGTGATACATCTGGTATTCCATCCTATCTTTGTAAAACGGTAGAAGAATTGATTGCTATTGCAGAGAAGGATGCTGATTCTTCATAAATTCATATGCATATTCATATGAAGTATGTATTTTGTATAAACATTTTTAGAATAAGGAGGTAACGAAATGAAAAAAATCAAAACAGTAGTCTCACTTCTGTTGGTTTTCTGTATGGTGTTCAGTTTGACGACCAGTGTATTTGCTACAGAGACGGAAGAGATTCAGAAAACAGCAGAAGAGACACAGCAGGTATTGACGGAAGAAAATCCTGTTGAAACCACGGAGAATTCTGTTGAAGAGACGGATATTACAGAGGAATCTGTTGATTCAGCGGAAGTATCAGAAACGAATGAAAAAATGGTATATGCTACTAGTGCAGCTGCTTTAAGTCTTGAAAATGACGAAGAAGGAACAGCTGTTACAGCAACCGCTACAGCGCGAAGCACTAGTGATGATGATTTCTATAAAATTGTTCATCTGGATGCAGGCAGAAAGTATTTCAGTCCCGAAAATATCAAAAAAATCATTGATAACGCAGCAGCAGCAGGTTTTAATCAAGTAGAACTTTATCTGTCTGACAATCAGGGATTTAGGTTTGCGTTGGATGATATGAATGTTACTACATCCACAGGCAATACATATGATCTTACGCCTGCTCTTGGTGACGGCTACAGTGATGGCTCTAAGTATCCGGATGGAAGCAGAAAATATCTGACACAGAGCGAGATGACAGATATTATTTCCTATGCTACAGGAAAAGGTATTGATATCGTTCCATGTATCAATGTTCCGGGACATATGGGTGCAATCCTTGAGGAGTTTACACAATTTAAATATAGTGGTTCAAATAGTTCTATTGATTTGGAGAATGCAGAGGCAGTTGCATTTGCACTGGCTATTACAGAAAAATATGCAACATATTTTGCATCTCAAGGTGTGAAATTCTACAACCTGGGTGCAGATGAATATGCAAATGATCTGTCTACTATGGGATTCCAGGGGCTGTATACTTCCGGTAAATATCAGAAATTTGTTGATTTTCTGAATAATGCAGCACAGATTGTTATAAATCATAAAATGACACCGCGTGCATTTAATGATGGTATTTATTATAATGAAGATAATACCTATTCTATTAATTCTGCTATACAGGTTTGCTATTGGTCATGTGGATGGAGTGGCTATAATCTGGCATCTGCACAGTATCTGGTTAATCAGGGTATGGATGTAATCAATACTCATGGTGACTATTATTGGGTATTAGGAAATACCAGCTGGCAGTGTAGTGCAGATAAAGCGAGTCAATTTGATTATACGTCTTTCCAATATCGTACTGGAACCACGGGTAATGGAACGATTTCTGATCCGGCAGGTGCAATGTTCTGTATCTGGTGTGATGTAGGTAATGCAAATGGAACAGATGGAGGTACAGCCGTTGTTTCTGCAACTGCAGATGTAATCGCAGCTTTTGGTGCGGCTCTTCCTGCAAGTGAAACTGGTAGTGAAGGTGACAGTGGTTCGGAATCCGGTGGAGATAGTGGAAATACTGGTGATGTTGAAGTAACAGAAAATGATACAATTACGGTTACCGTGGGTCAGACTGCGACAGCAACTATCAGCAATGCAAATTATGCAGGAACTTATACAACCGAGGATTCTTCTATTGCAACCGTAGAAGTGACCGGTAAAAATGCAGTGGAAGCAACTACAACCTATACTCAGGCATCAGTGACATGCAACACTTTGATTAGCAGCAACTCTAGTAATTGGACAGCTGTAAGTGGATATTATTATAAAGCAGATGATGGTAATTATTATCCAGTATATGCAAAGAGAAGCAGTAGTTGGAGTTGGAGCAGTTTCTCCTATACCTATACATACACATGGGGTTATTCGACCACTTCTTCTACAAGTAATGTGACTCAGATTGGTACTCAGAGCACAACAAATACCGGTACA
>SFQZ01000008.1 GCA_004562915.1 bacterium
CTCCGGGGCGCACATTCTGTTTCTTTCCTATATTAATGAAGAGACGTACCATACCTTCCTCAGCACCTGTATCGCCAAATTCAAACTCATCCTGCTGTTCGGTATCCCCGGCACCCATGGCCTGCTTTAGAAACGCTGCTGCAATATCCATTGCTGTATAATCCTCTTCATTCAGCCGCTGTTCGATCAGATCCACCATGGCACTCAGATTCTCATTCTGAATCGTATCTGCGATATTGTTCAGGATCTTATCCGCCTTGATCGCACTCACATCATTCAGAGACGGAATCGGCTGCGCATAGATCTTCGTCTTACAGTAGCGCTGGATATCCTTCAGCTTGTATACCTCTTTGCCCACAATGAAGGTAAAGGCTTTTCCAACGCGCCCTGCACGTCCTGTCCTTCCGATGCGGTGTACATAGAACTCATCGTCCTGGGGAAGATCGTAATTGAATACCGCTTCCACATCGTCCACATCAATACCTCTCGCCGCCACATCCGTGGCGATCAGGATCTCCGTTTTTCCATTCCGGAAGCCGTTCATCACGCGGTCCCTCTGTGACTGCTTCATATCTCCGTGCAGTCCCTCTGCAAAGTAACCACGTCCCTGAAGAGCCCCTGTCAGTTCATCCACCCGCCGCTTGGTATTGCAGAATACCAGAGCACGTCTTGGATTGTACATATCCAGAAGTCTGGAAAGCACCTCTTCTTTATTCTTTTCTTTGACTTCATAGTAATACTGATCAATATTCTGTACCGTCAGCTCTTTCTTGACCACCCTGACCAGCTGTGCATCCCTTTGATAATTTTTCGTGATATCCAGAATCGGCTGGGGCATCGTCGCAGAAAAGAGGATCGTCTGGCGTTCTTCCGGTACATCCTTCAGGATCGTCTCGATATCCTCACGGAATCCCATATTCAGCATCTCATCCGCCTCATCCAGTACAATCGTATGCAGCTGGTCAAATTTCAGCGTATGGCGGCGCATATGATCCATCACACGGCCCGGTGTACCGATGATCAGCTGAATCCCTCCCTTCAGGGAACGGATCTGCTTTCCGATGTCCTGTCCGCCGTAGATCGGCAGTACCTTGATCCCGTGCATGAATTTACACAGGCGGCGGATCTCATCTGCCACCTGGATCGCCAGCTCTCTGGTGGGACACAGTACGATGGCCTGCAGCTTTCTGTTCTTTGGATCGATCTTCTGCAGAAGAGGAATGCCAAATGCCGCCGTCTTTCCTGTTCCTGTCTGCGCCTGTCCGATCACGTCTCTTCCCTCCATGATCACAGGAATGGCACGTGCCTGGATCGGGGTCGCCGCCTCAAATCCCATCTCCTTTACTGCCCTTACGATCTGCGGGCACAGATCCAGCTCATCAAATCTTACGGTTTCCATATCTATCATCCTCTCTTTCCTGTCAATATCGTATTCCTGTATGACTCACGCTGATCCGCATTACTGGTTACTGTTCATTCCGTGACCAGAACCAGGCTTCGCGATGCACAGAGATCCTGCATACTTTACACGACATACCTCTTTCTGTGCAGAGTCATACATCCCCCGGATGGTTTTGTATCATAGGAAAATGCGAAGCACTTTCCTATGATATAAAAAACCTGCGAGGCATCAACTCCTCGCAGGTTCCTGTAAAACACATTTTATGCTATTTTCAGATATTATAACTTCTTATTTGAACTGCGGTCCATACGTTTTGCATGCTCTGAAATCTGCGCCTTCTTTGTCCATTCCAAATGCATTCCATGCGGATGGTCTGAAGATTTTCTCTTCCGGTACATTGTGCATGCAAACCGGAATTCTCAGCATAGAGCACATGGTAATCAGATCTGCACCGATATGTCCATAGGAAATTGCACCGTGGTTGGCTCCCCAGTTGTTCATTACATCATAAGCTGTCTTAAACGGGCCTTCTTTACCATCACATCTTGGAGCGAACCATGTACATGGCCATGTATAGTCAGTACGTTTCCACAGTTTATCAGAAACTTCTTCCGGCAGAGCTACTGTCCAGCCTTCTGCAATCTGCAGAACCGGTCCCAGTCCTTTCACAAGATTCAGACGAATCATAGTTGCAGGCATCTCTGCTTTTGTTTCAAATCTGGAAGAGAATCCACCGCCACGGAAGTATCCCAGGTCTGCATAATTCCATGTGGTATTTGCCATGATCGCATCCTGATCTTCTTTTGTTACTTCATACCACGGTTTCATCACTGCGTTGCCATCAGCATCTTTTGCTTCTGCATTTGCATCCAGACAGCAAGCACCGGAGTTGATCAGATGGATAAATCCGCCTGCATCCTTCGCTACACCTTCCAGATCATATCCGGTAGCTTTCTTAACTGCTTCCGGGCTCCAGTAGGTACGAACATCAGCAAACATCTGCGCGCGGTTGGTAAGAAGTTTCATGAACAGCATACCCATACCGTTCAGAACATCATTCTCTGTTGCAAGAACGTATGGCTCTCTTGCTCCGTTCCAGTCAAAGGAAGTATTCAGCATAGCCTCCGGGAAGTCACAGTTCGGATAGAAGTCTGTCCACTGTCTCTGTCCCTGGAATCCTGCTGCGATCGCATTGTGACCAACTTTTTCTTCTTCACAGCCTTCCGGCAGATTTTCATTACCATTCATCAGGTCTTTGATGATACACATCATCTTAACTACGAATTCCCAGTCAGAATCTTTCTGTTCACGGGTCTTCTGTAGTTCTTCCGGATTCTTGTCAAAGCTTTCGATACATTTTTCTTTGGTCCATGCAAGAGCTTTTTCATATTCTGCATGATCATAAATACCTTCAGTCATACGGCGAATGATTTCTACCTCGTCAACAGACTCTACACGCATTCCCAGATACTCTTCGAAGAAAGATGGATCAATGATAGATCCGCCAATACCCATACAGATGGAACCGATCTGCAGATAAGATTTTCCTCTCATAGTTGCACAAGCAACAGCTGCACGTCCAAATCTCAGCAGTTTTTCTTCAACGTCAGCCGGGATAGAAGTATCATCTGCATCCTGAACATCATGTCCATAGATACCAAATGCCGGAAGACCTTTCTGAGCATGTGTAGCAAGCACAGATGCCAGATATACAGCACCAGGTCTTTCTGTTCCGTTGAATCCCCAAACAGCTTTGATGGTATTTGGATCCATATCCATAGTCTCAGCTCCGTAGCACCAGCATGGAGTAACAGTCAGTGTAATATCAACGCCTTCTTTTTTGAATTTTGCAGCACATGCAGCAGCCTCTGCTACACGTCCGATTGTTGTATCAGCGATTACAACCTTAACCGGTTCACCGTTGCTATATCTCAGATTTTCTGTGAACAATTTAGCAGCGGATTTTGCCATATTCATGGTCTGCTCTTCCAGAGATTCACGAACTTTCAGAACACCACGACGTCCGTCAATTGTTGGTCTGATACCAATTACAGGGTAATCGCCAATTAATCTGCTTTTTGCCATAATACAAGACCTCCCAAATAAAATTATTTTCTGTTTTTAACGGCGAATCTGTCATTGTTCTTTCACGAAACAGTAACTTTTCATCTTCTTCGCCGTTTTCTGATGTAAATTATACTCTTGTTTCATCCCTTCTTCTCGTGTTATAATAGCCAAAAATAAAACAATATTCACCTTTTTAGTATTTTCGTCAATTATCCTAAAATTGGAGGGGTTATTTTATGCAATATTACAATTTCAGTGAAAATAAACAACGGGGGACCTTCGATTTTCCTTTTGAATTCTATCATGTTACCAGTACTCATTCCCGCTATGTTATGTCCTATCACTGGCATGTGGAATATGAAATCATCCGGGTACTGGAAGGCTCACTCCACATGACTATGGATGAAAAAGAATTCACAGCAAATACAGGTGATATCGTATTTGTCAACAGTGGTGTACTTCATTCCGGCGAACCTTCTGACTGTGTTTATCAGTGCATTGTATTTGATATGAATACGTTCATCAAACACAATCCACGCTGTCAGACCTATATTCAGAAAATCATCAACCACTCCGCATTTATTTACCACCATTTTACCCCTAAAAATGAGAAGATTCACCAGATTATCTGGAATATATTTGAAGCTATGGAAAATGAAAAAGAAGGTTTTGAGATGGTTGTTTTTGGAGAATTGTATCACTTTTTTGGTGTGGTTTTCGGAGAACATCTTTATTTTTCCGACGCACCGCAAAACCGACGGGATTACAGAAAAATTATGCAGCTGAAAACCGTTCTGGATTTTATGGAGGCAAATTATTCTTCTCCTTTGACTTTGGAGCAGCTTTCTGCCTCTGTGCATATGTCTCCCAAGTATTTCTGCAGATTTTTCTGCAACATGACCCACCGTACACCAATTGACTATCTGAATTACCACAGAATTGAACACGCCAGTTTTCAGCTTGCCACCACAGATGCTTCCGTTACGGAGATTGCCTACAACTGCGGTTTCAATGATTTGAGTTATTTCATTAAAACTTATAAAAAATATAAGGGCTGCACGCCGGGGAAAGCAAAGATTCGGTGACCTTTGTTATTCTTTAGAAATTTCCGAATGTTGTTTTACCCAAAAAATTCTCCCGCAAGTCTGTAATTTTGTTTTACAGAATCTGACGAGAGAATTTTTTTGAAACTTATTCAATATCTTACCTATAACACATTTTTATCCTAACCGGTACATCGTCGCTCTGTCACCAAGATAAATTTCTGTTCCGGCAGACAACTCCACCATTTTTTCTGCAGGTAATCTTTTATCATCGGATACCCGATAGGTTCCGCTCATGGAGTAGTCCGTGACAAGATACATATTGTCCCACTTTCTATATGTGATGGAACAATGTTTTGCTTCGATTCTATTTCCCATTATGATATGATTGCAGACACCTCCGTCCTGTCCCAGAATCAGCGTCTGAGCATCCTGTATTACCGTAACTCTCGAAACTTCAGGACCTGCAATACAAAGGATCTGTCCTCTTCCTGTATTCTGCCCTGACATAGAATAACCCTGCCATTGATTCTGATTATATCCTGTCTGCTGATATCTGCCTGTATACTGGGGATTGCCATACATCGTATCATAACCGTATGCGCTGTTATAAGCAGGTGAAATCTGATTCACAGCATGTATCATTAGATAATATGCATAGTACTGTGCTAAAGAGCAGGTAATAATACTCAATAGTGACCACAGTAAAAAGGAGTTTCCGTTTTCCTGGATCCGAACGCCATATCTCTGCGCATTCTCCTGAAGACGATTTCCCTGTTTGTACACCCAATAATAGAAATAAATGCTACAGGTGACCAGTCCCAATAATAACACCACAATGTAGTTTGGCACATCATGTCCATCACCCTCGCAGATACAATTCACATCTTTATTCCATACATACCAAAAATAAATGCCATAAAAACCACAGGTAATCAGATTCAATAGTAAAAACACCCAAAAATTTCTCTGCTTAATCACTTACTTCATCTCCTATTTTTAAAAGCTGTTTATTTCAGTATGACAGAATTATCTGCTTTGTCAAGAAACTTTCTTTTGTTGTATACATGAAGCCGATGGAATTGTTTTCTTTATTCCATCGGCTTCTTATCTTGAATCTCTCATACGAACCAAAATGTACATATGAGTTATGATTTCAGAATATCTACCAAAACAGACAGTCCGTATTCGGCCAGACTGTGATCTTCTTCCCCGGTACCTCCGGAAATTCCCAGACCACCGATGATTGCTCCATTGTGTACCAATGGAACACCACCCCCGAAGATCACGATTTTACCGCCTTCCAGTTTGTCCAGTCCATAGAATGTCTGACCCGGCTGAGCAAGTTTTGAAAGCTCCATGGTAGACATCTTAACCGCAACAGATGTATACGCTTTTCTCACAGCCACATCAAAACTAACAAGAAAAGCTCCGTCCATGACATGAACTGCGATGGGATTTCCATCCGGACTGCAGACAGCAATCACTGCCTTTTTTCCTCTGCGTTCTGCTTCTTCTTCGATTTTTTCAATCAACTTTTTGGATGTCTCCAGAGTCATCCGTCCCTGTCCCATGCGCATCAGCACTTGCTGTATCAGAGTTTCTTCTGTCTGATTTGCTTTCATGACACCGTTCTCCTTTATCGTCCTGACATCGTCACTACAATCCACTGCACTCTGTTCCTGTTTTGTCACATCTGTGCTTTCTGTCAATTTCGCATCATAATACCTTGCCAGAACATATAAATAATCTGCCAGACGATTCATATAACGTTTTGCACCGATATCGCTTCCAAACTTAATACTCACCTGCGAAAGACATCTTTCCGCACGGCGCGCTACTGTTCTGGTCACATCAATCTGCGCTGACACCGGACTTTCTCCCGGCAGTATAAACTGCTTCGGACGATCAAAAAGCGCCTCCAGACGATCAATTTCTTTTTCCAGTTTTTCGACGTCTCCATCTTTCAGCTTATATTTCATATTATAGGAATCCGCAATTCCTGCCATAACAGTCATTAGCGTGTGCTGAATTTCTTCCAGAAAAGAAATAATATGCTCATCCTGAATTTTTGTTTTTATCAATCCAATATGGCTGGCCAGTTCATCGATTGTACCCATAACTTCCACCCTGTCATCGGATTTCGCTACATTTTTTGTGTGAACCAGGCTGGTTGTACCTGCATCACCGGTCTTTGTATAAATCTTCATACCTGTTCATCTCCGAACACTTTTTTAAATGGCATTTTCTTGATTGCTCTGGCACTGTTTGCTCCAAGATTCCGGCATTGCCAGAAACGCGGCGCATTCAGTTCAAAAACATTATGTCCCAAGGATAATCGACGCATCTGCATGGCCACTCTTCTTCCTGCTACACCGACACCGGATCCCAGCATCGATTCATTGGCAGCAGAATATGCCAACTGGTCCAACTCATCCTCCATTTCCCGAATCTGATAAAGAACTCCCTCTTCTTCAATCCCTGCACAGATTTCTCTCAGATAATCCGCATCCGGATGATTCACATAAATTAATATGGCTGGTTTATTTATTACCATAGTTATCCTCTTCCCTCTGTGCCAAGATAAGATAGCAAGAGTCCTGTAGCAACTGCATTTCTCGGACCTTCCATGCCCCGGATATTACCCCGTCCACAAACGATCCGATATTCTGCAAATGCTTCCGTAAGCATCTCAGGAATCTCAAAATCTTCTGCTGATCCACCTACCAGAACCACATTCGGTACTTTTTTCAGATCATGTTCCGGTGCTACTGTTTTCAGTGCCCGTACAGCATTGGTGACAAATACTTTCCTTTTCGCTTCTCTTCGGACTTCCAGAATCTTTTCCATCGGAATATCCTCTTCTACTTTCAAAAGTTCACCCGGTGCCAGGAGCACCACATGTCCGTAATACCTTGGATCAATGGAGTCTTCAAAAAATTCCATTGCACCATTTTCCAACCTCATGTGAAACAGACTTTCTACTTTTGCCATAGGATATTTCTTTATCTGTTCCGCAGTCACCCGACTTTTCAGTCCCAATTCTGTCTGTATCAGCATGGATACCAACTCGCCGGCTCCTGCCTGATGAGTCGTTTTCACTGTTCCATCTTCGTTCAGAATCGCAGCATCGGTAGAGCCGCCTCCCATATCAAGGATTGCGATAGGCAGCTGCGTTCCCGGCGTTGTCAGCGCTCCCAGCGAAGCCATTACTGCTTCCACTCCGGCTACTTTTGCCTGTACATGCAGTTCATCCTCCAGCCTTTCGGCAATCTGCTGCATAGGCAGATGACGGGTTTTCACCATTGCGGCAATCCCTACCGCTTTCTCCATACAGGTTTCTCCTGCCAGAGAACCTGATATTACCACAGGCGCAAGCGTATCAACTGCCAGTAGATCTGTGATACGAATGTTCTTCTCATTTTCTTTTGACACTTCAGACATATCTTCACGAATAGAAGAAAGCATATTTCCCACGTTCGTACCCGGCTGTCCCTGAATATCTGTTATCGCTCCGGCTTCCTGCAAAGCCTGCATGATTTTTTCTGCACCTGCATCAATACTGATGTTTTTGGTTACGTCACCATGAATATAAATCTCACCAGCCGGAAGTATCTGTTCATGAATATTACCATGAGGTGTTTTTATCACCACAGCACTTCTCTTTCCAATGAGACTTTTCGCTATGGGCGTAACCATCCTTGTTTCTTCGGGAGTCAGTTTCAAAAGTGTCGCTATACCATAAGGATTGGAAAGCATTCTCACTGTAGTCCCCGGAAGCGCCACTTCAATCGCTGCCTGTTTCCCTTCCGGTACTTTATCAATATGTCGAACTTCATCCACAACAGGAATCTTTTGATGCAGACGGTTTTCCACCAATACTGCCTCATCTGCCTGAAGAATCAATCCTTTGATCTGCAGTCTGGGCATATATTCATTCAGTTTCGCGGCTACTTCCTCGTAAGGATATTTTCCGGATGCAGCCACGATATACTCTTTCTTCTGCTCAGCAGCTGCCAGATGCTCAAGCAAAATCAATTCTCCAGCAGCCTGTCCTGCTCCCGCCGGAGTGGACGGATTATGTCCAATCATTGAAGATTCTGTTATAACCGTCTCCGTAATGGTTTCCATTGCAGTATCGCCGATTACAGGTGCCGCCTCATTCAGTCTGACAAAATCCAATTCTGTTATTGACCGGCCAATCTTTTCCATGGCCTCAAGAAGCGCTGCCTTCACACCCATCACATTAGGAACGGTGCCTTTTGTTCCTGTTGTCATTCGGGAAGCAGAGGTTAGGAAATGAAACTCTCCATTCTTTTCCACACTTCCGATACATACTTCGGTTGTAGAATTCCCAATATCAACACCCGCAACTAATTTCAACTTTCGCTACCTCTTTTTATTTCAGTAATATTCCGCGTTTTTCATATACCTCTGCCGCTTCCAGTACAAGCTTTGCACAATGAGGCGCATGATAAACTTCCAGAAGTTCTTTCGCCATCTGAGCCAGTTCCAATTTCGTAGAACGGTTTGGACGAAGTTTGTTATACATAGTCAAAATCACATCATCCGGTACATCCACAAGTTCAGCTGCTCTCTGGAAGTTTGCTTCCATCGCCGGATTATCTGCTTCCCTGGCAACCTGTCCCTGACGGTGAAGCATTTCTTTTGAGATCTTGATATCATCCGCCTGGACATTACCTTTCTTAACTTCCTCCAATGTTATCTGTGAAAGCTTTTTCCCTGTTTTGGAGGTTATGGAATCCGCTTCATTTTGTCCTAATGGATAATTACTCATTTCCTTCCCTCCCATTCAATTATCTTTTTCGGCGGGTCAAGCTGTTCTGTCTCAATGATGTGCATCAGTGCTGCCTTCACCTGAAATTTTGCGCGAACGGTCGGATCATTGATACACTCAATCGGAGTTACTTTCTCACCTTTTACATATTTTGCAGCATTCCGACCGATTTTTCTGTACATATCCAGTGTAATCAGCGGAGCCTGTGGAAAAAGTTCCAGATTTGTCAGAGGATACAGATCCTTCTGGTGAATTACCGTTGTACCCTTAGACTGAATTCCAATTCCGATACCGGAACCGGAAAGTTTTGCCGATTCCAGTGCCATAAAAGCCACATCAGAAGTATCCAGTACTTTCACCACGCGGGAAACCATGCCTTCCTCTTCAATTCCGGCACGGACATTCTTCAATACTTCATCCAGAGAAATTTCTGAGATGGTCTGTGTTATCTCTGTCTGAAAAGCAGCACCTACACCAATCACGACTTCTTTGGGATCAGTTCCCTGTTTTGCCATTGGGTATCCTTCATATGAATGTTTCGGACGCATTCTGGTCTTCCCGTTCAGATTTGTTTTTTTCGGGCTATTTGCCTGATTTTCCTTACCATTTTGTCCGGGCTGCTGACTCTGTAACTGTTTCAGTACTTCTCTGGTAATCGCCTGGACTAATTGTTCATTTACTTGCATCCTGGCAGCCCTCCTTTAAAATTCATTTACGTTGATCCGATGAGGAATTGCCTTGATTTCTTCCCACCGTTTTCCCGCAACACGATATCCTGTACCCGGACCCATATAATCATTCGGTGTATTAACACCCGACATAACCTGGAAGTTTTCATCAAGTATCGCTGCCGTATGCATATAATCCCCGATCACACGCTGTTTAAGCATATTCAGAATACTTTCTGCCAGTTCCTCAAACCCACTCTCTGCAAGAGCTTTTACTACATCAATACCTGTGATTTTACGTTTCATAAGATCATCTGCCGCCATAAGATCGGAAGCTACGTCTCTGTTCAGCGTGTCCTTGCTGCCATGAGCATAAGTAACAGCTTCAACCTGCTCATCTGTTACTTCGGTAAGCCCCAGATATTTAAATACCGCCTGTACTGCTTTTCCTGCTTCCCGACGTACACGGATCACTTCTTCTTCCGTTACCGGTCGAAGCCCGCCATCCACCTGCATATCTCTCTGCAGTACATTGTAATCATCAAAGTCTTCTGCATCAAAATTGGACCCTGCAAACATATTGTCATAATTCGGTTCCCCGGCATAACCTGAGAAAATAAAATCAGTTCCCGGCATAAACTGCAGCATGGTACGTGCTGTTCTTCTCATATCAGAATGCGAGAAACTCTGATCATTGGATGATGCACATTCCAGTCCTAAAAGTGCTGCCACCAGATTTTCTCCGATTACTTCACGGATACCAGCCGGTACACCTGCCGTTACACCGATACAACTTACAGAACCATTCTGGATGCCCTGGCTTCCGGCACCTTTTGTCACATACAGACAACGGCATTCCAGATACAACATGGATTTCTTTTCGCTGCTTCCCATTAATACTTCAGATCCGGAACCGGAAGTAAATCTTACTTTCAAACCTCTGGATCCATAAGCAGAATTCAAAAACGCTTTGGAATATGGTGTGTCATCACCGTCAATAAATACTTTTTCTGTTCCGTATACAGAAAGAGTCTCTGCATACGTAGTCAGACCTCTGATACCAAGTTCCAGTTCGATAGCTTCCTCTACCGCACACTGAGTAAGAACACCACGGCGTCCTACCTGAGAACCGATCAGCAATGCAATGGCATTAAAGGGCGCATATCTTGCAACACCGGTAGTTGTCTCTTCCTCACTGAATCCTCGAAGAGCTCCTTCTGCTGCATCAGCAGCGATCTGAACCGGATCATCCTTCAGATTCGTAATATGCGCTTGATTACCTGGAACTTTACGGGCACGCATTTTCTGCATTCCCATCATCATTTCCACCACATTCAGTTCGTTGATGACTTCAGCCATCTTAGCTGGTGTGATTCCTGATATAATCTCCAGAATTTCTTTTCTGGAAACATTGATATCTACAATTTTTCTGGCAATCTCCAGGGAAGAAATTCCCATAGAAGTCTCTGCCCGATCAACACGAATGGAATAGTCCGCAATAAACTGATCGATGAAATCAAAGTCTTTTCGCTCTTTTCCGTCAAGCTCTGTAATTATTCCATTCTCTATTTTGATAGATGGTTTTGGATCAAAGGGACTTTTCATCGCTATAAATCCCATCTCCGGCCATTCATCAATGAAACCATCTTTATTTACCGGACGATTATCCAGTATCTCTATTCTTTTTGATTTCATAATCCGCAACCTCTTTTAACCTGACGCAAGTCTTCTTCTAACCGCGCCAGTCATCCTTCCATTTAAAACCACAGTCTAGAATGACCACAGTTTTGTGTAGATTTTTATAATATCTTCTTTGGTCGGTACTCTTGGATTCGTAGCAGTACATGCATCTGCCAGCGCCGCATCTGCCATCTTGTCCACTGCCGCAAAGTATGCGTCCGGTGTGATAGTTCCGATTTCCTGAATTGTCAGCGGAATGTTCATTTCCTTCTGCATAAACTGTATCCAGTTCACCAGGGAACGAACACTCATCACTTCGTTATAATTACTCAACCCCAGGATATGTGCGATATTTGCATATCTTTTTACAGATGGTAGATACTCTTTCTGACTTCTGGAGTGTTTATTGATGTTGGCATTAAATTCTACAATATGCGGAAGCAACATCGCATTTGCTCTTCCATGTGGGATATGGAACAAAGCGCCCAGCTGATGTGCCATACTGTGTGTAATACCCAAAGATGCAGAATTAAATGCCAGTCCCGCAAGGCAGGAAGCTACATGCATTTTCTGCCTTGCATGCATATCGTTGCCGTCCAGATAAGCTCTCAGAAGAAATACTCCGCAGATTTCGATTGCTTTTTCGGATAATGCTGATGAAAATTCATTATGTTTTGTACTTACATACGCTTCCAATGCATGAGTAAATACATCCATTCCCGTATCTGCCGTAATGGATGGCGGAACACTTTTCACCAGTTCCGCATCCAGAATCGCCTCATCCGCTGTTAAACTCTCAGATACCAGTGGATATTTTACCTTTGCTTCTGTGTCATTTACTACGGCAAAAGAGGTAACCTCCGAGCCGGTACCACTGGTAGTAGGTATTGCGATCAATCCTACGTTCCCATAATTATTAATTTTCAGAGCGAATTCCCGAATAGCTTTTGATGAATCGATTGCGGAACCTCCACCCACTGCTACAATTGCTTCCGGTTTATATTCCAGAAATTTTTTCACTCCATTGGAAATCTTTTCTACCGGCGCATCCGGTACCACATCATGGAATATATCATATTCAATTTTTCCCTCTTTTAAAGGTTCTGTGATCAGGTCGATCATCTTGCTCTGAGCCACAAACGGATCGGTAATCACCAGAACTTTCCGGTACGGAATTTCTTTCAAACGGGAAAGCGACCCGTTTCCAAAATAAATCTGTGTTTTTATTCCAAAACTGTCCATGATTTACGCCTTTCTATACGTTTGTTTTTCTATTCCGGATAATAACATTTTATATTTCGTTTCTCAAAATACGCCATCCATTCCTCTGACGGTTTTATATCTGTGACAACCGCAGACAGATTTTGTACGTCAAGAACCCTTGAAAATGCTGTATTGTCAAATTTACTGTGGTCCACCGCCAAAATGCTAATTCTGGCTGAATTCATCATTACCTGTTTCGCATGAGCGAACAGTTCATTGGAATCCATGATTCCTCTTTCCCGATCAAATGCTTTGCAAGAGATAAAAGCCTTGTCAACATAATAAGATCTCATGGAATCCTCCGCTTTTGTACCCAGAAGTGCCAGATACCCTTCTTTCATAGTACCGCCGGTAGATATGATCGTCCAACCGGAAACATCGGCCAATTCTATCATAATCTCAATAGAATTGGTGATTACGGTCAGACGTTCCTTATCTTTTATTGCTTTCGCAATAAAAACTGCTGTTGTACTGGCATCCAGCATAATCTGATCTCCATCATGAATCATCCCTGCTACCAATTCCGCAATTTTTTGTTTTCCCAATACATTTCGGTTCTTTCTTATGTTAAAGGGCATGTCAATACTCATATTTTCATTAATTACCGCCCCGCCATAGCTTTTAATAGCATAGCCCTCATGCTCCAGCTTATCAAGATCTCTCCTGATTGTTTCTTCTGACACGTTGTATAACTGACTTAACTCACTGACCACCACACGTTTTTCTTCCTGCAGCTTTTCTAAAATCAGATTTCTTCTTTCCAATGCTAGCATACAACTTGTCCCCCTTTTAAGAAATCTAATACCTTTCAGCTAAACAGAGACGGAGAAAGCTACCTTCCTCCGCCCCCTTTTGTTTCACTTATAAAATAGATTCGATTACCTTTGCATCCGGATGTGCAATAACAGAAGAATCGAGATACATTCCTCTCTCTGCCACCACTTTTTTTGCCTTCTCAATGGATGCCTCGACCGCTGATACCTCACCGGTGATCAGCATATATGATTTTCCGCACATACCTTTTGCGACACGTACTTCAATCAGATCGACAATTGCAGTTTTTGCTGCGATATCAGCTGCCACGATAATGGAAGCCGCATCATACGTTTCCAGAATACCCAACGCACTGACTTTTTCCACCTGAGCCGCTCCATAGAGAGCTGGAAAAATAGAATCATGTGGATTACCCAGTACAAAATTGTCGATCAACTGCTCCTCATACTGTGTAGAGGCAGCATCTACTGCTGCTTTTACAGCACTTAAATCTCCAGAAATAATAGCAATATATTTTCCAGGACATACTGTCTGTGCCTCGATCAGCTCTACTTCTGAAGTTTTTACCATGGCATCTGCTGCTGTAATACCAGTTGCCGTGGTCTTAAATTCAACCATTCCGATTGCTTTACTCATACAGTGCACGTCCTTTCTACTTTGCTTCGATCACAATTGCCCTGTCTGTCACATCCAGAACTACACCGCTTATGGATGCATGGATGGCCACACTCAGCCCCTGTGCCGGTTTTGCGATCATCTGTCCCTCGGTAACTTTGTCACCGATTTTAACGATTGCCTGTGCCGGTGCTCCGATGTGCTGGCTAAGATTGATACTTACTTTCTTAACCGCTACTACGTTATCATCAAGCGGAGCATCTTTATCGTATCTGGTCAGGTTCAATCTGGCCATCAGTCGCTCTTCCGGTACTTTTCTATACTCTCTGGACTCTTTCACAGGAGCAGCCGTAACTCCCTGAGGAGGACGGACACCTGCTTTCTTCAGACCAAATTTCATATCAGCCAGAAGTGACCGCGGCGCAAGACTCTGCGGACAAGAATACATTTCACATACTCCGCAGGAACTGCAGAAATTAGCGTTCAGATACGGATTCATATCCTGGAAATCCTTATTGGATGCAGCTCTCATGAACAGAGCCGGATCAATCGGATGTCCCAGATTATTTCTCGGACAGAGATCCGTACAGGTACGGCACTGGCAGCAAATGGATGCTGCACGTTTCATGTCAATAGAAGATTTTCTCAATTTCTTCTGAACGATCGTATGATCGCCCGGAAGAACCAATACGGCGTTAGTTGTTTTTGTTACCGGCTGACTTCCTGTTCCGATGTTTCCCATCATAGGACCGCCCACAAAATACACCGCATCTTTTGTCGTTGTCTGTCCCGCCATTGCTACCACTTCAGAAAGCGGCGTTCCCAGCGGAACTCTTACAGTTACCGGATGCTCTACTTCCGCTACAACGGAAACCAGCTTGTCCGTAACCGGATGATTCATCTCAACTGCACGATAAATGTTATATACTGTCTCTACATTGAATACCGCAACGCCTTCTTCGATGGGAAGACCACCCGGTCTTACAACACGTCCGGTTGCCTCATAAATCAGTACGATTTCATCACCCATCGGATAAACTTCATCCAGAAGAGCCAGACGCATGCCCGGGAACTCTCCCAAATGCTGATTCAGAGCATTCACCGTATCTTTATAGGACTTTTTCACACCAATAATGGCTTCCTTTGCACCAACAGTCTCAGCAATCATATGGAATGTTTTCATGATCTCATATGCATGTTGTTTCAATAACTGTCTATGTAATTTTAACAAAGGTTCACATTCTGCACAGTTCATCAATATGGTGTTCGCGCGTTCATCAATTTTCACGTATGTCGGAAATCCGGCACCGCCTGCACCAACCACACCATTTTCCTGTATGATTTTTTGTAACTCTTTGATATCCATGCGATTACTCCAATCCTGCACCATCATCAATGATACCTACTATCGCTGCATCAACTGGCGCTGTTTCTAAACCACAGCCGATTCTGGCTGCACTTCCCTGCGCAACTAACACATATTCTCCAATACCTGCTCCGATATTATCGATGGCAACAATCTGACTGACTTCGGCTTTCATATGATGCACCGGTTCTACAATCATGAATTTATTGCCGATCAGCTTATCGTTTTTTCTTGTAGAAACAATGCTTCCTACAACCTTACCTACAATCATCGTTAACCTCCATCATTGCGCATTATTTTACGATTGTTACCGTATTTCCGGTAGCAATTCTGGAAGCATTCGCTTCATCGGTATCAATATGCATCTCCAGTGTAAAGCTGTCGTCTACACGGATTTTTACATTGTTAAATACGGTACCACGTTCATTGTCTGCTTTTACAGATACATAATCACCGTCATGTACACCGGCAGCTTTTGCATCAGCAGGAGACATATGGATATGTCTTGCAGCAATGATACATCCCTCTTTCAAGTACAGAGCACCTTTCGGTCCAACCAGTGCGATCGGAGCAGATCCGGCAATATCACCGGATTCCCGAACCGGGGCATTTACTCCCAGCTTAATCGCATCCGTTGCAGAAATCTCAACCTGAGATTTGCTTCTGCATGGTCCAAGAATTCGAACATTCTCAATTGCTCTAAGCTTCAGACCTACGATCGTAACCAGTTCATTGGATGCAAACTGTCCACCCATCAGCTCTTTTTTCTTTGTCAGCTGATATCCAGGTCCGAATAAAACTTCCAGATCTGCCTGTGTCAGATGAATATGACGTGCAGAAACTCCAATCGGCACCATATAACCTGCACCTTGCTTCTGCTCCTGCTTATTCAGACTCTCCATCACCAATCTGGTAATCAATTCAATATTCTGTGTATCCAAGCACAACACCTACTTTCTATCCGCCGGAATTCATATGACTACAAATCATATGCATTCAACACAATTATTTTACGTGTGGCAGAATCATTTCTACGTCTGTATGTGGTCTTGGAATTACATGAGTAGCTACCAGTTCACCAAGTCTGGATGCGCTGCTTGCTCCGCTTTCTACTGCAGATTTAACTGCTCCTACATCACCACGAACCATAACTGTTACCAGTCCGGATCCGATTTTCTCTGTTCCTACCAATGTTACATTAGCTGCTTTGCACATAGCATCTGCTGCTTCTACAGCTGCTACTAAACCTCTGGTTTCAACCATTCCCAATGCTTCCTGTGTCATTCTTTTTTCCTCCTTATGGATTGTATTATTTGTTGTACCTGTCATTTCGCGATTTACTTCAACAGTTTCTATCTTACTTTCTACCGGGGCAGCTTTTACCTCGGCAGTTTTCCTCGTTCCGGTAGTTTTTTTAGCTGCTGCAGTCTTGCCAGCTGCTTTCTTTGGTGCCGGAGCCTTGGATGTTGTTTTTTTGATCTCTGCCATCGTAAGTCCCCCTATTTTTTCCAGCGACTAGCACTCAACTCTACCATTCGTACTGTTTCTTCATGGGGACGAGCGATGACTGCGTGCAGTACAGGTTTTTTAATTGCACCGGCAACTGCCGCATCCACGGCTGCTGTCACAGCTGCAACATCACCTTCGATTACCATTGTAACCAGCCGGCCGCCCAGCTTCCTTTCCCATGTGGCCAGACTTACATCTGCTGCTTTCAGCATGATATCCAATGCATCAATCGCTGCGACAACACCTGTTATTTCTACAAAGCCATACGATTTACCCATGGATGTTCTCCTTTCCAACAACGGTCGGGATTATTGATTATACGGTCGGAAGAATCTTCTCTACATCTTCATGAGGTCTCGGGATTACATGAGTAGCTACCAGTTCACCAAGTCTGGATGCTGCTGCGCTTCCGCTTTCAACTGCTGCTTTAACAGCTCCTACATCGCCGCGAACCATAACTGTTACCAGTCCGGATCCGATTTTTTCAGTTCCTACCAGTGTAACCTCTGCTGCTTTTGTCATTGCATCTGCTGCCTCGATTGCAGCTGTAAGTCCTCTGGTTTCTACCATTCCTAATGCTTCTTTAGCCATTTTTAAATCCTCCTAGATTCTAAACACAATTAATTGATCATATATGAATCAGTCCTTATCCAAAGCACTGATTTTCAGCATCTTTCGGGTTCCCTCTTCAGGATTCGGGATTACATGTTTGGTAACAACCCCTCCCAGTTTTTTTGCCGATGCTTCTCCTGCTTCAACTGCCGCGGTCACATCTGCCACGCTGCCGCGGTACTTGACTGTTACCAGCAGCGGAACCGGCAGGCTGTCAGCATTTGCAGGTTTATTTTTGTCAAATACTTCCATTCGTACATTGGCCGCCTTGCATCCCGCATCGCCTGCAACAAATGCAGTTGTCAGTCCAAATACTTCAAGAATACCTACAGCTTCTGCCATCTGTTCTCTTCTCCTTTAAACACAGGATTTTTACCTGTTTTTCGCATCATTTACGATAGCAATCTTAAGACCTTTCATAGCCAGGTTTGTCTTCAATGCTTCATTGATGTCTTCCAGAGCAAATTTATGTGTGATCAGTTTTTCCAACGGAAGTCCAATACCTTTTGCTCTCTTCAGGAAATCAAATGTTGTTGCGTAATCTCTCAAGGTGTATACCCAGGAACCAACCATTGTCAGCTCTTTGGAACAGATATCAAAATGCGGATTAATAGTTGCATCACCACCATTGATAAAGAATCCCAATTCACAAAGTCCACCACCGTTGCGGATGAATTTGTAGATGTTAGCATGAGCCATTGGATTTCCTGTACACTGGAATCCGAAATCTGCCGGATGTCCGTCAAAACTTGCTTCTACTGCTGCTGTCAGAGCTTCGATTCCTTTGTGATCCTGGAAGCTTACACTCTTGGATGCACCCATCTCTTTTGCGAATTCAAGGCGCTGTGCATTTCCGTCAACTGCAGTGATGTTTTCAATACCCATAGTTCTCAGAACTGCGATACAGATCAGACCGATCGGTCCGCATCCCTGTACAACCACACGGCTGTTAAAGCGAAGAATGCCTGTAGATTTTGCTCTTTCTACAGCATGGATAAGTACTGCACAAGGCTCGATCAGGATACGGGAATCCAGATCCAGATCACTTACATTAAATACTGTGGATCCACCACGTACCAGGATATAGTCAGAAAACCATCCATTCAGATGAATATCATCATCCGGAAGAAGTCCATATACATCAGCACCACCTACGTTCTGTTTATTCAGATCATACATAGTGATATCCGGATTATCTTTAAAGATCATACAGGTAACTACTTTATCACCAATCTTCAGATCTTTTCCTGCAGAATCTTTCTTCACATTTTTACCCATCTTAACGATTTCACCGGTTCCTTCATGTCCAAGAGCTACCGGAATCAGTCCAAATGGGTCTCTTTTAAATTCATGAGCATCTGTACCGCACACACCACAGCCTTCTACTCTTACCAGAATATCATCATCACCAACTTCCGGCATTGGATATTCTTTTACATCAAAGTGTTCCAGTCCTGTCAGCATAGCCACATGTGCTGTTTTCGGAATACTTCCGCATGCTGCAGGAGCAGGAGCTGCTGCCTGTGCTGCAGGAGCCTGTCCGGTCATCCCTGCCAGTACCTGTTTCACGATTTCTTCAATATTGATATTATTTGCGTCCATTTTCTTTCCTCCCGATCAACGAATGCATAAGCTGTCTGACATAACACATCTTCTTCTCTTTGTAAATGTGCTTGCGCTTGTCAGTCCCTCACCGGTACGGCTGGCAATCGTAAATGTACAATAACCTTCACCGCCAAATCCCAATGCCGCATAAGAAGGAGCATTTTTAACAAGAATTGCGGTATCGATTGCTTTTGCATATGTAGTAATATTATCGATATTCTTGGAATGGATGTGAGCAGAATGACGATTTCCATGTTCAAGCCATACAGCCTGTTCCACAGCATCGTTGAAATCTTTCGCTCTTACCACACCCAGAATCGGCATCATCAATTCTTCTGCAATCAACGGATGTTCCTTTGGTCCTTCAAATGTAATACAACGGATATTATTCGGAACTTCTACACCAATCATGGAAAGAAGTGTCTTGGCATCACGACCTACGCACTTACGGTTCAGACGTCCGCCAGCCAAAACTACTGCTGTCAGGGCATCCTGCTCTTCTTTAGAAGCCAGATAACAACCCTGTTCTGTTACCATATAGTGCATCAGCTCATCCACTACAGAAGAAACTGCCACGATTTCTTTTTCTGCAATACAAGGAAGATTGTTATCGAATGTACATCCGTTTACAATATCCTGTGCTGCCTTTCTGATATCTGCTGTTTCATCAACCAGAGCCGGAGGATTACCTGCACCAGCGCCGATTCCTCTCTTTCCGGATGAAAGAACTGCTGTTACTACGCCAGGACCGCCTGTTGCAGCAATCAGCGGGATATCTTTGTGTTTCATCATGATATTACTTGTTTCCAGTGTTGGTTTTTCAACGGTACATGCAATATTATCCGGTCCGCCGCCTTCCAGTGAAGCTTCATTCACCAGATTCACCGCAAAAATAGATGTTTTGATTGCTGCCGGATGCGGGTTGAATACTACCGTGTTACCACCTGCAAACATACCCATGGTATTACACAGAACCGTTTCACTCGGGTTTGTACACGGTGTAATTGCACCAATAACACCAAACGGTCCCATCTCGATCAGGGTAAGACCTCTGTCTCCTGACCATGCAGTTGTTGTAATATCTTCCGTACCCGGTGTCTTTTCAGCCACCAGACGATGCTTCAGAATTTTATCTCCTACATTTCCCATACCGGTCTCTTCCACGCCCATACGTGCCAGAGTTTCTGCATTTTCACAGATTTTTTTACGAATAATGGAAATGATTTTTTCTCTCTGATCCATGGACATTCTTTTCACGATCTGCTGTGCTTTTTTAGCAGCCTCGATAGCTTCATTCATATCCTTGAATACACCATGTTTTCCTGTTGGTGCTTCCTGAATCTGCATTTTAGCCAGCACTTCCTGAACGATATCCTGTACCATACTTTCATTAATTGGCACGAGAATTACCTCCCTTTTTTAATCAGATTATTTCAGTCCCAGCTGTTCCATAACTTTCTTTGTGATCTCTGCTACTACATCTTTGTTGTCAACCGGAGCATCGCAGATGTTTGAACCTCTGCA
Organism: bacterium; assembly: GCA_004562915.1. Classification (GTDB taxonomy): domain Bacteria; phylum Bacillota; class Clostridia; order Lachnospirales; family Lachnospiraceae; genus Oliverpabstia. The sequence continues at coordinate 20,927 of SFQZ01000008.1, forward strand.
GTTATGGCAGTTCAGACCACTTCTGTTCTGACATACTTCCAGAGGATGTTTGCCCGGAAGTCCCATTTTCTTTCTGATCTCATACAGTTTTTTGATTTGTGCCTGATCGAATTCCTTCGGTCCGCCCAACATTCTGGATTTATACAGAAGTTCTGCATAGAATTCCAGAGATTCCATCTTAAGGTATGCAGACAGCAGATCGGATGACCAAGTCAGAGCACCGTGATTCTCAAGAAGAACCGCATCAAAATATGGAAGGTATTTTTCCAGGTTATCCGGGATTTCTGTTGTAGACGGTGTACCATATTCAGCAATCGGAACACAGCCCAGAGCGATAACAGCTTCCGGCATGATCGGCTGATTCAGCGGGATACCTGCGATTGCAAAGCTTGTTGCAAAAGTAGGATGTGCATGAACAACAGCACCAACATCCGGTCTTTTCTCATACACACGCATATGCATCTTAATCTCTGATGAAGGACGGAATCCTGCATTTGCCTGGATCACTTCACCTTTACGATTTACTTTACAGATGTATTCCGGTGTCATAAATCCTTTGGAAACACCTGTAGGTGTGCACAGGAACTCGTCGTCATTCAGCTTAACGGAGAAGTTACCATCGTTAGCAGCAACCATGTTACGGTTGTAAACTCTGCGTCCGATATCGCACATCAGTTTTTTGATTTCAAATTCGTTCATCATTGTTTTCTTCCTCCCTGAAACAATTTGATTTGGCAGACCAACACCAGTCTGCAGATTGTTGGTTTCTGTTGACATTATACCGCCATGCATGGGAATAGTCAACCCATTTTTGTGGTTTTGTGTTGTTTTTTTGTGGGTTTTTGTGTGGTTTTTATTGTGATTCCATAATGTCGATATTTTCGCTACCGATCTTTTCTTTTTCTTTCTCCTCCCAGGGCATCACATCTCCATCCTCCCTGAGATATTCCAGAATATCTCCCACTCCTTCCTGGTCTTTAGAGTTCACGAAAAAGATTTTTTTACACCCTGCAAGTTTCAGCCAACGCTCGGCTCTGGCAGGATTCGCCTTTGGATGATCAATTTTTGTGACAATCCCGATCACCTCCCGGTTAGCCATAGCCGCACAGCAGGGTGGAAACAGACAGTAAGGTTCCGTAGCCGAAGCCAGAAGCCCTACCACATCTGCCTCATATGTATACAGTGCCAACGCATGCCCCAATCCTTTTGTCTGTGCATATTCTCCCGGTGTGTCTATAATCACATCAAAATTATTCACGTACTGGGTCTTATGATATTCAATTTTTTCCCCTTTCATCGCCTGGGTCAGCGTGGTTTTCCCAGCTTCGCTTCTGCCGACCAAAACAATTTTCTTCATGGGCTGGCCTCCTGTAAAGCATCATAACTATCAGAATCCCGAATCAGGTTCGGGTCACAGGACAAATCGTAAATCTTAATTTATTTTCCACATATTCCAGTATGGCATCGACCGCTGCTTCTACCTCCGATACCGTACCTGTTATAATAAGGCTGCCGGAAAAGCGGTCTACAAATCCCAACTCGATGCCGGAAGATTTCACTGCGATATCTCCCATAATAATCGCCGTCTCTGACGGGCTTACTGTCAGGATTCCAATCGCTGATTTCGAATAATCCACCGCAGGATCCAGACCAAGCTTTTCATACAGCACTTTATCCGGATTGGCAATAATATGAGCCAGGGTAATCTGTTTGCCCGGTACCAATTCCTGAACAATCCTCTGTTTAGTCTCTTCTGACATGTTATCCGTATACCCCATGTCAACCTCCTATCTGACAGTCCAGATCACAAACCATTCGGACTGCTTCCTGTAATTCCTGCATCTGCTCATTGGATGGCGGGATTATATTTTCAAGTTCATACTTTCTGCCCAACCCCTCATACTTATCCTGCCCCAATCTATGATATGGCAGAAGATGGATTTTTTTCACGCCATTGAGCTGATCCGCAAATACGGCAATATCCTGAATTTCTTTTTTACTGCAGTTAAACGTGGGAATCACCGGCACTCTTATGACAAGATCTGTCATTTGTGTTACCGCGATCTTTCTCGCATTTTCAAGCATCAGTTCATTGGATCTTCCGGTGAACATACGATGTTTTTCTCCATCCATATGCTTGATGTCCATCAGATAGGTATCCAGATACGGAAGAATCTGTTCTATTGCAGCAAAAGGGGCACATCCCATACTCTCCATTGCTGTATTAATTCCTGCTTCTTTTGCCGCACGTAAAAGATCCCTGGCAAATTCCGGCTGACACAGACTTTCTCCTCCAGACAAGGTAAGCCCTCCGCCGGATCGATAGTAATACGCTCTGTCTTTTTCTACCGTTTCCATGACTTCACCAACCGTCACATCCCGTCCTATCGTTCTGGGCTCTCCCTGAACCATCATTGTCTGGATTCTATATTCCTGAGATTCCGGATTACAGCACCACTTGCACCGCAGAACACATCCTTTCAGAAAAACAATTGTACGGATCCCCGGACCGTCATGTATGGAAAAGCGCTGAATATCAAATATTCTGCCTTTCGTATCCAAATAACTCATGTCTGCTTTCTCCATATCAGAACCCTTGTTCTGTTCTGTTGATTATGTCATCCTGTAAAGATCTGGACAACGTCGTAAATAGTGCACTATATCCAGCCACTCTTACAACAAGATGTTTATACTTCTCCGGATGTTTCTGTGCATCCAGCAAGGTTTCACGACTTACCACATTGAACTGCATGTGGCTTCCCTTCTGATCAAAATAAGATCGAATCAAAGCAACAAATTTCTCCAGACCTTCTCTGCCGCTAAGCGCTGAAGGATGGAACTTCTGATTAAACAACGTACCATTCGATGCAATAAAGTGATCCAGACGCGCTACAGAGTTTGCTGCTGCTGTCGGACCGTTCACATCTTTTCCGGCAGACGGCGAAACACCATCAGCCACCGGTGTGTGTGCAAGGCGTCCATCCGGTGTCGCTCCGGTCTGAGCTCCCAGTGGAACATTGGCAGATACCGGATACAAGCCGGCCTGAAATTGTCCGCCCCTCGGATTTTTGTATTTCTCCATGGTTCTGGTATAAGTATACGCCACATCTCTGGCAAAAGAGTCAACTTCAGGAATATCATTGCCAAACTTTGGAATCTCTTCAATCATATTTCTGATTTCCTGAAATCTGGCTTTCTTTTCCGGTGACGGCTCCATCTTCAGAACATTCTCGATCATCGATTTAATCTGTTCTTCCGAAACAGTCTGTCCCGCTTTCTGCAGCTTTTTCACAGCCTGTGCAGCCACCTGACCGGCAGTGATTTCGTCAAAGCCCTGTCCATAATTCCATTCCAGTGCTTCTTTATATTCTCTCATACTGACTTTATTTTCTTCATATACCAGCTGTCGAATGGCATATAAGGAATCAGCCATATTGGCAACGCCAAAACCCTGTGGTCCGGTAAAATTGTATACCGCACCACCCTCCTGAACCGTTTTTCCTCTCTTAATGCAATCGTCTACCATACAGGAAAGGAAAGGAAGCGGGCATCTTTCTGCATGTGCCACATCAATGGCATTATCTGCATTGACCAGAAGTTCAATACAATAGGTAGTCTGCTGTTTATAAGCATCATAAAATTCTTCAAATGTGTCCATTTCTTCCACATCACCGGTCTGAATCCCAACCTGAACACCCTGATCAACACCATTGGAAAATACCAGTTCCAGAGGTCTGCACATATTATAAAAAGCTGCATCGTGCCAACCTTCTGTTTTTCCGGCTTTCTGAGGTTCCACACAACCGATGATATTATATTCTCTTGCATCCTGAAGAGTAAGTCCTCTGCTCACAAGTGACGGAATAATCACTTCGTCATTATAATAGGCCGGTTGTCCCAAACCGGTTCTCGTAAGTTCCGCCGCACGAATCAAGAATTCATGAGGTGATCCGTTCCACACTCTTACACAAAAAGAAGGCTGTGGAAGATGTACATGCATGGATGCCTGAATACACATAAAAGACAAATCATTAGTCACGTCTTCTCCGTCACCGTTCTGTCCTCCTGCAATCAGATTTTGAAACAGACTGTATCCTGCAAATCCTTTTGCCGATTCTGCATCTCTGCACTTATTCAGATCATTTAGTTTTACCCAGACACAATCCATCAACTCCTGGGCAAATTCCCGGGTGATTTTTCCCTCGTCCATATCTTTTTTATAATAGGGATACATGTACTGATCAAATCTTCCCGGAGAAATAGAATGTCCGCTGGACTCAATCTGCAAAAGCTGTTGAACAAACCAGAAAGATTGACATGCCTCCCAGAATCCGTTTGCTCCATGAGCCGGTACTTTTCTGCAATTGGATGCTATGACCATAAGTTCTTTCTTTCTCACATCATCCGTACATTCCTTTGCCATCTTTTCTGCCAGTTCACTGTATCTTTCTGCATAACGTATCACAGCCTCACAGCTTGTAATCACCGCATTCAAAAAATGTGTTCTTCCGGCATAATCAGCATCTGCTACACTGCATTTTGCCAGTTCTGCTTTTGCCTGCGCAATAATTCCCAGATACCCGATCTCCAACACTTTTTCATATTGGACTGTCACATGTCCTACACCATTGTAAAAATAATTTCCCGGTGTAAAAATATTGTGTTCGATCGCCTGTATGGCTTCCGGAGCCATATAGGATGTGGCAAGCTCACTTGTTGTTTTCCCTTTCCAATACTTATGTACCTGACGAAGCTGTTGCTTTGTCTCTTCAGAAATATAAAAAGGATCCGCTTCACGTACAGCTACCGTATCAAATTCCGCTTCCAGCCATTCAAATGAAAACTCCGGGTATGTCTGACAGCCCCGTGGTGCTATGGTTGTACTGCCCACAATCAGTTCCTCATCTCTGATAATGATCGGAATATGATCCAGTATATGTGCAAATGCTTTTGCCCTTCTGGATATAATCGGCTCACCTTCTGTCTGCATATAAGATTCCGTAAGTAAAACCGCACGGGCTGACTCGATCACCGGCATCTTTTCAAACAGATGATCAATCAACCGGGGGATTCGAGGCGATTTGGGAATTTCACTGGTGTTAAATTGTTTCATAACACTCCTTTCACCGCAACCTGTTATTTTATTTATTGTTCTTTTCCGGAATGACCTCTCACAATTCCGGCTCTATTGTCCTTCCTTTCCGGACAATTTTAATTTAAAGCTTATTATACTCTCTTTTTTTTCAAAAGTCAACGAATCCAACACAATTTATGTGGTTTCATGTTGGTTTTTTGTGGGATTGTACCTTGGTTTTTTGTGGTTTTCAAGATTTCCTATTGACAAAGCAGATCTTTTCCATCATACTTAAATCATAAATATGAGCCAAAGGACAAATGGACATAAAATGCATGCTTGCATGCATTTTTATGTCTATGGATCCCGCTAAACATGATTGTCGGGCAACTCAACATTTTACGAGGTAATACTATGCAGTTTGATATTCATACACATACAATCGCATCCGGACATGGTACCAGCTGTACCATTGCTGATATGGCAAAATCTGCCGCTGCCAACGGTTTGTCTTTGGTTGGCATCAGTGATCATGGTCCTGCTACCATGGCTGCAGGAACTCCTTCTTATTTCCGAAGTCTGCTCATGGCTCCCCATTACCGTTGTGGTATCCGTCTATTGTATGGAGTTGAAGTGAATATTCTGGACTCTAAAGGCACAATCGACCTTGAAGATAGCATTTTATCCCATCTGGATTACGCCATTGCCAGCATGCACATTCAAAATATGAAACCAGGTACCTGCGAAGAAAATACGCAGGCATATCTTGCTGCTATGAAACATCCGAAAGTAAAAGTAATCGGGCATTCTGACGATGTAAAATTTCCGGTTGACTACCGCACACTTGTTGCCGGAGCAAAGGAGCATCATGTACTTCTGGAGCTTAATGAAGCTTCCCTAACACCCGGTGGGTATCGGGGAGATACTCGTGCAAATAATATAGAAATGCTTACTTGGTGCCGTCGCTACAGCCATCCCGTGATCCTTTCCAGTGACAGCCACGGTCCTGACCGTGTCGGACAATTTCCATATGGATTGGCATTACTGGAAGAAGTAGGTTTTCCACAGGAACTTGTTCTGAACTATCGGCTGGCTAAGCTGATGGCTTTTCTTCAGGAATAAAAAGAGCAGGATCTGCAGAATATTCCCGGTATCAGGATATCATCTTCTTCTGCACCATTTCCGCTTATCTGCGAAAAGAGTATATTCAGTGCTTTTTTCGCGATTTCTTTTTCATCCTGTTTTACATGCATAAACCTGGTTCCTTCCGGAGCCATATAATCTTCATCTACACAGGCAATCCTTATTTCTTCTTCCGGTTTTATTTCTTCCAGTTTCATCGCCTGTACAACTTCAGGAACGATTCCATATTCACTTACGATCACTGCATCCATTTCCCCTTTATTCTGCTCCAGGAATTTTCTGATTTCATATACCACCTTGGGACTTGGCTTATGATTCATATATTCTTCCCTGGTGATTCCCGATGATACGGCACAGATTCCAGCCTCCTCAAGTCCAAGCTTTTCTATTTCACCGATAAATCCATTTCTCCTTTCCTTCACTGAATCTGCTTTCTGGTCATCTGTAGATATAAAAGCAATTCTTCTGTTTCCTTCTTCTGCCAAAGCTCTTACTAAAGTCGCAGCTGCCGCTCTGTTATCCGTTCTTACAGACGGTACCGGTATTCCTTTCATTTTCTTATCAACAAGCACGACAGGGAAACCATTCAGACAAAGTCTGAGGATCGCCTGATTATAATGCTTTCCGTGACTCGGCATGATGATCAGCCCTTCCACTCCCAATGACAGCAGAAAATTTATTTCTTTTGTCTCCTGTTCTCTTTCCCCATAAGAGAAACGCACAAGCATACGATACCCTGCACGCATAGCAAACAGATCCATCTGGTACATCATTTCAAGTCCGAAAGGAGAAGAAATGTGTTCCAGGACCACACCGATCATTTTTTCGTTTTTAGCCACTTTCTTCTCTGCTTTTATCCATTTATTCACAAAAGTACCATTTCCCGGAATGCGTTTCACATATCCTTCCTCAGCCAGAAGACACAAAGCTTTATTCAATGTGATCATGCTTACCCCGTATTGTTCACACAGTTCTTTATCATCCGGTATCTTCTTCCCTTCCTCAAAATCTCCATCACGTATTCCATTCAAAATAGAATCATGAACCTTTTGATACAAAAAAACCTTTCCCATCCATACACCTTCTTCAATCTTTTCTTATGTCATTATAAAATATGTTTTTCTAAACAATCAAGCATTTTCGGATTTTATTAAACATATTTTTTTATTCCATATTTTGTACAATATTCCTTTTAAATATCATATACTTTGTGCTAATAGTAAAATTTAATTTCGTTAATTTACAAAACATATTTTATATGTTAGTGTATGCATAGAATAACAGAAACACTATACTTAAAAGGAGATTTTCATGAATCACGAAAATGTAACAAATGTTATTGTGGTCTTCAAAACTCATCTGGATATCGGTTTTACAGGTTATGCCAAAGATGTACTTGATCAATATTGCACCACTTTCATTCCGGCTGCCGTTGATCTTGCTTTCCGCGTAAATACACAGGCCCATAAGAAATTTGTGTGGACGGTTGGTTCTTATCTGATTCACTATTATTTTAACCATGCCGCTGATGAAGATTGCGAACGTCTGGCTCAGGCTATCCGTCTCGGTTATGTCCGCTGGCATGGACTTGCCTGTACCACCCACACAGAATTGATGGATCGGAAACTTTTGGATTATAATCTGTCTATTTCTCAGTCTCTGGATGAAGAATTTGGTCTGAAAACGATTGCTGCAAAAATGACCGATGTTCCGGGACATACGATTGGTCTTGTTCCGGCAATGGCGGATGCCGGTATCCGTTACCTGCACCTTGGAGTCAACGCATCTTCCCGTGTTCCTTCCGTTCCTTCTATTTTTGTATGGAAATACGAAGCTAAAGAAATCATCGTCAACTATGCAGGTGATTATGGGGATGCAGCCATACTGGAAAACGGAACCGCACTTGAATTTTATCATGCTCACGATAACGCCGCACCACCGACCCCGGAAGAGCTTGATGAACTTTTCCGTAAATTATCCGAAAAATATCCGAATGCCCACATCGAAGCAGGTACTCTGGATGATTTTGCCAAAAGTGCCCTATCCATTCAGGATTCTTTTCCTGTCATTACAGAAGAATTGGGAGACACATGGATCCACGGTGCCGGTACCGATCCGTTAAAAGTCTCCTGGTTTCGCCGTCTCCTGTCTTTAAAGGATAAATGGATCGCTGAAGGCAGACTTACAGAAGACAGTCAGGAATACCAGAATATGATGGAAAATCTTCTCCTGATCGTCGAGCATACCTGGGGCATGGATGTAAAAAAATATCTTCTTGATTTTTCAAACTGGGACAAAAAATCTTTTACTACAGCACGACAAAAAGATATCACAGACGAAACTTCCTATGGAGTTTTCAATATGGGACTTCTAAACGGTATGCTGCCCGAACTGCATCATTATCATGGGGACACGATTCATTCTTCTTACTCCATATTTGAAAGTTCCCACCAGGAACAGCGGGATTACATAACCGCCGCTTTATCCCAACTTCCTGAAGATCTAAGAACAGAAGCTCTGGATGTCTTCGCCTTTGCTTATCCGTCTATTCCTGAAAACGCTGTCCGTCATTCTGTTTATGAACCAATCACAATCGGAGGCTGCACATTGACTATCGGATGCCACGGTGAGATTCTGCGATATACAGATGAAAATAATCATGTTGATAAAGAACTGGGGCTGGGAACAATCGCATATGAAACCTTTGGCGGAAAAGAAGTTGATGACTGTTACTTCGATTATGGACGTGATCTGAAAGAAAACTTTTTCTGGGCAGAACCGGATTTTGGAAAACCAGGACTTCGTTATTCAACGGAAATAACCCATAACTACTTTGAGCCGGCAGTAACAGACATTTATTCCTCCGGCAAAGAAATCTATGTAACTCTCTCATTTTTACAGGAAGCCTGCTGTTTTTACGGCTGCCCCAGAGAATTTACACTGGTTTATAAGCCGGAAAATAACGTCGTTCAGGTAGATGTATTCTGGAAGAACAAAGATGCCATACGAAGCCCGGAAGCCATCTGGTTCCATATCAATCCGCAGGTAACTTCACCGGAAAAATGGATGATGAATAAATCCGGCGCACAGGTCAGCCCGCTCAATGTTGTTTATAATGGAAACAGAAAGTTGCATGCAGTTCAGAGTCTTCATTATGATTCTCCAACAGAACAGTTCGAGATTGTATCTCTGGATGCTCCCCTGGTGTCCCCGGGAGGACGTAACCTCTACAACACAGACAATACGCTTCCCGATCTGAATCAGGGATTCTATTTCCTTCTTTACAACAATCGGTGGGGAACCAATTTTAAACAGTGGTTTGATGAAGATATGCGTTTTGCTTTCACAATCCGTTTCTAATTTCAAGTACGCCTCGGTGTACTTGCTATAAAAGGTACAAAGAAAAAGGTCAGTTCCAGGCATGTAAACATGCCGCAACTGACCTTTTTCTATCTCAATTTATTTTGATATTCCCTGACTTATTATATGCTTTTTCCACTGATAATCCCCATCAACCAGACTGACATTTTTTTCAATCGGAGCATCCGGAACTTTCAGGACAAAGACTTTACTCATATAAGGATTCGTAATCGGTTCTTTTGCATCGTCCCCTGAGCCTGTACTGTTAACAGTGCTATTACTATCCTCTGTTACACTTTCCACATTATCAGCCACGACTGCTGCCTTTTTCCCCGGCTGAAGGGAAGTGATAACACTCTGGTCACGATCAACACCCTGCACCATCCTGGAAGAAAGATCGCCATTGCCGATTTCTGCCTCGATCTTCTGTACCTCTTCATCGATATTCTGCGACTGTGTTGCGTCTGTCTCCGTCTCTTCCGGCTCAGGCGTCGGTGTCACAACATTTCCCTCTTCATCCAATGCATCCTTACCATAAATGGTTTCTTTCAATCTGCGTATTGTAAGTTCCGAATTTGGTACCAGATTACCATTGATGCTCTGGAACATTCCGTCATACGGAATTCGATCCTGCACAATATTATAATTCAGCAGGGTCGGTACCTTAGCCAGAAGACCCCAGAATTCACTTTCCGGTATATTATGTGTCAACATAGGCAAAAGCCTGGTAGCCAGTCTGTCGATATCCTCCAGATCCATAGCCTTCACTTTATCAAGAAGCTTCATTAAAACCTCTCTCTGCCGCTCTGTTCGCTGATAATCGGAATTACCTACTTTACGGATTCGTGCATAAGCTACCGCCTGCATACCGTTACATTCATAAGTTCCCTCTCCGGGAATCAGATATTTTTTAGATTTCAGGCCGAGAATCCGACATTGCTGCTTGATACTCTTATTTGCATTCTCCGCCTCTTTTTCCGTAAAGGTGATCTCGATTGTACCAATCTCATCTACAATGTCAATCATATTACCAAAATCCACCGTAACGTATCGATCGACATCTATTTTAAAATTTTCCTCTATCGTCTGTGTCAGCAAAGGACCGCCGCCATTGGGATAAGCTGCATTCAGCTTCCGATATCCCACTCCGGGTATCAAAGCACGGGTATCTCTCATCAAGGAAATCATGGATATTTTATGAAGTCGGTAATTGATTGATATTAAAATCATGGAATCCGAATTGCCCACCCAGTTTTCTTCTGTGGTATCCAAACCTACAAGGACAACATTGTAGACATTGCCATCGGTCGTAATCGGTTCCGTAGATGCATAACGCGCCATATTCTCCTGTGCTTCCAGAAGTTCAGGATCCAATTCTCCCTCCTCCGGCTCTTCTTCCTCCACTTCATCTTCCTCTACTGTATTCTCTGCTTCCGCTGCTTCTTTTTCTGCTTTCTGTTGTTCAATCTGCTGCACTGCTTCTTCATCTGACACAAAATTAGTTTTTACATAATATCTGTGTCCCAGGAAATATACCGTACCAACCAGTACCGCTACGATTGCAAGAACAACCAGCACGACAATTCTGGCCTTTTTCTTTTTCGACATGGGCCAAGCCTCCATTCACTTCAACCATACTCGAAGAAATGATAACACCTGTACCAGCTTTTGTCAAATTCTGACATCGATTATTTTACATTTTTCTTACCTTTTCATTACAGGCGTTTCAGCCATTTCAAAGCCAAATCTACCCAGAGAGAGTTGCCATCCGGAAATTCCATCATACCGTTTGTTACTGTATCATCGCAAAGAGACAAGCCATGATCTCCTTTTTCAAAAATATGAAGTTCAAAAGGAACTCTATATTTTCTCAATGCCACCGCAAACTGCAGAGAGTTTTCTACCGGGACTGAAGGATCCTCCTGTGTATGCCACAAAAATGCCGGAACTGTTTTTTCGGATACTCTTTTTTCCATAGAAGTTTCTTCAGCCTGCTTTTCGGTAAAATCTTTTCCGAGAAGCAGTTCTCTGGATTCTTCATGAGTAAATTCCCCCATAGTTATAACAGGATAGCTGAGGATCATGCCATCCGGCTTCCACATTTTTTTCGCTCCTTCTGTGGGATACTCTTTTCCCAATACCGTTTCCAGGAGCGGTTCATCCCACAGATTACCGAGACAGGCACAGAGATGTCCTCCCGCAGAAAATCCAGCAATCACAATTTTCTCCGGATCAACAAAATACTCTTCTGCATGACTTCTTACATATGCCACAGAAGCAGCAAGTTCCAGAAGCGCACTGGGGTATCTGGAAGGTGCCACGCTGTACTGTAGGACAAATGCCTGAATGCCTGCTGCCAGATAACGCATAGCCACAATTTCCGCTTCCCGGTCAGACTTAAATCGGTATGCACCTCCAGGACAGATCACAACAGCCGGACGTTTGTGGGAAGTTGCCAGTTCCTCCGACTCTTTCATAACATACGTGTACAACTTTGGCTGATATCCGTCCTGTATAGCTCCCGCCTTTTCATAATCAATTTTAAAAGTAATCATATCATGAATCATATCTTCCACCCTCTTTATTTCTGACCGTAATATGCGTTTGCACCATGTTTGCGGTAATAATGCTTATTCTGAAGTTCCTGAGGTGCCGGCCGAACCTGTGGATTGATCATTTCACATCTGGCTGCCATCTTCGCCACTTCTTCCAGAACAACTGCATTGTGTACCGCTTCATGACCATCTTTTCCCCAGGTAAATGGTCCGTGATTTTTGCATAATACTGCCGGAACTGCCTCATAATCTTTCTCTTTAAAATAGTTAACGATCAGAAGACCCGTATTTTTCTCGTAAGCCGTATCGATTTCTTCTTTTGTCAGACAGCGAAGGCATGGAACTTCTCCGTAAATATAGTCCGCATGGGTCGTTCCATAACAGGGAATTCCCCTTCCTGCCTGCGCCCAGCTCGTTGCCCAGGAAGAATGGGTATGAACGATTCCGCCGATTTTGGGAAATGCCCGGTACAATTCCAGATGCGTTGGCGTATCTGAAGAAGGGTTATATTTCCCTTCTATTTTATTGCCATTCAGATCCATGATCACCATATCATCCGGTGTGAGTTTATCATAATCCACCCCGCTGGGTTTGATTGCAAAATATCCTGTCTCACGGTCAATCTGACTTACATTTCCCCAGGTAAAAGTGACAAGACCATGTTTGGGCAAAAGCATATTTGCCTCATAAACTTGCTGCTTCAGTTCTTCCAACATATGTTTGCGCCTCCATCTTTTCTCTATCAAAGATTATCCACTGCTGCACGCTCAATGACAATCCCTTTTTTATAACGTTCCATAAATTTTTCGAATCCGGCTGTATCTTCCGGATCCGGAGACATCTGTTCGCTTTCCACTTTTGAAAATACTCTGTCTTCCAGATAATCAGACAGAGATTCTCTTTCTTCTCTGTTTTTCATGTAAGCTGCCAGAAGCGCAATTCCCCATGCACCACCCTCTCCGGCCGTTTCCATCACCGCCACCGGTGCATTCATGGCTCCTGCCATAAACTTCTGTCCCACTCCTTTGGTCTTAAATAATCCACCATGACCGAGAAGTTTATCCACAACTACCCCTTCTTCTTTCAGCAGAATATCCATACCGATTTTCAATGCGCCCATACAGGTATACAGATGAGTTCGCATAAAATTGGCAAGATTGAATCTGCTTTCCGGCTTCCGGACAAACAGAGGTCTTCCCTCTTCAAAATGGGTGATATGTTCTCCTGAGTAATAGCAATAGGATAACAATCCGCCACAGTCCGCATCTCCTTCCAATGCTTTTCTATACAGAGTACCATATAGCTCATTGGCATCCACTTTCATCCCAAAACTTTCCAATGTCTCTTTCATAAGTCCCACCCATGCATTCAGATCAGATGTACAGTTCTGGGAATGCACCATTGCTACCGGGCTTCCATCCGGAGTCGTGACCGGATCAATCTCTTCATAAACTTTTGAAAGAGGCTTTTCCAGAACAATCATTGCGAAAATAGAAGTTCCCGCTGATACATTGCCTGTTCTTTTTGCAACACTGTTAGTAGCAACCATACCGGTACCTGCGTCTCCTTCCGGTGGACACACAGGAATACCAGCCCGCAGAGTTCCTGTGGGATCTAACAGTTTCGCACCCTTTTCTGTCAGTTTCCCGGCTGAATCTCCTGCACTTTTCACAATGGGAAGTACATCTCTCAGCTTCCATGGAAACTTTTTATCCGCAATCAATGCGTCAAATTTTTCCACCATTTCTTCATTATAATCCATTGCATCCGAATCAATAGGAAATACACCGGAGGCATCGCCTACACCCAGGATTTTTTCACCCGTAAGCTGCCAATGAATATAACCGGCAAGGGTCGTCACAAAATCCAGCTTCTCCACGTGACTCTCTCCATTCAGGATTGCCTGATACAGATGGGCGATGGTCCATCTCTGTGGAATCTGCTGTCCGAAAAGTGGAGTCAAAATCTTTGTTGCAGGCTCTGTAATATTATTTCTCCAGGTACGAAACGGCACCAGAAGTTCATTTTCTTTATCAAACGCCATATACCCATGCATCATGGCGCTAAATCCCATAGCTCCCACTGTTTCCAACACAACTCCATACTGCTTTTTCACATTTTCTGTCAGATCCTTGTAGCTGTCCTGCAGTCCTTTCCATATAGCTTCCAGACTGTAGGTCCAGATTCCGTCTATATATTGGTTCTCCCATTCATGACTTCCTGAGGCTATGGTCTCGTGGTCATCTCCGATCAGTACCGCTTTAATTCTTGTTGATCCAAACTCAATCCCAAGACTGGTTTTTCCTGCCTGAATTGCAGAAACAATCTGTTCTTTTACTCTGCTCATATAAAATCCCCCAATTCTGTTTTTTATTCGCTTTCTATCTATAATACATGGAATTCCACTTCAATTCATTTTTAAACTCACGTATCTTGGTATCACCATCGATAAATACCGCTTCAATACCCATAGCGTCTGCCCAGTCGCCCATCTGTTCTGCCGTAAGATCATAAGAAAATGCTGTATGATGTGCCCCACCTGCCAGGATCCATGCTTCTGCTCCTGTTGCAAGATCCGGTTTTGGAGTCCAGAATGCCGTTGCTACCGGAAGCTTGGGCATCGGTTTTTCAACTTTCTTACATTCTACCTCATTGATAATCAGACGGAAGCGATTGCCAAGATCAATCAGAGATGTGGCAATTGCCGGTCCTGTTTTCGATGTAAATACAAGTCTTGCCGGATCCTCTCTGTTACCCATGGTCAAAGGATTTACTTTTATGGAAATCGGACCCTCGGAAATAGTCGGACAAACTTCCAGCATATGTGCCTGAAGGATTCCTTCTTTTCCAGGAACAAGATTATACGTGTAATCTTCCATAAAAGAAGTTCCCTTTGCATCAGGCATTCCTGCAGTCATAATCTTCATGAGACGCACCATGGCAGCCGTTTTCCAGTCACCTTCCGCACCAAATCCATATCCCTTTTCCATCAGTCTCTGAATTGCCAGACCAGGCAGCTGTTCCAAAGCTCCAAGATCACCAAAATGTGTTATAATTGCCTGATAGTTTTTCTCTTCCAGAAAACGCTCAAATCCAATCTCAATCTGCGCCTGCACTGCAACGTGGCGTTTAAATTCCTCCGGATCTCTTCCTTCGAGAAGAATATCATATTTGCTGTAATATTCCTCCACCAGAGCAGCCACATCGCCTTTGCCTACCGCCTGAACCGCTTCCGCAATCTCATTGACCGGATACGCATCCACTTCCCAGCCAAATTTAATCTGTGCTTCCACTTTATCTCCTTCAGTAACAGCAACGTTTCTCATGTTGTCCGCAATCCTCATCACACGAATATGACTGCTTTCCATAATTCCAACTGCCGTCCGCATCCAGGATGCGATCTTTTCCTGTACTTTTCTGTCCGCCCAGTGTCCTACGATTACTTTGCGTTCAATTCCCATTCTGGAAACAATATGTCCGTATTCTCTGTCTCCATGTGCAGACTGATTCTCATTCATAAAATCCATGTCGATCGTATCATAAGGTATTTCCTGATTAAACTGTGTATGAAGATGTAATAATGGTTTTCTGTATTCCTGTAATCCCAGAATCCAGGACTTGGCCGGTGAAAAAGTATGCATCCATGTGATCACACCTGCGCATTCCGCATCCGCATTGGCTTCATTAAATGTTTTCCGGATCACTTCATTCGTGACCAAAGTAGGTTTCAGTATTACCTCATAGGGCAGAATCCCTGATTTATTCAGCTCTTCTACGATAATGCGTGAATGCTCTGCCACCTTTCTCAGGCACTCATCTCCATATAAATCCTGAGAACCTGTAGCAAACCAGAATTTGTAATTTTTCAATGTTTTCATGATTAAATCCTCCCGTTAATTGTTATCTCT
Organism: bacterium; assembly: GCA_004562915.1. Taxonomy (GTDB): domain Bacteria; phylum Bacillota; class Clostridia; order Lachnospirales; family Lachnospiraceae; genus Oliverpabstia. The sequence goes on from SFQZ01000008.1 coordinate 36,967, forward strand.
GCGTTTTTTGCATGAATCCCGTACGATCAGTTCCGGTTCCATCAGTCTTTGTACCTTACTTTCTTCCTCCGAAACTCCACGAATTTGTTCCAGCAAAAGTTCAGCAGCCATCTCTCCCAATTTTTCCTGTGGATGAGCTATCGTAGTGAGACCAATCGGACCTGACCGTGCATAAAACGAATTGTCATATCCTGTAATAGAAATATCCTCCGGAACTTTCTTGCCCATTTTTTTCAGCGTTTCTATCACTTCCATAGCAATCTGATCATTGTAACACACCACTGAATCAACAGAAACACCCTGCTCAAGCATCATTTTTACCATCACAGCCGGTTTTACTTTCCTGTCTTCCGTGTGAAACCATATCACCCGTTCCGGCAGATATGGCATCCCTGCCTCTTGAAGTGCTCTCACATATCCTTTATGCCGCTCCGCTCCCTGGCTGTCATCTGCCTTGAAAATGCCCAAAATATTTTTATGCCCTATATCAATCAGATACTTTGTAATCAGATAGCCTCCTTTGGCATCATCCATCAAAATAGACAGTTTTTCTTTCATCTGCGGATAACAGCCCTGAATAAAAACGTAAGGAATTCGGTATTCATCCAATTTTTGATACAGATGCATATTTCGGCAGAGGATCTGACTCTTACTTGGTTCGATAATCAGCCCATCCACATCTTTTGTCAGAACATCTTCCAGGCACTGCGCCTCTTTTTGTCTGCTGTTTCCCGTATTTTTCAGAATAATACTATATCCCTGCTCTGTCAGTACTCTATCCATTCCCTGGATCAGTCTGGGAAATATGTAATCAGAAATGTAGGTAGTAATCACCGCAATATTTTTAGAATCCTTCCTGTGGCGCATCCTTTCTGAACAAAAGGTTCCACGGCCATGCTCAGCAGTCACATACCCTTCATTCTCCAATATTGCCAGAGCTTTTCTCACCGTATGTCTGCTGAGACCGTATCCGACTGACAGTTCATTCTCCGAAGGCAGGCGATCTCCCGGCCGGATCTCTCCGGACAGAATCTTTCCTTTTAACTCTTCCATCAATGCCGCATACTTTGTTTTTCCGCCGTCCTGCAAAAACATTCCCCCTTCCTGCAAAAATAGCAGCATCATTCCTTTCTGATAACTATTTTACAACTTGTATGCACATCTTTACAAGTTGTATTTTAACATAAAAAAACTATCTGAAAATTTTTGTATTATTAGCCAAAAACCAACAGATAGTTTTTACAAACTGATTATATTAATTACATTTATTTTACCGGAACTTCAATCAATTCCTTCGGTGAGTGTGCCAGATTACGATATCCATCCTCCGTCACCACAACCATATCCTCGATCCGGACTCCGCCGAATCCCGGAACATAGATTCCAGGTTCTACGGTCTCCACCATTCCGGCCTGCAATACTGTTTCATCTGACGGTGAAAGGCGTGGATTCTCGTGAATAAACAGCCCTACACTGTGTCCCAGTCCATGTCCGAAGCAATCGCCATAGCCCGCCTCAGTGATAATATCTCTTGCCACCTTGTCCACACTTTTACCGGTTACACCGGCTTTTAATGCATCAAGGGCTGCCAGCTGAGCTTTCAGTACTGTATTATAGATTTCTTTCTGCTTTTCACTAGCTTTTCCCAGAACGACTGTTCTTGTCATGTCAGAACAATATCCTTTATATTTGCATCCGAAGTCCATCGTAACAAAATCGCCTTCTTCCAGTTTCTTCTCACCCGGAATCGCATGAGGCATAGAAGAATTCACTCCGGAAGCAATAATCGTATCAAAACTGGTATTTTCTGCTCCTTCTTTTTTCATCAGATATTCCAGTTCGGCCCCAACTTCCAGTTCCGTCATGCCTGGTTTCAATATGGTAAGAATTTTATCAAATGCTTTGTCTCCGATTTCTTCTGCTTTTTGCAGATAACTCAGCTCTTCCTCTGTCTTGATCCGGCGCAGTGCGTCCACACGTCCGCCCATGGGAACCCACTGTTCCACTTTCAGCGCTGCCTTCAGTTTATCAAACTGTGCACAGAGCAGCGATTCATCCTCATATCCCATAGAAAATCCACTTTTTTTACCTTCTGCAGAAATGCATTCATTGAGAATCACTTCTCTTTTATGGTTTGCATTTTCCTCAATGACAGTATAATCACTCTCTTTTCCGGCCTGTTCCGTATAACGGGAATCGGTAATCAACACTTTCTGACTTTCTGAAATATACAAAATTCCCTCTCCACCCCGGAAACCACTGATATGCCGCATATTATAGGGATCGGTGATCACCATGGCATCCAGATGTAATTCTTCCATAATCGACTTCATCTCTCAAACCTCCAAAATAATCGTTTATACTGCTGCCAGAGCCTGATCCAGATCAGCAATAATGTCATCCACATCTTCAATTCCCACAGACAGACGGATCAGATCCGGCAGTACTCCTGCTTCCAGAAGCTGCTGTTCATTCAGCTGACGATGTGTATGGCTGGCAGGATGAAGAACACAGGAACGGGCATCTGCTACATGAGTAACGATTTCTACTAACTTCAAAGCATTGGTAAATCGCATTGCACCTTCTTTTCCGCCTTTCGGTCCGAAGCAGAGAACTCCGCAGACTCCGTTTGGCATATATTTCTGTGCCAGAGGATAATACTTGCTGCTTTCCAGTCCCGCATATTCAACCCATGCAACCTTTTCGTGATTTTCCAGGAACTTTGCAACTTTCAGTGCATTTTCACAGTGACGCGGAATTCTCAGATGAAGAGTTTCCAGACCCAGGTTCGTGAGAAATGCATTCTGCGGAGACTGACATGCTCCCATATCTCTCATAAGCTGAACAGTTGCTTTTGTAATGTAAGCACCTTTACCAAAGCGCTGTGTATAGATGATTCCATGATAAGATTCATCCGGCGTAGTCAGACCCGGATACTTATCTGCATGTGCATCCCAGTCAAAATTTCCACTGTCCACGATACATCCGCCAACAGAAGTGGCATGTCCGTCCATATATTTCGTGGTGGAGTGGGTTACGATGTCCACACCAAATTCAAAAGGACGACAGTTGATCGGTGTAGCAAATGTATTGTCACAAATCATTGGAACCCCATGGCTGTGAGCCAGATTGACAAACTTATCAATATCCAGCACAACTCCTGCCGGGTTGGATACTGTCTCGGCAAAGACAGCCTTTGTATTTGGTTTAAAGTATTTTTCCAGTTCTTCTGCCGGAAGCTCCTGATCCACCAGAGACGTCTCGATTCCGAACCGTTTTAATGTAACAGAAAGAAGATTGGAAGTTCCGCCATATACTTTTGACGCACAGATCACATGATCTCCTGCCTCACAGATATTAGTCACTGCCAGCATCGTAGCTGCCTGTCCGGAAGAAGTGAGCATTGCGGCAACACCACCCTCCAGATCACAGATTTTTTTCGCTACCAGATCACATGTGGGATTCTGCAGTCTGGAATAAAAATATCCGTCAGCCTCCAAATCAAATAATTTACCCATTTCCTCACTGGTCTCATAACGAAATGTGGTGCTCTGATAGATTGGCAGTACCCGGGGTTCTCCATTCTTCGGTTCCCAGCCACCCTGTACACAGATAGAATCTCTTTTCAATGCCATAATATATCCTCTTTTCCTTTTATTTTTTATATGCTTTTAACCACGTACAAACTTATCTGTTTTTTTCATAAATAATCTGAAGACCTTTCAGAAGAAGATCATCATCAAGGATTACTTTTTCTCTGCAATGAGGAATGATACTCTTTGCCAGACCACCTGTTGCCACAACCGTTGCCTTACAGCCTAATTCTTCTTCTATTCTGACAATCAGTCCATCCACACTTGCTGCGTTACTGTTGATCACACCGCTTTTCATACACTCGATGGTATTTTTACCAATCGTGCGCTTCGGTGGTACCAAATCAATCCCAGAGAGCTGCGCAGCCCTTGCTGTCAGCGCATCCAATGCAGTACGTACGCCCGGTAGAATCATTCCACCGATATAGTTTTTCTTTTCATCCACCACACAAACCGTAGTCGCAGTCCCCATGTCAAAAATAATCAAGGGAGCCGGATATTCTGCGATCGCACCTACTGCATCTGCAATCAGATCACTTCCTACCTGTGCCGGGTTATCCATGAGAATATTCATTCCTGTTTTAATTCCCGGTCCCAACACCATCACTTCACGGCGAAGAATCTTTTCTGCTGCAATCCGAACAATCTGCGTAATCTGCGGTACAACAGAACATACGATGCCGCCGTTCAGCTTTTCAGCCCCAATCTGATAGATATCCAGAACATTTTTTATCATAATCGCATATTCCAGTTCTGTCTTGCTTCTGTCAGTGGACAGACGCTCTATAAAATATGTTTTTTCGTGATCTATACACCCGACCACAATATTTGTATTTCCGATATCGATTGCTAAAACCATACCCAAACTCTCTTTCTGTGTCTTTATTTTACTTTGTCAGCCTGTAGATTCTTCTGTATCGACGGAACAAGACGTGCCTTTACCAAAGCTGCTCCTACCGCACCTGTGATAACTGTAGAAGAAATCATCTCAAATACCGCATTGATCCCGACAAAGGTACATACAAAAACAATTACATTTTTTCCGCCCATCAGCCCCTGCACATATTCCGTGTTTCCATAGAGCAAAATCAGTGCCGTCATAAAAAATACAGTATTTAAAAATGCCGAGAAAAATCCGGTAATTGTACAGGCCAGATAGGAATTTTTCCATCTTCTCACTGCCTGGAAAATATACCCCAGCAAAAAGCCATTCAGAACACGTGGTACAAATCTCTGAATAAATGCCAGCATCGGATTGATTTCAAATAATATTGCTCCCATTGCACTGGTTCCGCCTATACCGATGCACTGCAGGAAACTGGTAAGTCCAAACACAGCTCCGGCAATTGCTCCGCCTGCCGGCCCCAGAGTAATAGCACAGATTGCCACAGGAATCATATTAAAAGTAATTGCCAAAGGACCGATATTCAGATATCCTAACGGCGTATAGGCCATGAGAAGCAAAACTCCTGTCATGAGCCCGAGAATTGCAAGCTGCGTTGTTTTAGATTGTGTTGTCATATTTTTTCTCCTTGTTATTATTCCCATCGAAATTTTCTTCTTTCCGGGATACAATACATAGATGGGCATATTGCCCGGTTTACATGTAACAGTTACTGTTTATCAATCAAACAGCAAATTTTATTGAGAATCTGTACCGCAGTCTCTTCCTTGCTCAGCAATGGAAGTTCCGTTTCCTCATCTCTCGTAATCAGAGTTACTACATTGGTATCGCCGGCAAATCCGGCACCCGGTACTTTCAAGTTATTCGCCACGATCATATCCAGGTTCTTTTTCGCCAATTTCGCTCTGGAATTACCCAGCATATTTTCTGTCTCCATGGAGAATCCGCATAAAAACTGTTCTGACCTCTTATGCTCTCCCAGATATTTCAGGATATCATCCGTACGCTCCAGTTCCATAAAAAGAGCATCATCCGACTTTTTAACTTTTTCCGTGCTTACCTGTCTGGGGCGATAATCCGCCACAGCAGCCGCTTTGATCACAATATCCTGTTCTGCAAATCTTTCTGTAACCGCCTCAAACATCTCTCTGGCAGTCGTTATTTCTACAATATTCATAAACATCGGTCTCGGAAGACTCGTTTTTCCAGTCACCAGAGTCACATCTGCCCCCCGGAAACTACACACCCTCGCAATTGCATACCCCATCTTTCCTGTAGAGTGATTGGTCAGATATCTCACCGGATCCACCGGCTCCTGAGTCGGTCCGGCTGTTACCAGTATTCTTTTTCCTGCCAGATCTTTTTTATATGCGACTTCTTTCAATATATATTCCAGAAGCACTTCCGGTTCCGGCATCTTGCCTGCTCCGATATCTTTGCAGGCCAGCAATCCTACTGCAGGATGTATCACCTCAAATCCATATTTTGCAAGGATTTTGAGGTTGTCCTGTACAATAGGATTTTCATACATATTCGTATTCATGGCAGGTGAAATAATTTTTTTACACTTACATGCCAATATGGTTGTAGTCAGCATATCATCCGCAATCCCGTGAGCCAGCTTTCCGATCACATTTGCAGAAGCCGGAGCGATAATTACTACATCTGCCTTCTTTGCCAGAGATACATGCTCCACGCTGAATTCAAAATTTCGATCAAAAGTATCCACAAGGCATTTATTGCCTGTCAACGTCTCAAAGGTGATCGGATTTATAAAATTCGTAGCATTTTTCGTCATCAACACCTGCACATCCGCATGCAGTTTAACAAGACTGCTTGCCAATGATGCAATCTTATATGCTGCTATACTTCCTGTCACAGCCAAAACTACCGTTTTTCCCTCTAACATCTTACCAATATCCTTCCTGGTTTTTATTTTGATCACGTTAGGAAATCCATAGATATTATAGTAGCTGGAAAGCCAAAAAGCAAGTATAGGAGTGTCTAAAGGGCAATACAATTAATTTTTATTCGAAACTGATGGAATAATTCTCTCATCTATGATAAAATTATTTTACTACAGCAAATCATGAATACACTGTTTCCGGACAGTGATAACCGTATGCTACGGTTTCAGGAGGTTTTTATGGATAAAAATTATGAAGGACAGGCAATTGGAATATTCGAGCTTGACAGTCTCTGTGCCTGTTTTGTAGCTCTGGATGCAGCCACAAAAGCTGCGGACGTGAAAATCCAAGGGGTGGAACGTAACCGTTTAAAAAGCGGTGCCTGCGTAAAAATGCGCGGCAGTGTATCAGATGTCAATGCCGCTATGGAAGTGGCTCTCGAAACTGCCAAACCTATTTCTAAAATTGTGTACCATACTGTAATTGCTTCTCCGTCCCCTGACACAGAAGCAGCCATCAACGCAACTATTTTCAAATAAACCGGGAAAGGGAGGAAATCAGATGAAATACGGAGCTTTTGGAATCGTTGAAGTTCTGGGCAGCGCCAATGCTATTCTGGCAGCCGACCAGATGCTCAAAACAGCACAGGTATCTTTCCGGACCTGGGATTATAAGTGCGGAGGACATGTATGCATTTTTGTAAGCGGAGATGTCTCTGCTGTCACTTCCGCAATCGACAGTATACAGAACAACCCTCCATGTGATGTAACAATGGCAGCTGTGATCTCCAATCCATCAGAAGAAACCGTCAGACTGGTGGAAGAACGTGCTGTACAGTTTCATTTTGCATAAGATATGTCTTAGTTCGTGAAAGTTTCTTTCATACCAATGTCATGATTACCGTGTGGAAGCTGCTTGCAGTGAAACAATTCGTAATCTCTTTTAACACCCAAATCATGTCATCGGGTGAAGTGAACCGACATCGGTATGGAAGAAACAATTTCGTCGGTTTCGTTACTTTATATTGCTTACGAACCAAAAGATATCGTTCACTCCTCATCAATCATATCAATGATTGCTTTTACACTTCCGATCAGTACAAATACAAATCCAAGAATCAGATTGATCCGCACAGACCATCGATAGTTTACATTGTTCACAAACGTATAGAAGATATACTTGGGGATATTGGCAAAGATCCCCCCGAGAGATCCATTCAGGATATATCTTCCTACGGAGAATACTTCTGCTCCTGCCTCAGCAAAAAACTCTGCCGCAACAGACATAGCTATAATGATCAGCAGACGCCCTTTTCCCCGTTTTCCCCAAAAAAGATCATATCCTTTTGTCGCTGCCAGAGTGATCAGAAACCCAAGCCATCCGGCGATCCACCCGAATCCGCCCACAAGAATCCAGGGGATTGTTCCCACAAGGGCACCAAGAAATGCTCCTATCGTTCCCTTAAGATACGTTTCCTTCCGATCTTTTAATTTAATCAATTTGAAACGATCCATTACATGGTTATACAAGGAAAATTCCGAAAAAGGCATCTCAATTTTCATATCCTTTTCCATCATTTCTTTCGCCGTCATTTCGCCTTTTCTGGGCGTAAATATCTGTTGATCCTTTTCTTTGAGTTTGGGTCGGCAAGTCATTTCATACAGACATTCATTGGGTACGCCACAGATTTTTCCCAAGGTTCCTGTAATCCACAGCATCATGGATTCCATTTTTGCCATTGTATTTTCAGTCACCGGAAAATCCACCTGGATCGTCTGATCTGTCAGCCGCCCATAAGAGGCACCGAATTTATCCATAAAGGATCTGTCAGCCAACAATTCCTCCATTCCTCTTCTTCCTGCTTCCACACTAAAAGTCATTCCAATATTCATAAGAATCGTATCGTTCTGTATCCTTATGAACACAGGAAAATTCTCAAATGTTCCCCAGATAGAAGAATTTTTATATTCCATTCCATATTTCTCAGCTAAAAATATACACTGCTGTGTGATCATGCTATCCATTCCTCCCCGTATCTCCTCGTAATTCATTGCTGTTCATTCAACAGAAGCTCCAAAGCCGACCTGAAGTATATAAGTTCCCGAATTATTATCCTGAAATACAACATTTCCCAAAGATTTCAACATATTTTCGTTCAAATTCTCATATTTTTCCTGTTCCATCCGTCCAACAAAGATATATTCCACCTGATATTCTTCCAGAATGCTTTTGACCAGTTCCTGGTCACTCGATGTGTAAACTGCTTCTACGATTCCAATCCTCTGATTCAGTTCCTCGGTACCACATCGCCACAACCATTCATGAACATACCATCCCAAAATAGTCGGAAGACCTGTCATGGCCGAAACTCTCTCATAATCACTGTAACTGTCCCCATTTGCTTCCAATACTACAGGAGTTCCCTCAACATTTTCATTCAGCCAACGTATTGCCGAAGCGTCCTCGGCAAAATTCTTTTCCAGAAATGCTGTGGCATCCAGTCCCTGATACTGGTTCCTGTCCCAAACCTGACCGAACCACGCATGAACGGCTGTTGTAATATAGAAGCAACATCCGATAAAACAGACAAATCCGAATGTGATAATCGTTTTTCGTATTCCATGTTTTTTCTCCATCCAGAGTCTCACAAAAGCGTATCCCATTAATATGCCAAACATGATAAAAGCCTGATAAGTCAGCTTAAACATGGTGTTGGAGCGGGCATATTCTTTTTCGTAAATATCTCTTACATATACCAGTTCCGGGATCAGGATCAGTCCGATTGCTGAAAATCCAAGGATTATCCCGAAAAAATCCGAAGCTTCCGGAAGGATTTCATCTTTTTTTCTGTCTCGGATCACAAATATCATATAGAACACCGTAACTAAAAAAGGAAGTCCCCATATCAGCCACCACTGATATGGACGGGAATGATTCTGAGCCAATGCCACACCGTTTACCATAGTTTCAAACTGTAAAGTAAACGGAAGTGCAAACAAGCTTCCCCAGATCCACACCCAAACAGCATGAAGGATGCTGACAGCCACTGTCACTTTCATCCTCCATTTCCTGTCCGGCAACTGACAAAATTTCAGATAATTACAATAAATAACGCCTAATCCGCCCATCACGAAATAAATCACAAAATCCCAGTAATTGGTCCAATGAAACAATCCAATAAAAAAAGAAAATATCCATACATATGGTTCCAATAATGCTTCTTTTACTATATTTTGATAGAACTTCTTATTTTCTCCCGTCAGATGTTCAGATATCATCCCATAATATAAATAATGATTTTTTTTATACTTCTGCACCATAGCATAAATCAGGCAGATCACTGTCAGAACAAACATAACATTGACAACATGTGCATGAAGATCTCCCAACACAAAAGAATAAGACGGAAACTCATGTATGGTCTTATCGTTCTCCGCCGGATAATAACCGATATATCTTGTGGAATTCGGGAACCAGTAGGTATAATCTCCTTCCGGAAGATGAAAGATTTTCCGAATCCATGGGAGCAATTTCCCCACTACCACATAATGCATATTTCCTGCAAGTGATACTCCTGCGCCGGCAAGATGACCTCCCAGCACTGCCAAACCTTCCCGAAACTTATGCTCTCTGTCCCGAATATCAAGAATCATCTGGCGCACCAGTACAAATGGCAATGCATAGGCAAATCCGGCTACCATAGTCCGCATAAGATTATATGTCTGTGCTACCTGCGTCCCTGTAAGTTTAGTAAGAAACACTGCAAAATACTGTCCACCATAATAATAATTCAAAACACCGCCAGCATACCAAAGATCCTTTGCCGGTAGTGTCTCACTCCGCATCATTGCCGCCATAAATCCATAATCCATGAACTTTTCTGTACCGTAAGCAGCCGGATGGAAACCTGCAAAGTAAGTCCAGATCAGAAAGGAAAAAGTGAATATAAGCTCGTCATCAAGAACAGTCCCAAAATCTCCCGCAAAAAAAGGTCTGGACGCATCATTTTCACGAATATTATTTCTTCCTGACAAAAAAAGCCAGATCAAAAGAATCACTGCTGTTGTTATGCTCACACATACGGGAGCCGTAAACGCTGCCAGCCTGCAACAGACCAGAAGCCAGATGATAAAACCACTCCCCGCAATCCCCAATACTTTCGATACAAGCCAACCGCCATCCTTGAAAGAAGGAAAAAGACGACCAGTCAGCGGAAGGAAACCAATGCCAAGCACCAAAAGTGAAGCCCACCATTTAAGAAAAACTGCTGTATCTCCCCCCAGCAGATAATGACTGCCGACAAGAAGTATAATAAGCAAAAGCACTTTACTGCCTGTCACTATTTTTCTTTTCATTTGATACTCCCCCCTGTTTTGCACTGTTATTACCATATAATGATGTGTGTGCCAAACTGATTACGGATTACTCGCTGCATGCAGCTCCTACAATACTGTACTCATTATAATTCATAACCCGCACTTTTACAACAAAACATCCCGGGGATTTTCTTCTCCCCGGGATGCTTTCAATTCGTCTCTTTCATTCTCCAAATCGAATTTTCTTATATGATTTTATTTCTTCCACACATTTTTCAAATCCCAGTTTTCCGGAATCCAGACACAAATCATAATTCCTTGCGTCTGTCCATTCACGACCAGTATAATATTTGTAAAAATCCCCACGATATTTATCAGTCTTCGCGATAAATTTTTCCATTTCTTTTCGTGTCATACTGTTTCTTTCCAATGCACGTTCAATACAGAATTCTCTGTCAGCATGGATAAATACACTGATCACATTGGGATAATTACGCAGCACATAATCTGCACATCTTCCTACGATCACACAGGATTCCGATCCGGCCAGATCTTTGATAATCTTCGCCTGATAATTGAATAAATTATCATCTGATACAAATCCACTGCTCTCCGGCGGTATCAGATCTCCCTCATATGGGCGTTTCAGAGGTTTAAACCAGCTTGGAATCTTCAAACGTTCATCTTTCTCTCCGAAAAGGCGCTCATTGATTCCGCTCTCCTCAGATGCCAGTTTCAGGATTTCTCTGCTGTAACAGTTCACTCCCAAATCTTTTGCCAACATGGCTCCGATGGTCTTACCACCACTTCCATATTGTCTTGCAATTGTAATTACTACATTCTCCATAAGATGCACCCCCTATTCTCCTAAATATGCTTTCTTTATAGAGTCATCATTCAGAAGATCCTCTGCTTTACCTTCCAGTACAATTTTTCCGGTTTCCAGTACATACGCACGGTCTGCAATAGACAATGCCTTTTTCGCATTCTGTTCTACCAAAAGTACTGTAGTCCCGCTCTTGGATACTTCCTGAATAATATCAAAGATTTCATTAACCAGAATCGGTGACAGACCCATGGATGGTTCGTCCATCAAAATAATCTTCGGTTTGGACATCAGGGCTCTTCCCATAGCGAGCATCTGCTGCTCACCACCGCTCAATGTACCTGCCATCTGGTTTTTTCGCTCATTCAATCTCGGGAAACGCTCATACACTCTTTCCAGAGTTTCTTCCACTTCATTCTTATCTTTTCGTGTATATGCACCCATCTTCAGATTTTCGTATACACTCAGATCTGCAAATACTCTTCGTCCTTCCGGAACATGAGCCATTCCCAATGAGACAATTTTATGAGCCGGGATTTTGGTTATATCAGTTCCTTCATACATCACAGAACCTTTCTTCGGAGAAAGCAAGCCGGTAATCGTATGAAGAATGGTAGTCTTACCGGCACCGTTGGCACCAATCAGAGCGATAACCTCACCTTTATTGACTTCAAAAGATATACCCTTGATTGCCTGGATTACACCATAGTACACTTCCAGGTCTTTGATCTCTAACATAGCCATAACCGTACCTCCTATTCTCCCAGATATGCCGTGATAACCTGCGGATTCTTCAGAACCTCTGCTGTGCCTCCCTGTGCCAGAATCTGACCAAAATTCAGCACCGTCAGCTTTTCGCAGATACCGCTTACCAGTTTCATATCATGCTCAATCAGAAGAATGGTCATGTGGAACTGTTCTCTTACAAAACGAATGGTATCCATCAATTCCTTTGTTTCATTTGGATTCATTCCGGCAGCCGGCTCGTCCAAAAGCAGAAGACACGGATCTGTAGCCAGAGCACGGGCAATCTCCAGTTTTCTCTGCTTTCCATAAGGAAGATTGGATGCTTTATATTGCGCTTCCTTTTCCAGGCCAAAGACTTGTAAAAGTTCCATGGCTTTTTCCTCAATCTCTTTCTCCACTTTATGATATTTCGGGAGACGCAAAATACCTTCGATTGTAGAATAGTGATGATGATTATGCAGTCCTACCTTAACGTTTTCTATTACCGTCAGTTCTTTAAAAAGACGGATATTCTGGAACGTTCTGGCTACTCCTGCTTTATTGATATCGATAATACTCTTTCCGGTAATATCATTTCCATTCAAAAGAATTTTTCCGGTATCCGGACGGTAAACCCCGGTAAGAAGGTTAAATACTGTAGTTTTCCCTGCACCGTTCGGACCAATCAGACCATAAAGCTGCTCTTTCTCAATCGTAATATCAAAATCCTGAACGGCTTTCAGACCGCCAAAGGAAATGCCCAGATTTTTTATTTCCAACATGATATCTGCCATAATTACTGAGCCTCCTTTTCTTTATGTCTTTTAAACTTAAGATGTTTTTCTCTCCATTCAATCGCCCTCGGTGCCCAGTTAAAGAGCATCATGATAATCAACACAATCGCATAAATCAGCATACGATAATCATTCAGTCCACGAAGCAGCTCCGGCAGCAGAGTAAGAAGCACCGCCGCAATAATAGAACCACGGATATTTCCGATTCCACCCAGCACTACAAATACCAGAATCATAATTGACTGGTTATATCCGAAGTTTTTCGGCAATGCCGTAAGAGTAGACAGGTTATGTGCATACAGAACACCTGCCACACCTGCCAGTGAAGCAGACACGGTAAATGCCATCAGTTTGTATTTTGTAATACTGATTCCGATGGATTCTGCTGCAATTCTGTTGTCACGGATTGCCATGATTGCACGTCCGTCTCTGGAATGAATCAGATTCAGAACAATCACCAGTGTGATCAGGATCAAAATAACACCGATCGTAAAATTAGAATCTTTCGGTGTACCTGTAATACCTTTTGCACCATTGATCAAAATTTCTCCATCTGCTTCCAGATTCAGTGACATGGAATCCTTCATGGAAAAATGCATGCCGTTGCTGTCGCGACCTATATAAAGAACATTGATCAGGTTCTTGATAATTTCTCCAAAAGCCAGTGTTACAATTGCCAGATAATCGCCTCTCAGACGAAGTACCGGAATACCAATCAAAATCCCAAATACAGCTGCAACTGCCGCACCGATCAGTATTGCCAGAAAGAAACGCAGCCCGCTGTTGGTGATGGCTGCCTGCGTACATTTTGAAAAAAATGCACTGGAAAAAGCGCCCACACACATAAATCCTGCATGTCCCAGACTCAACTCTCCGGAAATACCAACAACCAGATTCAGGGAAACTGCCAGAATGACATAGGCACACAGCGGCACCAGAAGGCCCTGCATCAGACTGGAAAGATTACCAGTCATCATCAGGCTCTGTACAATAATGTATGCTACGATTACCATTCCATATGTAATGATATTGCTTTTTGTTCGTTTTCCTATTTTTTTCCACATATCGGCCACCTACACTTTCTCCTGAATATTTTTGCCCATAATTCCTGTAGGTTTTACAAGCAATACAATAATCAGAACCGCAAATACGATGGCATCCGCAAGCTGGGAAGAAATGTAAGCCTTACCAAGAATCTCGATAATTCCCAGAAGGATTCCTCCTATAAAAGCTCCGGGGATAGAACCGATTCCGCCAAATACTGCAGCCACAAATGCCTTGATACCCGGCATAGCCCCGGTATACGGAGTCAGTGAAGGATAAGCAGAACAAAGCAATACACCTGCAATAGCGGCAAGTCCGGAACCGATAGCAAAGGTAAGTGCAATCGTTCCGTTTACATTGATACCCATCAAAAGTGCAGCACCTTTGTCTTCTGACACTGCCAGCATAGCCTGACCTGCTCTTGTCTTCTTAATAAACAACATAAGAGCTACCATGATAATGATACAAGTGATGATCGTCACGATGGTCTCTCCTGATATGATCAATTGTCCTCCTGCCAGTTTCAATGCAGGAATCGTTACTACGGATGTGAAAGATTTTGTATTGGCACCAAATAACAGCAGTGCAATATTCTGCAAAAGATAGCTGACACCGATTGCAGTAATCAACACTGCCAGATTAGAACTTGCATTACGCAGGGGTTTATATGCAACTCTTTCAATCACAACGCCCAGCAGTGTGCATACAACAACTGCCAGCAATACTGCCGCTATGGACGGTATTCCCATGGAAGTCATTGCCACGAGCACTACATATCCGCCGATCATGATGACATCACCATGGGCAAAATTCAACATCTTAGCAATACCATATACCATGGTATAGCCAAGTGCTATGATTGCATAAACGCTTCCCAAACTTATGCCATTAATCAGATAAGAAATAAAACTCATAAGACACCTCTTTTGTTATGAAAAGATGAAAATGAACAAAAGGCTGTCTGTACAACAGGCAGCCTTTTTATCCAAGATGTTATTATTCAACTACTGCGTAATCACCATTTGCAATTTTAACTACCATAGGAGCTTTACTCGGCTCACCGCTTGCATCCCATGTAAGACCTTTTGCTGTTACACCATCGATAGAAATCTCAGTCATAGCTGTTTTCATAGCATCACACATATCAGATACGCTCATATCCGGTGTAAGCTCTGCCTTTTCTGCTGCTGCTTTGATTGCATAGATTCCGTCATAAGCATCTGCTGCAAACTGGTTTGGAGTTTCTCCATAAGCATCTTTGAAAGATGTTACAAATGTCTGGATTGCTTCATCAGTAGAAGTTGGAGTAAACGGGCTCAGGAACATCAGGTTGTCTGCATAAGATGCATCAAAACCTTCTACATCCAGAATACCATCCATACCATCACATCCGAAGAAAATCGGAGCATAATTCATACCTGCTGCCTGCTGAAGTACCAGTGAGGCTTCTGTATAATAGAACGGAAGGAATACCAGTTCTGCACCGGCATCTTTTGCTTTCTGAATCTGTACAGAGAAGTCTTTGTTGCTGTCTGCGGTAAATGCTTCTGCAGATACGATCTCGATACCGTCATTCTTTGCTTCTGCAGCGAATGCTTCATAAATACCGGAAGAATATACATCAGAGCTGTCATAGATTACTGCTACTTTTGTAGCCAGACCATTTTCACTGATATACTTTGCACATTCTGTTCCCTGTGTCGGATCTGAGAAACATACACGGAATGCGTTTTCATACTGAACACATTCTACTGCTGTACCGGATGGTGTCAGCTGGAACATATTATCATTCTTGGTTTCTTCTGCAACTGCAATACACGGATTGGATGTTACACATCCCAGAAGCATCTGCATACCCCAGTCTTTCAGAGTATTGTAAGCGTTCACAGATTTCTCTGCATCATGCTCATCATCTTCAAATTTGAATTCGATCTGTTTTCCGTTGATTCCGCCTTCTGCATTGATCTCATCAACTGCCAGCTTTGCGCCATTCTCAACAGCTTTTCCATAAACTGCAGCTGCTCCGGTTATAGGTCCGATTCCACCGATTTTAAAGGTGTCCTCACTGGCTGTTGCCTCACCTTCTGCGGAAGAATCGGAAGCTTTGTCTCCACATGCCGCAAAAGAAGTAACCATCAAAGCAGAAGCCAAAAGTAAGCTGGCTGCTTTCTTGAAATTTTTCATAACTATCTCCTCCTAAATTTTTTTCTTTCCATCTTACCCTCTGCACTTCGGTTTGTCAATGGAAAATCCCTGTTTTTCTATCTTTTCCTGTATTATTTTATGTCTTTCCCCGAAAAGCAATTGCCCGTTCCAGTGATAATACCTTTCACAAACATATCTTTCCATAAACTGTACACTGTAATAATTTCCGTTTAGCTCCGTGATAAATACCACCATTTCCTGGCTTTCGCCAAACACTGTTTCCATAAAATCCATTACATGTTCCAGTTCCTGAGAAGCTTTGTCATATACTTCCTGTAATTCTGTTTTTTCTGCCCGAAAAACGCATTTCGCTTCTTCAAAAAGCTCCGCATGAAATTCTTCACTACTTTGTTTCATCTGTTTCAGACAGTGTTCCAAAACCTCCTGTGCATCTCTGCTGCATTTTTCTTCCTCTGTCGTGAGAATCTTTGCTTTTTTCTTCTCTTCTCTCTGCATCTGCACCTTTATGACCAAACGCTCAAATTCTTCTGTACCTCCACCTGTATTCCGAAACTCTTTTAAAATTGAATACACGCAGGATACCATTTTCTCTTTTTCAAAATACAGTCTAAAATCCCGGAACAGCCCGGATAATAAAAGCCCGATCACACTTAGTTTTTCATCAAAAGACGCATGGGCCACTTTTTTGATCAGTATCGGATCTATCATTCCTGCCAGTACTGCCTCTATTTGATAATCCGTCTGATATTTTCTATAAAGTTCCAGATAATTTGCAAAATCTTTTGCAGCTTTCGGATACTGAATATATTGAAGCACAACTTCCCGATCCACTGGCTTCTGCAGCTTTTCATACACTTCTAACAGTCGTGACAGATCCTCCCATCCTCTTGGTGTCGCAAACATTTTTCCGTCCACTGTTGTTTCCATAACATAGAAATACTGTCTGCGAATATTCAGATAAGAAATGACCGCCGGATGAACTCCTACCTGATATGCATATTCTTTCCATACAGAAAAATCAGCTGTAACATCAATTTTCTTTACCCTGTCCAATGTCACAAGGTCAAATTCACGTACTGATTTATTATATTCTGGCGGATTACCTGCGGCCACGATGATCCATCCCTGAGGAATTGCATGATTTCCAAAAGTCTTACACTGCAAAAATTGCAGCATAGCCGGTGCAAGTGTTTCCGACACACAATTGATCTCATCAATAAACAGAATCCCTTCTCTGAGTCCTGTCTTTTCCATTTCATCATATATGGAAGCCACAATTTCGCTCATAGTATATTCTGTCACCGCATGTTCCACACCGCCATATTCTTTTTTAGATATGAAAGGAAGTCCAATGGCGCTTTGTCTGGTATGGTGGGTGATCGTATAGGAGACAAGACCCAGCTTACACTCCCTGGCGATCTGTTCCATAATCTGCGTTTTCCCAATTCCCGGGGGACCGATCAGAAGAATCGGCCGCTGTCGAATCACCGGAATCTCATATTCTCCATACTCATTTTTCAGAAGATACGCCTGAATCGAATCTTTGATCTCCTGTTTTGCCCGCTTAATGTTCATAAACTATCTCGTCCTCCGTCAATATCAGTTTCATCGCCCAGGCCGGCACATCCACATCCTGATAATCCTGCTCCAGAAAAACAAATGCCACATCATAGGGGGGCATCCTGACCGGATATGTTCCGTATCCGTCTGTAAAATAAAGCAGTCCTTTCAGTTTATGAAATGCCTTTTTTGCCATCAGCTCCTGTACATACAGAAATGCCGGTCGGAAATCTGTTCCGCCCTGTCCTTTGATCTCCAGATGTTCCATATACTGCCGAAGCTGCTCTCCATTCTCAATCTTTGTATCATCCTGCACTTTCTCATCACACTGCAGGATACGAATATTGATTCTTCTGAAAAAACTCTCTGTCTGCGATAGGATCTGATAGGTTTGTTCCAAAAACGTTTTTACCAGTTCTCCTTTACAGGACATGGATGTATCTATCACGATCACAAAATCCTCGATCTTCTGTACTTCACTGGTTTCTAAAGGTTCGATCAGAGGCATATTTCCGTATAAATTCATCCCATAATTATAGAAAATGTAATCAAAAGTATCAAGGTCGACTTTCATTTCTTCCTTCAGAACAGAAAATTTTTTCAAAAATTCTCTATAATCATATTTTTCCCGGTTCTCCACACGCAGTACTTCTGTCAAGTGTCCTGCTTCCTGGGACGCTTCTTTGGAAAACAATTCAATTTCCGACTGCATCTTCTCCCGTATATCATCCCATTCTTTCTGACTCTGCTGTCGGTTTTGATTTTCCGGCGGCTGATACCAGAACCGATGATCATCCCTTCGAAATTCCTGAATCAGGCGGCGGTATTCCGGTTTGGAAGGATCCATAGATTCCAAGAATCCATACACTTTCTGAGCCGTTACCACATGCATTTTTTCCTGTATTCTCCGATAGCATTCTCTTCTCCAGGGTGATGGGGCCTGACGGATACATCGAAACGGAAGGCTGTCAATCAGATATTCCGCAGCAATATCACAGCCAAGATCCCAGTCCGCTTTCCAGGCCTCATGTAACCCGACCGGTTGATTCCAGATATGACCGAACATACAGTGAAAGATCTGATGCAGAAACCCACGGTTGATCCGAACAGAATCTTCCTGATACAAATGCAAAAGATATGTCGGATAATAATGAAATATTCTCCCATCGCATCCCCAACTTTCCGTATTTCCGTCAGGCAATAATTCCAGAGAGGACAACGCCACATCCAGAAAACGCATAGACAGATAGAGTTCATTTCTGGAATTTACCAGAATCTCTCTGCACAGATCATATTTTTCCAGTTCCTGCCTCTGCTGCTCCTGTATAATCGTCATGTTATTCTCCTATCATAGATGCTAAAAATCAAAATCAGGGATACCTGTGCTTGTTGTGTCTCCAAGTTTTCGCTTTTTCCATTCCATCAAACAGGCAGTACACTCTGCGGTACGCAGTTTTCCGGATATCTCCAGAAGTTCTTCAGCCTGTCGTTTTTCCTCCAGATAATGCTCTAAAAGCCAGTTCAGCCTTACCGTATCATGTTTACTGACCAGACACTTCCCTGTTTCTACCAGATGTCTCCTCAGATATACCTCATACTGCTGTTTGCTCTTCTCCGTCAGTTTGTAAGGAAACATCAGCCTTCCCAGTACCATTTCCTGCAGGAATGTTTCAGACTCTACCGCCTCTGCATATGGAAAACGAGCATCATATTCTTCAAACAGAAACTCTTTTTTATAAAAACAATTCCTGTACTTTAAACCGGAACCGTGAATCTGCGTCATGAGTATTCTTGCAGGTGTGTTCTCCACCCCCTCCTCAAAATACTCCGGAAACATAAGTCTGGCATACTCTGCTCCCCGATACTCTACCACCATCTCCTCAGTCAGTTCCTGAAGGAAATCTTTCAAACATGACGTATCACCTGTCATAATTGTCACATCCAGATGATGAACCTGATGACATCCTGTAAAAGCACCGCTTCCTACATCCTGAATATTACTGAAAAACGTAATTTTTCTCAGATTTCTACAATTGTAAAAGGCATATCTTCCAATCCGTTCCACAGATTTCGGAAGTATAATTTCTTCCAGATCCTCTCTCCCGGAAAAACCATAATCAGGTATCTCCCGCATCACCTCATATTCTTCTGAAAGCTCAAACTTGTCCACCCGTCATTCCTCCTTCAAGTATGCCCACCATCATTGTTTCTTATATCCTTCCAGAAGTTTTTTCAGCAGTCTTCGATACTCTTTTACTGTTTCTTTTGGTTTTATAATCTTCACTGCACCGCCCTGTGCCGAAAGCCAGCCATAAAAAGCGTTCCCGGGGATTTCCGGAACTTCTACGATCTCATGTTTTTCTTCTTCTTTCAAAATCCGACAATTTTCTCCATAACGCACACGCAGACCGGGGACAGCACTCTTTTTACATCTCAATTGTACTTCGATGTATTCCCCCTCAGTTTTTTCCCAGTTCTCCGCAACTGCAGCCTTCCTCGTACTTTCTCCCGCATTTTCAAAGGTACTATCTTCTACATCTGCTGTTTCAGATATCACGGTCGATTCCACAGTACATGCAGTTTCCATCAACGGATCATATGTACTATTTTCAGGACTTTGTTTCAAGAAATATCCGGTTGGTTTTCCCTTTCTGAACAGAATATTCATCCCTACGTTTCTAAGCTCATCCAGATCCCCATAAATACTTTTCCGCTCTGCCTGAATGTCCGCCGCCGCCAGCTTTTCAATAATGTCCCGCATTCCTATGGGATGATTTTCATCTGTTTCTTCCAATATCCTCTCAAGCAACAATATTTTTCTTTTTTGATTTGCACTTTTCGCCATAAAATCCCGCCTTTCTTCTACTTACAGTATACCACTGTCCGGTTTTCTGTACAATACCAGATTCATTGCAGCTCCGGGATTTCAAATGGTATCTGTAATTCTCCGGTTGTGACATTTGAGATTCTATGATAAACTACATGTAAATCAGGCAGTTTTCTGACACAACTGACAGACTGCCGTTTCATCATTATCAAATTCATCTTTGAATCAGGAGTATACTATTATGAATCCACTTTTAATTGTCATTGATATGCAAAATGATTTTATCAGCCAGGCTCTCGGAACAAAGGAAGCTCAGGCAATCGTTCCTGCTGTAAAAGAAAAAATTCTATCCTGGGAAGGACCAGTGATCTATACCCGTGATACTCATCAGGAAAATTACATGGACACTGCAGAAGGAAAAAAACTTCCTGTACCACACTGCATACAGGGAAGTATCGGATGGGAACTGGATGAACAGATATCTGAATGTGTAAAACCGGAAGACAAAGTTTTTGACAAACCATCTTTCGGGAGTGTCCAGCTGGCAGAATATGTGACTAATCTGACACGGGAACAGAAAATTTCTTCCGTCACACTGGTTGGCTTGTGTACAGATATCTGTGTGATTTCAAACGCATTACTGCTTAAGGCTTTTGTTCCCGAATTGCCTCTGGCTGTTGATGCTTCCTGCTGTGCCGGGGTCACACCTGAAAGTCATGAAAATGCCCTGAGATCTATGGCCATGTGCCAGATTGATATTCTTTAACTTCAGAAAGGAACATATATTATGTATATTACAAAAGATACTACTATCACAGAACTTCTTGCAATGGATGAGAGAGCTGCCTCTCTTCTTATGGAATCAGGTATGAACTGTATCGGCTGTGCTTCCTCTGACGGAGAAACACTGGAACAGGCTGCAGCTGAACATGGTATCGATCCGGTGCTTTTGGTTCGTAAACTAAATCTTCATCTGAACGGAACTCTGTGACCATTCTTCAAGACTCTTTTGAGTTTTAATATCTTACTACCTAAGGAGCGTCCCATGCTGAGTTATCGTCACGAAAACATTCCATATCATTCCGATATTGATATCCGTTTTCGTATAAATGACTATTACCACACCTACACTGCCCCTCACTGGCACAACAGTCTGGAAATTCTATATATTTTAGAAGGCAGGGAAGAATGGTGTCTGGGAGAAAATCGACATTATATCATTGAAAGCGGTGATTTTCTGGTCATTAATTCAAGAGAGATTCACAGTATGCAGATGCAGGATCATTCCCGGGAAATGCTGATCCAAATACCTTACCCGTTTTTGAAACGTTATATTCCTGATATGGATCAGATACGATTTACTTTTTCAGGACTGTCACAGGATCCGCAAAAACAGGAAGAGTATCAGCACATTCGGGAATATCTGCATACGATCAGTGAATTATACCCTCTGCAGTCTTCAAATTATATTCTGCGATTTCACAGTCTGATATTTGAATTGCTGTTTCATTTTATGAATTTTTTCCGGGAAGAGATCAGTCCCACAGAAAAAGAAAGTACGGTCAAATATATGCAGAGACTGGGGCATATTACTTCCTATG
>SFQZ01000244.1 GCA_004562915.1 bacterium
GGACTGTCTGCAAGATTTTCTTTTTCATATCCACGTAGCCACCTTTCCTCTTTTTTGGACAGAACTGTTACGCAATTTTTTCAACAGCACAAACCGTTTCTTCCTGCACAGACATTTCCACTAATTCTCTCAAACTTCCTTCAAAAATCCGTTTCCGTCCAAATTTTTCCATGAAATCCTTTGGTGTCACAAGGGAAAAATGTTTTTCCCAATGACAGACACCGTACTCCTCTAATACCCGTGCCACGTAGGAAGAACAGGTGTAATGGTTTTCCTGGTAAAATGGAATGTTCCACAAAATAAATGGTAATCCTGCAACTGCATAATGATAATGAAATCTTTCCTGCATAGCCAGACGCAGTTCCTGACGGATTGCCTCCTTTTGTACAAGCGAACACTCAATACTACACACCATATAATCAGCCGTTGGAAACACCGTTAAGATTTTTCTTTTATCCTCTTTTTCAAATCCGGCAAACAGCGGAACCGCAGGATTTCTGCGTCCCACACTGTATGCCTCCTCAAGTTCCGCATCCATCGAAAGAACCACATGAATGTACTTCTGTTTGATGACCTGCCGTATCATTCCGGCAAAAAATCCCGGTGTAT
This sequence comes from bacterium, assembly GCA_004562915.1. Lineage (GTDB taxonomy): Bacteria > Bacillota > Clostridia > Lachnospirales > Lachnospiraceae > Oliverpabstia. Next base: position 610 of record SFQZ01000244.1, read on the forward strand.
CTACAAATGCAATATAAATCTGTGCCATATCTTTATTCCTCTGTACTTTTTTCTTATCACTGGAACTGATAAATTTTTCTTGCCATGCGGTAGCCGCCGACTGTGATTTTTCCACCTAATCTTCCCGGCAGATAAGTAAGACCGCTTAAGGTAGAACATCTTAACCGGTAATAAAGTATCCTGTCATAATCCTTCACCTGCTCCCACATCCTTTTACGTTTCTGGAACGCCTCCTCTGTTTTGATCAGAAGAAGATGGATTGAAGAAATGGACAACATGATTGAAATATTGCGCATCATGTAAACGGCCAGTTTTGGATACATTTTTTTCACTTCTCTTAAATCCACACTTTTTGCAACAAGCTCTGTCACGCGGATCTGCTGGTCGATACGCTTCATCAGGACTTTCTCGTTGACCGACTGATCTTCCCTTCCAAGGTAGCAATGATACAGGTCAATATCCATGTAGTAGAGATTCTTCGCATACGGAAGCGGCTGATAGGAAAACAGGTTATCCACATAAAACGTGTGCTCCGGCAGTTTTACCCCCGACTGTCTCAATACTTTCGTCTGAAACATAAGTGCATGCATAATCAAATACTGCGATGGATGAAAATGTCCGATTGTGTTCCAGTTGCACATTTTTTCAGTTGGAAATACATTTCTGTAATTCATCGGTTTCTGGATTCCCTCATCCAGATGATCGTACACATAATTACAGATGATCAGATCCGGGAATTTTTCCTGTTCCTTTTGCTGAATCTCAACACATCTTCCTGACAGATTTTCTTCTCTGATACGATTTTCACAGATTGCTTCCCTGATCTGTGCATCCTCGCTGGCAATTTCAAAGCTCTTAATTTTATCTAACATTTTCAGATAAGCATCACGGTCGAACCAGTCGTCGGAATCCACGACTTTATAATAAAGTCCATGCGCCAGCTCCAGCCCTTTGTTCACACCGGAACCATGACCGCCGTTTGGCTTATGCACCGCTTTTACAATGTTTGGATAAAGCATTTCGTATTCATCTGCGATCGCACCTGTCCGGTCGGAAGAACCATCGTCAATAATGAGGATCTCGACATCCTCGCCGCCCACCAAAAGTGAATCCACACATCTTCGCATATAATTTTCTGAATTGTAACATGGGATTGTAAATGTGATATATTTCATTTGGAATGACCTCCGCTATACTCTGTAACATTTTTACTGTTACCGAGTATAACGGTTCATTCTTAAAATACACATGGATTATTCTAAAGAAAAGGTAAAGATTACCTATACAAAATGTTAAATCTTCAATAATTCGATCATAAACAACCAGACCAGTCCATAATAAGTAACCACTGCTACCAGATCATTCACGGTTGTGATAAGTGGTCCTGACGCGACCGCCGGATCGACTTTGATCTTATGGAAAAGCAGTGGGATCGTTGTTCCGACAAGGCTCGAGATCACCATCGCAAGCATTAAGGAAACTCCCACACAGCCTGAGATCAAAAACGAATAGGAAAGCGCATTCCCTTTTATGAAACACACATAGAGTCCGATAAATACAAATGCCATAATTCCAAGAAACAGTCCATTTGCAAAACCAATGCGCATCTCTTTCAAAATCAGTCCAAACTTATCTTTCCGGTTTAAATTCTCATCCATCAGCACACGGATCGTCACCGCAAGCGACTGGGTTCCGACATTTCCTGCCATATCTAAAATCAATGACTGGAAACACATCACAATCGGGATCACTGCAACGACCGTCTCAAAAATTCCGACAACCGAAGATACAACCATTCCCAAAAACAGCAGGATGATCAGCCACGGGAGACGTTTTTTCATACTCTGAAACGTCGTCTCCTCCAAATCTTCTTCCGCGGTAAGACCTGCCAACTTCGCATAGTCCTCTCCCATCTCTTCATCCACGGCTTCCACAATGTCATAAGCTGTGATGACTCCTAAGATTTTTCCTTCCTCTGACAATACCGGAATGGAATCCTCTGCGTAGTCTTTTAACCGTTCGATACACTCACTGATTTTCTCATGTGCTCCCACATACGGATAGGAAGTCGAGATCAGATCGTCCAGATCCTGATAATCTCTTGCCACG
>SFQZ01000245.1 GCA_004562915.1 bacterium
CGTTACAACGGGGCAAGGCACAAAACAGAAATAGGGGCAACAAAGCGTAAAAAAATCCGCACCGTGGACTTTTGCGATACGCTTGCCGCAATCCTGAAAACTGCGAAAACAGAACAGCACAAAAACCGTTTTCGATACGGGGAACTGTACAGCCTTAATTACTATTTGGAGGTCAAAGAAAAAGACCGCACCTATTATGAGGTTTACAGTCTGCCGAGGTCGGAGGAAGTCCCAGAGGGGTACAAGGAATTATCCTTTGTCTGCCTTAGACCTGATGGGGCATTTGAAGCACCGAGTACGGTGGGGATTATGTGCAGGACAGCGAGAAAAAAGGTGGAGGGATTGGAGGATTTCCACTTTCATATGCTCAGACACACCTATACAAGCAATCTGCTTTCAAACGGTGCAGCACCTAAAGATGTGCAGGAACTTCTCGGACACGCTGATGTCAGTACCACAATGAACATTTACGCTCACGCTACAAGGGAAGCGAAGCGTACTTCCGCAAGACTGCTGGATAAGGTAATCGGCGGAGAATAAAAATTTCCCTTGTTTCGGCTCATAAGGGCAAAAACAAGGGAAAATACATAAGGTTTGAACATTTAATAGGCGATATGCCTTGAAAATACAGGGTTTATAGAGGATTGAATAGATAAATTTGAATTTGTTTTGCTAATGCAAAACCTTTTGACTTAAATACAGATGTTGTAGTATAATGGAAACACAATATTTGTATGCTTACAAACGGGTTTATAGTGTTGCAAATCTATATTTTTAGGAGGATAAACGATGAATCATTTACCTTTAAATGTGCGTGTTCCAATCGAGGGAAATAATCCGAGTATTACTCGTTTGGAAGAAAAATGTATTAAATGTGGAATGTGTAAGGACGTATGTACAAATGCCATAGGTGTGCATGGTACATATACATTTGAGCAGACTTGTGGAGAGGCTGTGTGTATAAATTGCGGACAGTGTGCAAATGTCTGTCCTGTAGACAGTATTATAGAAAAGTATGAATATTTGGATGTAAAGAGAGAGATTCAGAATTCGGAAAAGATTGTCATTGTAAGTACGTCACCATCCGTACGAGCTGCGCTGGGGGAAGAATTCGGTATGCTTGATGGCAGCTTTGTACAAGGGAAAATGGTTTCGTTGCTTAGAAAATTAGGCGTAAATTATGTCCTTGATACCTGTTTTGCAGCCGACCTTACTATTGTTGAGGAAGCTAGTGAGCTTATTGAGAGATTGACCAAAAAAAACGCTCCCTTACCTCAGTTTACCAGTTGTTGTCCTGCATGGGTTAAGTATGTGGAAACATATTATCCGGAAATGATTCCGAATCTTTCATCAGCGAAAAGCCCTATCGGAATGCAGGGACCTACAATTAAGACCTATTTTGCTGAGAAGAAGGGTATAGATCCAAAATCAATTGTAAATGTGGCACTTACTCCATGTACTGCAAAGAAATTTGAAATTCGCAGAGATGAGATGAACGCTTCTGCTCATTATCTTGGTGTAGAGGGGATGCGTGACATGGATTACGTGATCACGACCAGAGAGCTTGCAAAGTGGGCAAAAGAGGAAGGGATTGATTTTGCCAGTCTTGAAGATGGTGAATATGACAATTTTATGGGAGATGCATCTGGAGCTGGTATTATTTTCGGCAATACCGGAGGTGTTATGGAAGCTGCTCTCAGAACTGCTTACGAATTTATTACAAAAGAAAAATCACCGGAACAGTTATTCAACCTTACACCTGTAAGGGGATATGAAGGCGTCAAAGAAGCTACTTTAAAGGTTGGCGATTTAGATGTGAATATCGCTGTAGTATATGGTACAGCCAATGCCGGGAAACTAATTGAGGGCATCAAGCGGGGAGAAAAACAGTATCATTTTGTGGAAGTTATGACTTGCCCGGGCGGATGTATCGGTGGAGGCGGCCAACCAAAGGATATCATGAAGGATAAGGACGAGGTACGTAAAGCGAGAATTGCAAGTCTCTATACAAGGGATGAGGCGATGACACTCAGACGGAGTCATGAGAATCCGGAGATTATTCATCTTTATGAGGAGTTTTATGGAAAGCCGTTAAGTGAATTGGCAGAAAAGATGTTACACACTTCTTATGAAGATAAGAGTGAAATATTAAATCGAAAAGGAAATATAAAAATGAGTAAATGGGTATGTAGTATTTGTGGTTATGTGCATGAAGGAGAGGCAGCACCGGAGCAGTGTCCATTATGTAAGCAGCCTGCATCTGTTTTCAAGAAGGTGGAAGAGTCGCCTGCAAAGAGTAAGTATGCTGGAACAAAGACAGAGAAGAATCTTTGGGAAGCGTTCGCAGGGGAATCTCAGGCCAGAAATAAATACACTTATTTTGCTTCCGTAGCAAAGAAGGCCGGATATGAGCAAATTGCAGCATTATTCCTGCAGACAGCTGACAATGAGAAGGAGCATGCAAAACTCTGGTTTAAGGCGCTTGGTGAACTTGGAGATACCGCAGAAAATCTTCTTCACGCTGCAGAAGGCGAAAATGCAGAATGGACAGATATGTATGCTAGAATGGCTAATGAAGCGGAAGAAGAAGGTTTCCCGGAATTAGCCGCTCAGTTCAGAGGTGTTGCTGCGATTGAAAAACTTCATGAAGAAAGATATCGTGCACTTCTTAAGAATGTTGAAACTATGGAAGTGTTTAAGAAGGGAATGTCGCAATTGCGGACATCTTGTAGTTAGTGCAGAAGCTCCTGAAAAATGCCCTGTATGTAATCATCCTCAGGCTTACTTTGAGGTAAGAAAAGAGAACTATTAAGATACCGTATTTATTTGATCAAAGACTATTTACAGTGTACAAAAATGTAAATTTACAAAACAGTTAGACATATTCCAATTTGTTGAACTGAATAGCATATACTGACCGATAGGAGCAAGGTTGAAACCCACCTTGCTCCTATTCGTTTGTCAATGAGCATTCATACAAAATGAATAAAAAGGTCAGTTATACATACCAATACTTATCTCGGACAGAGACTAAAATAAAGGAGTGTGTTCGTATGATATATAATATTATTCAATCAGTGACAGAAAAATTATCCTCTTTGCCTTATATAGAAGGCATCGTATTAAGTCAACCTCTTTTGAGGAGTTGTTCGAAAAGACCAAGGCGCTTCCTTGGGAGCGGTATATCCCGGAAAACGGTAAGTTCTGGGTGACGAAGGCGAACTCCGTAAAGAGTAAGCTGTTCAGCCCATCGGATATCCAGCGTATTATGAAAAAAGCCATGGTAGAGCGCATGAAGCAAAGCTACAAGAAGGAATGGTTCCCGGAGGACGGAGCACCGTTCCTGATTCGTGTGTCTATCATGAAGGACGAGGTGACAGTGGGACTGGTTCCCGGAGGACGGAGCACCGTTCCTGATTCGTGTGTCTATCATGAAGGACGAGGTGACAGTGGGACTGGACACCTCCGGTGAGTCCCTGCATAAGAGCGGCTATCGTAAGCTCAGCTCCAAGGCACCGATTACGGAGACCTTGGCAGCGGCGCTGATTTTGTTGACACCGTGGAGAGAAGACCGCATTTTAGTAGATCCGTTCTGCGGCAGCGGTACCATCCCGATTGAGGCGGCCATGATCGGGGCAAATATCGCACCGGGCATGAATCGTGAGTTTTGTCCGAGGATTGGACGCATCTTGTGCCGAAGAAGCTTTGGTACGATGCGATAAATGAGGCAGAGGATTTGATTAAGCGGGATGTGTCTATGCAGATTCAGGGCTATGACATTGACGGCGATATGATAAAGGCGGCACGCCAGAACGCGGAGGATGCGGGAGTGCTGGATTATATTCATTTCC
>SFQZ01000009.1 GCA_004562915.1 bacterium
TAGTCATAAGATTGCCTCTCTATATTGCTCAAAAAATTGGCAGATTGGCACTTTGAGAGGCTATATTCATTTTGAGATTACAGTTTGCGGAAACTCAAGCTTGCATTTTTTATAATATCTGAGAATACTTGTCACACATTTTTTTTAAGTATTCTAAAATAAGAAAAAACGTAACGGAGGTATATAGATAATGAGTTTTAAAATTGCATTTATCGGTGCGGGCAGTCTTGTCTTTGCCCGGACACTTTTTACAGATATTCTGTCTGTACCGGAATTTCATGATATCGAGATTGCTTTCACAGATATCAATCCGGAAAATCTGGAACGCACCCGTCAGCTGTGCCAGCGGGATCTGGATGCCAACGGAATCAACATTACCATTCAGGCCATAACCGACAGACGAGAAGCTTTCCGCAATGCCAGATATATCATCAATTGTGTACGCATCGGCGGACTGGAAGGCTTTGAAACAGATATCGAAATCCCGTTAAAATACGGAGTGGATCAGTGTGTTGGTGACACTTTGTGTACCGGAGGTATCATGTACGGTCAGAGAGTCATCGCTGCTTTGCTGGATTTCTGCAAAGATATCCGGGAAGTGGCGGAACCGGGTGCGATCATGCTGAATTATTCCAATCCAAATGCCATGGCTACCTGGGCCTGCAACAAATATGGCGGTGTCAAAACAATTGGTTTGTGCCATGGAGAAATTCACGGGGAAATACAGATTGCCGAGGTTTTGGGAATTCCCAGAGAAGAACTGGATATTACCTGTGCCGGAATCAATCATCAGACATGGTATATTTCCGTAAAACATCATGGAAAAGAAATGCTGGATCAGATTCTGCCCGGATTTGAAGCTCATGAAAAATTCAGAGAAGAAGAAAAAGTCCGGATCGATATCTTAAAACGTTTCGGTTACTATTCTACAGAATCCAATGGACATCTTTCCGAATATGTGTCATGGTATCGCAAACGTCCGGAAGAGATCAAGGACTGGATCAATCTGGACAGCTGGATCAACGGAGAGACAGGCGGTTATCTTCGCGTGACCAGAGAATCCAGAAACTGGTTCGATACCGACTTCCCGCAAATTCTCTCAGAACCTCCAAAAAAACTGGACGGTTCCGAGAGAGGCAAAGAACACTGTTCTTACATTATAGAATCTCTGGAAACCGGAAGAAAATATCGGGGACATTTTAACGTAATGAACGAAGGCTGTATTACCAACCTTCCATCTGAATCTGTTGTCGAAGTTCCCTGTTACGTGGACGGCAACGGTATCAGTGTTCCCAAAATAGGTGATCTGCCTCTGGGCTGTGCTGCTGTATGCTCTCAGTCCATCTGGGTACAGAAACTGGCCGTGGAAGCTGCAGTAGCCGGAGATGTCAATCTCTTAAAACAGGCAGCACTGATGGATCCGCTGACAGGAGCGGTATGCAATCCACCGGAAATCTGGCAGATGATTGATGAAATGTTGGTAGCCCAGGAGCAATGGCTGCCTCAATACAAAGAAGCCATCACCCAGGCCAAAGAAAACCTGAAACGCCCGGATCTGATTCCGGTAAGAGAAGGATATCGGGGAGCAGTCAGACTGCAGGAAAAGACAGTGGAAGAAGTTGCTGCTGAAAAAGAAAATAGAAAAATTACTGTATAATAACAAAAGGATTTCAGTACATTAGTAAATCTCCTTGATTTTCTAATATTCTGAAATCCTTTTTATTGACTTATTTTCTTCTATACAAACACAAATCCAACAACCAGATAAGCCACCAGTGCCAGTGCCCCACATACCAGTGCATATGGCAACTGTGTCTTTACATGGTCAATATGGTCAGCTGCGGCCCCTGTGGAGGACAATACTGTCGTATCAGAAAGTGGAGAACAGTGATCTCCAAATACACCACCTCCTGCTACAGCGGCAAAACTTGCGACGATCAGAATTGACATCTGATTATTCGTAAAACTGAATGCCAGCGGCAGTGCGATCGGCATACAGATTGCAAATGTTCCCCAGGAGGAACCGGTGGCAAATGCCATGATCGCGGATACCAGGAAAATGATCGCCGGCAACATATGAGGAGTCAGAAAATTTTCTGTCAGTGAAATAATATAATTTGCTGTTCCCATCTGTGAACTCAGGCCATTTACGGAATATGCAAGTGCCAGAAGCATAACTGCCGGGATTGCACCTTTTACGCCGTCAGTCAGTGTATTCATAACCTCTTTAAAAGGAATTCCCTGAATCATCATACTGATACTCATAAAAATCAGGACAAAAAGAAATGCTTCCATAGTCTTTGCAGATTTCATGGAAATATAAGTTGCGACAGCAATACTTACGATCATGAGGACCGGCAGAATAAAGTTCAAAAATACACGAATCTTGATTCCTGAATACGGCTGCATCTCTGTCAATTCTTTACCAATCAGAGGAGTAGCACCGTCACGAAGTACTTTTCCCTCTTCCATGGCCCGCTTCTCTGCCTTTTTCATCGGTCCGAAATCCGGCACAATTCCGATTGCGATCAATCCTACGAAGAGAACCGCAAACAACGCGTAGAAGTTAAATGGAATTGCCTTTAAGAACAAAACAGACGCATCTTCGTCTGTAGCGATACATCCAACTCCCACAGCCAGTCCCATCAGGTAAGCTGCCCATCCCGTGATCGGCATCAGTACACTGACCGGAGCAGACGTAGAATCCGCAATATAAGCCAGTTTCTCACGCGAAATTTTTGCTTTATCCGTGATACTTCTCATGGTTGAACCTACGAACAGTGGACTAAAGGAATCACTAAAGTAAATGAAAATACCAAGAATCCATGCCATTAGCTGTGCACCTCTCCGGCTCAGATTTTTGTCATGTACTTTCTGGGAAAATCCTTGAATCGCACCTGTTTTCTGGAAATATGCAACCAGAATTCCGATAAACGTATTCAGAAGCATAACCCAGGAAAAACTTGTGGTTCCCAGACTTTCTTTCAGCAGCGTCGGAAATCCCATAATTCCCTGTCCTGCCAACAACGTTCCTGCGATACAGGCAATTACCAGTGATACAATCGTATTCCTGGTAGCAAATGACAAAACAATTGCAAGAACTGCAGGAATAATTGAAATAAATCCCATTGTTTCCATAATCTTCCTCCCTCTTTGAGAAGCCTTTTTCCGGGATTGTGAGGAAAAGGCAAAATTTTATATTGCATCCTTACGGAGCATATATCAGGCTGGGTTTACTCTCCCAATCTGATATAATTCTCTGAACGTGTCACAGTAGCAGGTGGTGCCGGATCCAGTTTCTGGTCAGCGATTCCCAGGATATCCTCCGGACGGATCCATGGACGATTCTGAAGAGCGCTTGTCTCTTCATGTGTCAGATATCCCTTATATGTAGTCAGACTTCTGCGCAGGAAACCATCCTTCGCACAGGCTGCAGCAACACCGTTATTCAGGATACTGCGAAAATGCGGTAATACAGAAGCTGCATAAGCCACAGATGTGGAATTTGCAATGGCACCCGGAATATTGCTTACACAATAATGTACGATTCCCTCTTCAATATATCTTGGATTTTCATGTGTTGTTTCGTGGAAAGATTCAATGGCACCATTTTCATCATTGCTGATATCTACAATAACAGAACCTTTTTCCATAAGCTTCAGCATTTCCCGGTCAATCAGGAAATCATTGCAGCCTTTCGGCCATTTCACACAGTTTAAAACCATATCTGTCTGGGGCAGTATCTTTTTAATGTTGTATTTTGTAGAAATCATAGTGTTGATACTTTCCTTATACTGATTCTGCAGAGAGCGCAGTGTACCAATGTTAATATCGGCAACTGTTACCCATGCTCCCAGTGCATGAAGTACAGATAAAGCGGCTTTTCCCACAGTTCCGCCACCCAGAATCAATACATTCATTCCGGGAGCAGCCCCTAGACCACTGACAAACTTTCCTTTTCCTCCGTTAATCGTGAGCATGGACTCCAATCCCATCAGTGCGCCCTGTTTTCCGGCAGCTTCACAATTAGGTGATCCGTAACGGTGAGAATCCTCTGCGGTAAAAGCAATAACCTTGTGATCCAGCAGCGCCTGTACCTCTTTTTCATGGGCAGCAGGATGGATACAGGTAAATACAATCTGATTTTCTCTGAGCATATCATATTCAGACGACTCGAACTCTTTTACTTTTGCGACAAATTCGCAGGTGTCATAAATTTCTTTCGCGGAATCCACAAGAATGGCACCCTCTGCCGCATAAGCCTCATCTTCAAATCCTGCACGCTCTCCGGCTCCTTTTTGTACCTTGACTTCATGACCGTCAGATACCAGGACTGCAACTTCCGCAGGTGTGGCGATTACACGATATTCTCCTACCTTAATGTCTTTTAGTATTCCTACTTTCATATTATAATCCTTCTTTTCTGATCTCAAAATTTTGTCTGGCACGGTTAAAAACCTGTGCCAGACACTTGTTTTAGTATACACAACTTTTCACTTTAACGCAAGAGCAAATTACAGTGTTATCAACAGAAACGCATTAATAATACAACAATTCCCCTGTGATCATTCTTTTAATTTGCGATATTCCCTCACAAACAATGTAGCTGTAGTTGCCACCGCAATAATATCCGCCACCGGTTCCGCCAAAAATACAGCCATTGTCTTATTCGCAAAGAAATTCGGTAATACATAAATCAATGGAATCAGCAAAATTACTTTACGCAGCAACGCCAAAAATACGGATGTCTTTGCATTTCCCAGTGCGATAAAGGTCTGTTGACAGGCTATCTGAATTCCGAAGATTAAGACACCTGCCATATAAATACGGATGGCCCACTCTGTATATTCTGCCAACTCCGGATTATTGGTAAAGATTCCGACGAAAACCTGCGGTGCAAGCATACACACGCTCCACATTACTATGGTAAAGATCAGGCAACTGATCAGAAGCAGACGGAAAGCCTTTTTTACTCTTCCAATTTTATTTGCCCCATAATTGAAACTGACGATCGGCTGTGATCCCTGTGTCAGCCCCTGCAGCGGCAGCATCGTGAACTGCATAATACTGCTCAGAATCGTCATGGCACCTACAGCCGTATCACCACCATATTTTAATAGACTTGTATTAAAGCAAACACTCAAAATACTTTCTGTAAACTGCATGATAAACGGCGAAACACCAAGTGCAATGCACGGAAGTACAACTTTCCCCTGGATTTTCATACACTGAGGTTTCAGACGAAGCGTCGTTTTCTCACCCATCAGAAATTTCAGGATCCATGTACACGACACTCCCTGAGAAATAATCGTTGCCAGAGCAGCCCCTCTTACTCCCATTCCTAAGGCAAATATAAAAATAGGATCCAGAACAATATTGCAGACTGCCCCGATCACTACCGTCATCATACCAATCCTGGAAAATCCCTGTGCGTTAATAAAAGCATTCATTCCCAGGGCCAGCTGGACAAAAATCGTACCGCAGGCATAAATCTGCATGTAATTCCAGGCATAAGTAATAGTATTTTCACTGGCTCCAAACAGCATCAGCACACTTTTGCCTGCGATAAGGAAAAAGACCGTCAAAACAACCGCTACGATACAAAGCATAGCCGCACAGTTTCCCATGATGCGCTCTGCCTCATCCTTTTTTCCTTTTCCCATCATGATCGAAGCCCTGGGAGCTCCGCCCATACTTACTAAAGCAGCAAAAGCAGAAATGCACATAATCACAGGCATGGTCACTCCCACCCCGGTAAGTGCACTGGGACCTATCTCCGGGATATGCCCAATATACATCCTGTCTACCATATTATAAAGCACATTGATCAGCTGTGCCAGTATAGCCGGCAGAGCAAGCTTAAACAACAGACTGCCCACAGGATCCTGCCCCAAATCCGCTTCTTTCTTTTTTGTCTGATCGTTTTTCATTTTTTCACTCCTTTTTCCCTTTCACTTTTATGTTATAATACAAAATTCCCACCAGATCTGCCAGAATCCAGCCAATCGGAATGGCCCACCAGATCGCAGATACACCAAATGCAGGGTCTGGCGCAAATGTATATGCCAGCAGTACCCGTGTTCCCAGGGAAATGATTGTCAGTATCAGCGAGATACCTGGTTTTTCCATTCCCCTGTAAATTCCGTAAAGCAAGAACAAAATACCGATTCCCCAATAAAATGCCCCTTCGACCCTCAGATAATGCATTCCTGCCCAAATGATCTCCTGATTTTCTTTTTCCACAAATATCCTCATAAGCGGATTTGCAAATACACAGACGGCCATAGACACTGCTCCACAAAAAATCACCGACACTGTCACGGCTTTTTTGATTCCCTTATGAATCCGCTCTTTTTTTCCAGCCCCATGATTCTGTGCCGTAAAGATAGAAAAAGCATTTCCAAATTCCTGTGCCGGCATATAAGCAAGCGTATCGATTTTCACAGCCGCTGCAAATGCCGCCATGATCACCGTTCCAAAACTGTTAACCAATCCCTGTATCATCAAAATTCCAAAATTCATCACCGATTGCTGCACACAGGTAAGTACAGAATATCCGGCAATATAACGTAACAATTTCCGACTGATCTTTCTATGCTTTCTCTCCGGCAAAATATGGGACATATATATAACTGTATAGATCATGATCCCCAATCCGGCAGCTGCCTGTGCTGTCACGGTAGCCCACGCAGCACCTGCGACACCCCATTCAAGTCCAATCACGAACCATAAATCCAGAATAATATTTATGATAGAAGATGCTGCCAAAAAACTAAGGGGAACAGAAGAATTTCCCACGGCTCTTAACAGGCTGGCAAAATAATTATACAAAAACACCAACAGAATTCCTACAAAGATAATCCATACATAGGAACGCATCAGTGTAAATATTTCATCTGGCACCTGCAGCATGTTCAGGATCCAGTCAATTTTCCAAAATACAACTATGGTAATCGCAATCGCCACCAATCCAATCATCCAGAAAGAAACCCAAATACTCTCTTTCAGCCTGTCCTTTTCATCTGCTCCGAAAAATATAGCATAAACTGCTCCGCTTCCCATACACAGACCAATAATCACAGAATTTATAAATGTCATCAGTGTATATGCTGATCCCACAGCTGCCAGCGCATCCGCACCAATGTATCTCCCCACGATGATCGTATCCGCAATATTATAAATCTGCTGTAGAAAGTTTCCTACAATCATAGGAATGGAAAACAGCAACAGCGTCTTCAAGATATTTCCTTCTGTAAGCTGGATTTGCCTGCTTTTCATGCAATTATTCCTCATCCGGAGCCTGTCCGTCATGAGTAGCCCACATACATTCCATAATCTTCATATCCGTAAAAACAGCTTTAAATGAAGAATCCTCCGGACTGCAGGCATAGATACCAAAGCGGATGGTTTCTTTTCCCTCCCACATATGACACACTCTCATCTGCGTAAAATGTTCCCCATCCTGAGAACATTCAATACAGTAATCATCCTCCCGGCGGCTGAATCTGTACCAAATGGTTTTTATATCAGCACTTATTGCGGTTGTTGCCCAGTCAGAATAACCATGGTTTGTCACAACACTGCCCAGATGCTGAAATTCTTCATTTTCATATTCAACGGAACCCTTCAGCCAGTTTTCGCTGTCCAGATACATGACGATACCGCACTGGTCGAACCGGTGGTGGCTGTCCGTAAAATCTGTTTTCACAACAAAAGAAAAATACTTTTCATCTGTCTCCCACTGTAATACCGGTGCGTTATCATTTCTGAAATGATAATATGTTCGCTGCCACAGATCCGTTCCCGGCTCTGTAGTTATTTCTATCCTGTCTTTCCCGATTGTAAAAATTTTCGGCTGCCTTGTCCATTTTAACTGATTCATTTTTAATGTCATTTTCATCGTCTCTCCTTATCGTATAAATTCATCTTTAAACAATCCAAACTGCAGATCATCACCATACGTTCCGTCTTTTCTTTTTATCTGTGATCTCAGACAGGCCTCCTGCTTCATTCCGATTTTTTCCAGAACTTTTCTGGAACCGATATTCTCACTGTCACAGCCTGCAATGATTTTACGACAGTTTACTTTTTCAAACAGAAAATCTACGACTCCTCTTAACGCTTCCGATATGATCCCCTTTCCCCAAAAATCATAGGCCAGCGCATAAGCAATTCCACAAATTTCCGTTTCTTCATCCAGATAACAGACGTTTATCGTACCTACAATACGCCCGTCAAATTGTATTACCCAATTATAAGATCTTTTTTCTTCTATCTTCATTATGTAATCCACATAAGCAAAAGTATCCTTCATACTTTCATGTGCACACCATGAAGTATATTTTGCAACTCTTTCATCATTCATCCAGCCATAAAACATATCTTCCGCATAGTCACGACTGAACTTTTTTAACAATAGCCTGTCTGTTTTAATCGTAAGCGTTCCACAATGATTTAACATAATTCCTCCAAAACCTCTTTCAGATAATCCTCAGCTGCTTTTCTCGACCTAAAAATGAAGATATCTTTTCTTTCTATATACAAATACTTATCTATATATTATCTTCTTTTTTCCTGTTAGGCAAATTATATTTGAATAAATCTCAATGTCCAATCTCCTTCCAAGATAAAAACGTCTCCGGGATTTTCCTGTAATGAATAAAGAGCAGCAATTGTGCTCCTGCTGCTCTTTATCCCTGTACTGCCATATCCGGCCAGTTTAATATATATTCTGCTAATTCTCTGTCATAATCCCCGCCGATATCTTCACTCCGACCGGCATGACGTACATTGGTATCTACTCCATATTCCCCGTCTTCACAAAATTCCCAGATATGATACCGAAGTCCGCGAAACTGGAAATCAAGACTTCCCAGATTTTCTTCTTCCGTATATTTATATAAAATATTCTTTTGTTCCAATGCTTTCTGAATGTTTTCCATGCGCATTATATCACCTTCCTTCCATATATTTCAGACATCCGCACGATTTCCGGCAGGTCTGATCCTTGCCCATGCACCTTGTTTCCGTCTCCAGACGATCATAAGACAGGTCAATTGTGCCGCAAATGTCACCGCCCATGTGATTGGATAGGAAAGGAATAAAACAAACAGAGAGTGATTCCAGCGGAAAATTGTAAGAATCCACAGAACTCTCAGACCACAGGCGCCAGCCAGAGACATAATCATCGGCATGATCGCATATCCCATTCCTCTCAAAATCCCCACTGTCACATCCATCATCCCACACAGAAAGTATACCTGACAGATCAGCTGCATTCTGATCAGTCCATATTGGATCACTTCAGGATCGGAAGAATAAATTCTTAATAAATGATCACCAAAGTGATATGCCGCATTTCCCATCACTGCACCTATGATAAACACAATAATCATACATTCCCATGATATTTTCGGAATTCTCTCCTGTTTTCCACCGCCCACATTCTGGCTGACAAAGCTGAGTGCCGTCTGATATACCGAATTCATCGCTGTATACACAAATCCTTCAATATTTCCGGCTGCCGTACTTCCTGCCATAGCTATGGAACCAAAGGAATTAATCGAAGACTGGATAAGTACATTGGAAATAGAAAATACCGCACCCTGTAGTCCTGCCGGAAGTCCGATCCGGACGATTCCCACCAATTTTCCTTTATTAATATGTAGCTTATTCAGATCCAGATGATACATTCCATCTGTACACATGAGGCATCTGACAATCAGACTGGCAGAAATCACCTGAGATATCACAGTAGCCGTCGCCACTCCTGCCACTCCCATATCCAAAGCGATCACAAATATCATATTCAGGATTACATTTACCACACCTGCTGTCAGAAGATAATACAACGGTCTGCGTGTATCTCCGATAGCCCGCAAAATAGCTGCCCCAAAATTATATACCAACATGGCCGGCATTCCGATAAAATAAATATTGATATACAGAACTGCCTGATCCAGCACATCTTCCGGCGTTCCCATCCAAATCAGAAGGGTTTTTGCAAGCAAAATACCCACTGCTATCAGGAAAACACCTCCCACCATTCCTAATAAGATAGCCGTATGTACCGTTTCCTGTACGTTTTTCTCATCTTTTGCCCCAAAATACTGAGCAACCATCACATTGGCGCCTATTGAAAATCCAATAAATACATTTACAAACAGGTTAATAAGTGCCCCTGTAGAACCAACAGCCGCCAACGCCTGACTGCCTGAAAATTTTCCTACAACTACAATATCTGCCGCATTAAAAAGCAGCTGCAGGATTCCGGACAGCATCAGAGGAAGTGTAAAAAGTAACAACTTTCCAAGAAGCGGTCCATTGCACATATCGATCTCATAAGACTTTTTCATAGCCAAACCTTTCGTATTTTCAGCCCGGAATGTCAGTGACATATCCGGGCTGATTTTCAGTTTCTGATATTATTTTCTGGGACAGGGGTCTGTCCCCCGTCCTACAAATATAACTTAAATGTTCTGATTTCAAATGGTTTTGCAACAAATTCTACAGAGGCGCCATCCACAGCTTCTCCGCAGTCATGCTCCAGAAGATTACAAGGCACGATCCGTTTTACCGGATAATCAGATTTTAATGTGATCTTTTCTTTTCCGCCACGGCACTCATGAAGTCTGACAATCAGGCATTCTTCATCCTCTGCTTTCTTCACCACATCAATCTGTACACCATTTCCGGATACAGTAACGATTCTTCTGCTATCCCCGAATACGCCATCTGCAATCTGTGCAGGCAGGTTCAGCTGATTGGCAGCCTCAATGGTTCCCCCATCAACCGGTGTACCTGTATGAGGATACAGAGCATATGTGAAATCATGCTCTCCCATATCAGCGGATGTATCCGGATGTTTTGCACTCTTCAAAAGACTCAGCTTCATAGCATTATCTTTGATGTTGTAACCGTATTTGCAGTTATTCAACAGACTGACACCATATCCGGTCTCTGACAGATCCGCCCATTTGTGTCCGCAAACTTCAAATCTTGCCCAGTCCCAGCTGTTATTCCAGTGGGTAGGACGCTCCACATGTCCAAACTGAATGTCATAAGTTGCTTTTGTGGAACGAATATCGGTATAGAATGCTGTCTTCAGCAATCTGTGATCCTCATTCCAATCTACATGGGTACGGAAATCAATTCTCCGTGAATCTTTATAAACCACCATTTCCTGAGTGATCGTTGATTTATGATACTGGTAAGTAAACCGTACCACTGCTTTCAGTGCACCATTCTCAATCAATTCCGGTGCCTTGGACGCCTTTACGATCTCCATTTTCTGTGTATAGAAAATATCAATATCCCATGCGTCATAATTTACAGGTTTATCCTCATAGACTTCCAGTACATTTCCGCACTGTCCTTCTTTCAGTACCTGACGATCTGCGTCTTTATCATAAATCTTTGTAAGCTGTCCGTCTTCATTCCATGCGATAGAGTAGTACGGAGTTTCCAATGTATTTCCATCAAGTGTAAATGCTGCTTCTTTGGATCCTGTATTTTCCTCCGGCTGGAATTTGACCGTTACTGCAGCAAATGGCTGAACTTCAACCTGAACTTCATATCCATTTTCTGTTCTCTGAGCCTGAAGCTGTTCACCGGCAGCATTCACAAAGATACCATTTTCTGTCTCCGGAATCAGTACCAGTTCTTTTCCGCCAAAGCTGTTGGTGGAATATACACTGTATGTATAAGCCTCTTCTTTTGTAAGAGCCTTCAACGCTTTTTCCTTTACCTGATCGGCACGTTCCTCTGCCACGCCATAATTTACATGAGAATCT
Organism: bacterium; assembly: GCA_004562915.1. Classification (GTDB taxonomy): domain Bacteria; phylum Bacillota; class Clostridia; order Lachnospirales; family Lachnospiraceae; genus Oliverpabstia. Next base: position 11,793 of record SFQZ01000009.1, read on the forward strand.
TCATATACTTCATGGATAGAAGATCCCGGAATAATGTCGTGGAACTGATGCAAAAGGATGCACTCCCAGCTGTCATGCAGTTCCTGCTGTGCATATTCTCCTCCCAGAATATATGCCAGAGAAGACAGCCACTCGATCTGTGCCAGCTTATTTTCCAGACGACGATTTGTTTTCTTATTGTATGCCTGAGATGTGTAAGTTCCTCTGTGATATTCCAGATACAGTTCCCCGTCCCATGTATGAACATAGCGATCTGTGTTATCCACTTTCTCATGAATCTTGCGGAAAAATTCTCCAGCCTGAGTTGTTTTCACGTTTGGAAGTCCGGGAATTGCATCCATAACGCGACGCATCTCCAGCATATCTCTGGTAACTCCGCCACCACCGTCACCGTATCCGTAAGAGATCAGGGTTTCTTTACTCAGTTCCTTATTCTTGAACTTTCTCCAGCTTCCCATCACTGCACGAGGTGTCATCATACCATTGTATGTGGAAAATCTTGCATCGATGTCCTGATTCTCATCCGGTGTATCTACAAAATAGGTAAGAATCTCACTTCCGTCAATTCCTCTCCACTTAAACAGATCATCCGGAATGGAATTAAACTGATTCCAGCTGATCTTTGTTGTCATAAAGGTACGGATCTCACACTGTTGCAGGATCTGAGGAAGTGCCCAGCTGTATCCGAATACGTCCGGAAGCCACAAGTACTCACATTTCTTTCCAAATTCTTCTTCAATAAAACGGGTTCCATGAAGGAACTGGCGAACCAGTGCCTCACCGGAAGATATATTACAGTCGGCTTCAACCCACATACCGCCGTCCGGCTCCCATTTTCCTTCTGCCACACGCTGTTTGATTTTTTCATACAATTCCGGGCAGTCATTCTTTACATATTGATATAACTGTGGCTGTGTCTGCAGGAACACATATTCATCATACTGTTCCATCAGACGAAGCACTGTAGAGAAAGAACGCTGTGCTTTTTCTCTTGTATGTTTCAGTCTCCACAGCCATGCCACATCAATATGCGTATGACCTACAACATTCACTGTCACATCCGTATGTTTTTCCAGACGATCCAGTTCTGCCATCAATACATCATGAGCCATATCCACGGTCTCATAGAAAGAATCTTCATCCCAGTTGATACACTTCAGTGCACGATCCAAAGCAGCTTTCAAATCCTCATACTGCTCATTGGTCGTATCCATAAGCACCAGAGTTTCCGTGATGGCACGTGCAAAATAGTAAAGTTCATCTGTTTTTTTATGCAGATAAGCAAAATCAGCCTGTTTACACTGATGGAAGAAGGTACGATGCTCCCCTCCACCTTCCAGTCCTGTCCACAAAAGGAAGGTAAGTTTTGCTTCCTTTCCTTCTTCTCCCTGGAAAAACACCTCATTATGGTTTGTATCTACACCCTGATATGGATGTCCATTCACATAAAGCAGAGATTCAAATCCACTGTTGTAGCCCCCACCTGTTTCTCCAAAATCAAACAGTCCAACAACTTCACAGCCTTCTTTTGCTTCCGGAAGTTTCACTTCCTTCTCAAGCCAAAGATAACGGTCTCTTCCAATAAAAGAATCATTGATCCCAAACGGTTCTCCTTCAATCTTTTCCGGAATTTCACGATAGCTTTCATCTACAGGCAGAGTACCTTCCATAGAAGTAAATGGGGCAATACACTGATTACCGAAATATCTTCTTTGTCCAAGCTCTTCTACTCTTCTTTGAAATTTGTCAATTGTAAAAAACACAATACGCTCCTCCTGTTTCATAATTCTTGTCTTCCATGATTTAAGTTTACAATCATCCAGCGCACCAACAGTATACGTCAAATGTTGGTTATTTTCCACATCCTTTATGAACAAATTCTTGTTATTTTTTTGGACATTTTCACGAACAAAAACAGAGACTCTGACATTCACGCAAAACGCCAAGTCCCCGTTTATATAACCGTATTTATTGTTCTTCCTTATATTCTTCCAATGCCTGCTGATATACCTGCAAAGTATAATCATCATGACACACCATCGTCACTTCTTCCACCACCTGCGTCCACTTGAGGAAATCACAGATTGTCCGAACTGCGATTCTGGCTGCCTCTCTCACCGGGTATCCATATACTCCGGTACTTATGGAAGGAAATGCAATTGTCTTCAATTCATGACTTTCGCCCAGCTTCAGACAATGCTGATAACAGCTCTGTAATAATGCATCTTCATAGTTATCACCACCATGCCAGATAGGTCCTGGTGTATGAAGCACATATTTTGCCGGTAAGCAATATCCTTTTGTCATTTTTGCTTTACCTGTATCACAACCGTTCAGCGTTTTGCATTCTTCCAATAGTTCCGGACCTGCCGCTCGATGAATGGCTCCGTCAACTCCGCCTCCGCCAAGCAGTGTCGTATTCGCTGCATTGACAATGGCATCCACAGCATATGTGGTGATATCACCCTTCTCAATTTTAAACTTTCCCATAATTCTCCTCCTGCCGACCTGATGCTCCTATTATAAACGTTTCGAGGAAAAATGACAAGTTTTTCGAAAAGCTAATTCAACCTCATTTGCAGAGTTCACTGACAACCTGATTGATTACCTTTCCGTCTGCTTTTCCTTTCAGTTCTCCCATAACAGCTTTCATGATCTGTCCTTTATTACCTGTAGACAGTACTTCAGCAAATTTTTCCTGAATGCATGCTTTTACCTCTTCTGCTGACATCAACTTCGGAGCATATTCACTGATAATATCATAACGGGTCTGGTATTCTGCTTTCAGTTCCGTTCTGTCAGCCGGACAGGTATCAATCTGCTCTTTCACTGTTTTTAACTCTTTTAAAATCACTCTGTCAACCAGCTCTGCTTTAATATCATCTCTGCATCCTTCATCAATCGCTGTCTTTTTTACAGCAGAAATCACAGAAGAAATCGCTTCTTTTCTCACTTTATCTTTCGCTTTCATAGCTGCTACCATGTTTTTTTGCAATGTTGCTAATTCCATAATAATAAATTCCTCCTTAGAAATTGTTTCGTGTAAAAAGTGTTTACAGATTTTTTCACTGTATACAGTTCTCACAATCATAAAAATAATGCTGTAGAATAATATCTGTCACCACTGTCCGGAAAGATCACTACAATATGTTTCCCTTTATTCTCCGGTCTTTTGGCAAGACCTGCTGCTGCACACATGGCCGCCCCGGAAGAAATTCCTACAAGAATCCCTTCCGTCTTTGTAATCGCTTTCGCCCAATTGATAGCTTCCATATCACCAACCGTACAAATCTCATCACAGATATCCGTATCCATCACTTTCGGTACAAAGTTTGCACCAATTCCCTGAATCCCATGACTTCCACTTCTGCCTCTGGATAAAAGCGGCGAACCCTCCGGTTCGACTGCTACAATCTGAACTTTCGGATTCTTTGATTTCAGATATTCTCCGATTCCTGTGATGGTTCCACCTGTCCCTACACCGGCCACAAGAATATCCACTTTTCCATCCGTATCGCTCCAGACTTCCGGTCCGGTGGTTTCCCGATGCATTCTGGGATTTGCCGGATTATCAAACTGTCCGGCAATCATACTGTCAGGGATTTCTTTCTGGAGTTCCTCAGCCTTCTCAATGGCACCTGCCATTCCCATGGATCCATCTGTCAAAACAATTTTTGCTCCATAAGCTTTCAACAGATTTCTTCTTTCCACTGACATGGTTTCCGGCATTGTCAGGATCACCTGGTAGCCTCTGGAAATGCCGACTGCTGCCAGACCAATTCCCGTATTACCAGATGTAGGCTCGATAATCGTAGACCCCGGCTTCAAAATCCCTCTCTCTTCTCCATCACGGATCATCGCCAGTGCAGTCCGATCTTTTACACTTCCTGAAGGATTCAGATATTCCAGTTTCGCCAGAATATAAGCATTCAACTGATAACGTTCCTCCATCTGTCCAAGGTGAACCAAAGGAGTATTACCGATCAAATCCCCAACTCCTTCATAAATCCTAGCCATATAAACTCCTTCTTTCTTTCACATCACAAGCGTAAAAGAGCGTTACCTGATTTCCGTAACGCTCCCTCCCATTTACTTTTCAGGTTTTACTTTTACTGTGCATCAGCTTCTACTTCTTCAACCACAGCATTGTCAAGAATCAGCTGAATGACTCTGTTCATCATAATACTCTGCTCCACGTTATCCTGTCCGTAAGCACTGATGAGTTCTTCTTCCGTACATCCGTACTCTGCAAGCATGTTGGTCATTGCTTCCTGATAAGCCTCATCTCCGATCGTATATCCTTCCACGTTGCAGATTGCCTGATTAACCAGGGCCTGCGCTGCTACATCTTTTCCATACTCCTCCGCATTTGCATCAAATTCTTCCTGAGTAATTCCTGAAGATTCAATAAACTCTTTCAATTCCATTCCTGCATACTGCGCATAAGTCTCTGCCTGCCGGGTATATAATTTCTTACCCATCTCCACCAGAGTTTCCGGATATTCATTGATGGTACATCCATCCACTACCTTAGTCCATGCGGTATAACGCATCTGCTCCTCCGCGGTCTGCTTATTGTTTTCTTCCTGCTCAGAACGAATGCCCGCTTTATACTCTTCTACTGTATAATAGCCTTCAATATTTGCTGCTACCCATTCATCATTGGGCTCTTCCAGAGGCTCGTTAATCGTGTTGACTGTAACGGTAAATTCTACTGCCTTTCCTGCCAGATCTTCCGTATAATTCTGAGGGAAGGTCAGATCCAGAACGCGGGTCTCACCCTTGGATGCGCCAATCAATCCATCCTCAAATCCTTCAATAAACTGACCGGAACCGATTTTCAAAAGAGCTCCTTCATCACTTCCGCCTTCAAACTCTTCTCCGTCAATTCTGCCTACATAATCAATATTAACCGTGTCACCTTCCTGTACAGAACGGTTAGTAACCTCAACCGGGTAACTCTCAAGAGCTGACTGGATTTCCTGCTCTACATCCTCATCCGTTACCGGTTCAATTGTTTTCTCAACAGTAATCCCTTTATATTCGCCCAGTGTCACGCATTTCTCCACATCGATCTCCGCCATCAGTTCTGATGTTGTCGGTTCTTCTTCCTGAGCGTCATCCGCCTCTGTATCCTGTTCCACTTCTGCCTCATTCTGTTCTGTTGTATCAGATACTTCCGCCTTTGTCGTTTCTTCTGATTTTTTCGTGCATCCAGCTGCTGCAATTGTCATTGTCAACAGCATCGCTATCATCAATGCTCTTTTTTTCATAAACTCCTCCATCTTGTTTATCTGTTACATATCACAGTCTTTATACTATAAACGCTGATTTTATTCCAGTTATACTTCATGGTTATACCATATTTTTTTTAAAAATAAAAGCAATTCTTCCCGATTTCATATTTTTTTCAAAGTTTCCATTATCTTCATCCGGACTTTCCCTGTTTCTAAGCTCCGATTTTCTCCTGTAAATCATCATTGCTTTTCTCTCCGCCATCTCCTTCACTATTTTCAGCCGGCACAGAAGGTCTGCTCTGATCATATACGGAAACAAAATCCAGAATTCCTGTAAACCTTCCCGCCCCCATATATAAATCCTGGTACATACGGTACCCATCCAGATTTTTATAATTACATCTGTAGTATTCTTCTGTCGTCTGTGTCCGCGAACTACCGATATTCATGGCGCTGAAATAACGGAATCCCTGATTCTTCAGATACGTATATTTTTCATTATCCGATCCATATGTACTCTCATCTTCAATATCCGTCCCGTAAGGGTAGATCAGAATATTTACCTCTCCCAGAAGACTTTCCACTCTATTTTTCCACTGCTGCATATCTGCCTTGATCTTTTCCAGATCGGATGCATAGCTTATATTGCCATATCCATTGCATGCAAATACCCATCCCTCATTCTTCAATGCGGTAATTATCGGCTTAACGGCTTCCGTTTCCTCTGTGGTATCAAACACCCCATATTTTGAAGCATACTTATTTCCCTCAGAAGAAGCCAATGCTTTTTCTGTCCGATAGCCCAATATACCATTATACCCTGTCAATCCTAGAATTCCTCTGGCGCCATTATGTGAGAAATCCGGATGTTCTTCTATAAATGCATCCACACATGGGACAATATCAAATGCGCCCGTTATAATCGTTCCATCACTCTGCATTCTCTCACTGGTGATTTTTCCATTATCATCTATGACCAGCCGGGACGCAATTCCCTGTCCGGAATACTCCAGATCATAACTGACATTTTGCTGAGAAATAAGCAAGGGTTTCTTTCCCTGTGGGAGCTGAAGTTCTTTTAGTGTCATTACTCCTTCCTCCCCGAACTCTGCCAGATCTGTCAGACTTACCAGCATATAACCCTGATCATACAGCTGCTGTAAAATTTGATTAAATTCATCCACCGTGAGTCTGCTTTGATCCAGAACAGAACTATTCTGTTCATTTTCCTGACCAAATGCGGTATCCGGATCTGCAATCAGTGAAAGGAAAGAAAGATGAAGTACATTCTGGGTGTCCACGGTCTCCATAGCAATCTCTTTCTGCATTTCCGCATTTCCTTTTTCACTTACCTCTTTTTCAGAATGTTTTCGATTCCTTCCTGAAATTAAAATTACAAGAATAATTACAAAAGCGACCGCAGCTACTACCAGAGCCCCCCGAATGAGCAATGCTCTGCGCCTTCTTCTTCTTCGTGCCTCCCGCCTCAGCCGCTGTTTTCTAAGACGCCGCTCCCTCTCTTCCGGCGTCTCCTGTCTCACTTTGGGATCATTCGTTTCACTCATTTTTTCATCCTCAATCGTATCATTTTCTGATAAGAATAGTGATCCTGCAACAGAGACCGGTGAAAAGTGTCCGCAATCACAGTCACTTCTCACCGGCTCTGCCTCTCTCTTGTACTTTCAATTCTTAAATCCTATAATGCCGGCATATCCGTGCGGGCAGGATCCAGAATCTGTGAAGCATCAAACAAATCATTGGTTCTGTTCTTCTCTCCGTGTACATCATTCCAGAGACGAAAACCATCCAGATTTCGTCGTCCCTGTCTTACATAATTGTCACGAATCTGAAGAAAATACTGAGAAGAATCCACATTACAGAAGAAATTAAAGCCCTGGCTCTTCAAATACGCAAACTTTTCATTGTCCGCTGAATAATCATGCCAGTCTGCCAGATCCTGTCCATGAGCAAAAATAATAGTATCCGTCCCTCCAATCAGCGGTGCCACATAATTCATCCATTTCTCCGTATCTGTTTTTATGGATTCAAGACTGGCATCACCGACTCTGATATGTCCCCAGGTGTGGCTTGCAAACTTCCATCCGTCTGCAATCATCCCTTCTGCTACTTTCTTTGCTTCCGCACATTCCTTGTCCCAGTCAAAATTGGGATGATTATCCAGCCATGCCTGCTGATCGGCAGTGAGATTCTCTCCTGTCTTATAGGCAATATCTGTTCTGTAACCCAGAATACCATTGTATCCTGTCAGAGCAATCGTTCCTCTGGCACCATGATAAGCGCCGTCCGGATGTTCTTCCAGAAACTGGTCTAAAAGCGGTACACAGTCATATGCACCTACCACTGTAGTTCCATCCGCCTGGATATATTCACAGGTCGGCTTTCCGTTTTCATCAAGGATCATCTTGGAAGCTGTACCTCGTCCATCATAACTGTGATAATAGGACAGATCATCCAGAGAAAGCACAAATGGCTTCTTTCCTTCCGGAAGCATGATCTGATTGGTCGTAAAATGAACGGTACCGTCTTCATCTGTAGTTTGATTTACCAGATCATGAAGATCCACCAGAACATATCCGTTGTCATACATAGCCTGTGTGATCTTGTTAAACTCATCCACGGTTGTCATCCATTGTTTAAACCCGGCAGCAGCACTGTCATTCCCGGCAAATCCTCTCTCCGGATCTACCACCAGCGAATGATAAAAAATATGGGTAACTTCATCCATATTCACTGCCACCATAGTTGACTTGGTTGCTTCGTAGTCAGCTATCTTTGCAATGATATCTGCATCCTGATCATAATTCTCAAGTGAACGGAGAAGTTCTATGGCACCGTCATAATCATATCCCATCGCCATGATATCAGCTTCTGCAATCGCTTCTTTCCTCTGTCTGTTTCTCTCTTCTTCTTCCTGGATCAGCTTTTCCTGACGTGCCTTTTCCTCTGCTTTTTTCTGCTTTGACCTTTTTACCTGAAATGAAATCAGTACAATCGCACCGACTAAGATCAGGATCAAAACCCCCAGCACAATGGCACGCATGATCATAGCCTGTCTCCTTCGCTTACGCCGCCGCTCTCTGCGTAATCTCTCTATTCTTTTCTGTCTTTCCTCCTCAGTCATAGGAGGCCTGCTGCTCTTTTTCTCTTCACTCATATTTCAATCCATCCTCTGTGTACTTTATAATCGACAATCACTTTTATTATACCATGAATCCATTTATTTGCTACATTTTATTTCTATCTTTTTTCTTTCATTTACTCAGAACATTCTATTCTTCTTTGCTTTTCTGGAAAATCCAATTGCCTTTTCCCTGTTTCAGTGATAAAATGGAAAAAGCGTAATAACCATTTCACCACAGGAGGAAGAATATGAAAGTCTGGCAGATATTATTGATTATTATAATTGTTCTGGCCGCGGTTCTGGTAGTTCTTTATTTTCTCGGAAAACGTGCACAGAAAAAGCAGACAGAGAGACAGGAGCAGATTGAAGCTGCAAAGCAGACGACGACGATGCTGATCATTGACAAAAAGCGTTTACCGATTAAAGATTCCGGATTGCCACAGATGGTCATTGACCAAACACCAAGGCTGATGCGCCGTTCCAAACTGCCCATCGTAAAAGCTAAAATCGGACCAAGGATCATGGTTCTTGTAGCAGATGAAAAAGTCTACGATCTGATTCCGGTAAAAAAAGAAGTGAAAGCAACCGTAAGCGGTATCTATATCACAGACGTACGTGGAGTACGAGGACCTCTGGCAACTCCACCACAGAAAGTCGGCTTCTTCAAACGAATGAAAAGAAAAATTCTAAAGGCCGCAGAGACAACTCAGAAATAAAAAAACTGCCGTGTCATTTTTTGATACGGCAATTTTTATACTTTCTTTACTTAAAGAACCTCGCAGCCTCTTTGTTTCCTTTCGATGTCACGCGGATCTGTATCACACAGTCTGCAACAGCATTTCCATTCATTCCCAGGGCATATTCAGCCTGAATTTCCATCCATTCTTCTGTCTCAGCCATCATAACCCGGGTAGCTGTGATATCCATCTCAAGCGTTCCCAGAGGAGTTTTATAGAATGCCACATTTTTCTTATCTTTCTCGAAAATCATATTCACATTCACTACTCCACGTTTTCTCACTTCCATAAGACCGGGACGGATTTTTATCATATTATGTGTCGGTTCCGTAAAGCCATCCATCACTTCATCGTACAGAAGATAATGCGTCTTGTTACGATAATAGTACTCTCCCGCTGTGATCAGTTCCAGGGGCCCTTCCCCCTGTTCCTGCATATCATTAATGGACTGAAGCCCTTTCATATGTATCAGCACTTCTTTTGTCATAATATTTTAGTACTCCTCAAGATTAATCTGCTTGGTACGTTCCACATCGTATGGCAGAATAGAATTGGCAAAACTTTTAAACTTTTCGGCTGCATCGCTCACGTAGAATCGATACGGAAATTCTTCCTCTACGCTGCCATGATTCAAAAGATTCTGCTCTGTCAAAAGCTGCTTTAAAGCCATGGATGTTTCATATGCCGGATTCACCAGCCGAACATGTTCTCCCATAATTTCTCCAATCAAGCCCCTCAGCAGCGGATAATGGGTACACCCAAGAATCAGCGTATCAATATCCTCTTTCTGCAGTTCTTTCAGATAACGGCGTGCCACCATCTCTGTAATTGGATCTTTTCTCCAGCCTTCTTCCACCAGAGGCACAAATAGAGGGCAGGGCTGACCTACCACTGAAATCTCAGGATCGATTTTCTGAATCAATTCTGTGTACAGTCCACTGTGAATCGTAGCCTCCGTAGCGATCACTCCCACTCTTTTACTCACAGTAGTCCGGGCAGCCACCCTGGCTCCCGGTTTCACCACACCAATAATGGGAATATCAATCTCTTTTTCCAAAGTACTCAGCGCCAGTGCACTGGCTGTATTACAGGCTACCACAATTGCTTTTACATGCTGACTCTGTAAAAAACGTACGATCTGTCTGGAATACCGGATGACGGTTTCTTTTGATTTACTTCCGTATGGCACCCGGGCAGTATCACCAAAATATACAATTTTCTCCATCGGCAGATTTCTCATAATCTCTCTTGCAACCGTAAGGCCGCCAATACCAGAATCAAACACGCCAATGGGGGCATTGGAATCTATATGCATTCTTTTTCTCCATCCTGTTATTATGATTACTTTTTATCATTCTAACCGTTCCCGGAGAAGAATTCAAGTCTCAAAACCATCGAAATCGAATTCTGGTTTTTGCCGGATACAAAAGAAAATCATAGCACTCCTCATCCAGTACCTGTTTCAGCTTCTCTTCCCCTTCCTCATCTGTTACCGGCTGAACAGCATCTCCATAACATAGTCCAGGATAAAGGACACACCACCAATTATGCCCTTTTCCCTCTCCAATCTCCACCCGCAATGTCTCATATTCACCTTCCGGGAATGTATATTTGCCATATATCCGTTGCGGAAACCAATCCGCTGTAAGAGCTACTTTTATTTTCTCTGTATCTGCAGCTGCTTGTACTGTCTGCTCGAGCCTGTCCATCTGTTCCAGAATTCGTTCTTTGGTCTCCTCCATGCTATTCGTATTTTCCAGAATCTTTCCCAGTTCACTTTGAACAGCATTCTTTACTTTCTGTTTTGTTTCCTGATCTGACACACTGTCACTATTTGCCAGTACCCGAAATCTGAGCATTTCTCCTGCTATTTTTTCCTGCATTTCCTGCTCTTTACGGGACGGAAAACCCAATATCACCGCACACATACAGATTGCCAATATTCCTGCTGTACAAAAATATTTTTCTATCCTGCATTTTGACAATCTATCGTTTAACGATCTGACCATCACTCTATCTCCTCCTTATTCCGAATATCCTGCAAGGATATCCGATCCTATCTGGAGGATTGCCCGCTTGTCTTCTGTTTATTCCGGCATTTATTTTTTTCTCAGCTGACTTTTAAGACGTTCCGTCATTCTTCTCTATTATAAGTTCCCCGCCATCCATGGTAATTTCCGGAATCTGAAGGATCTTACCCTGATTGTGAAGTTCCCGATACATCTGTGAAAGTGTGATGGGATGAATATCCTCTGTCCGATTCTCGTAAATTCCCGACAAATATTTTCCCAGAGATTCCACCTGATTCCCATTGATTCCCATGACTGTTTTCATATCTTCCGTTCCAAATACATAGGCACTGTTTCCCAGACTGACTTCTGTCTCCATTTTTTCCAGTACATGCACCATCTGTTCTTTCTCACGGAGAATACCATTGCCAAAAATCACTGCCTGTACATGTCCCGGATCCAAATACAATTCCTGAGTTTTGTTATATATCTCCATGATTTCTTCCTGGGAAGTTCCTGTAAGCAGAAGAGCTCCCTCCTCATCCCCTTGCTGATCTTCTCCGCCTTCTTTTCCCTGTCCGGTACTGACTGCAAGCTGTGCCATCCCCAGATAAATCCGGTACTCTCCCTGTTGCCAGTCAATGCCTACCACAAGCGGAAATGCTCTTTTTTCCGGTTCTATAATCTGACATCCTGACAACCCGGGTATCAGAATCGTTATTATCGCTGACACAATGCAGGATTTCCAGAATTTACACCTGATTTTTCTGTTTTCCATATGGTCTCCTTCTCAACAAAGCATTACAGAATGACAAGGTCAAAAATATCGGCAAATAGATACAGGAAACAATTCCTAAATAGTCCTGTATCGGGGACCAGCCGTTAAGGTCAACCGTTCCCAGGATAAAACAAAGTACCGCCGCCGGGACACTCACCCATATCCCCCTCTCTTTTTTTCCTCTGACTCTGCAAACAATGCATTTGCTGTAGAAAAAAATACTCCCCAGAGAAAACAGAAGCGAAAATAAAAGAACTGCCAGGAAAATCATATCCATTCTCCTGATAAATCCTCCGGGTATCCTCACCCCTGCCATCAAATTCAAAACTGGATACTCCAACATCTCTGCTCCCGCGTTTCCGTAAACAGCTTGTAACAAAACAACAATCGCACCTGTCCACAAAACTGTTTTCCCTATGATTTTAAAAGGAATTCCTATATGATCAGCAGATTTTGCACCACTGTCATATTCCAGTTGTGCAAACGGGATCAATACAATTCCCAGAAGGCCGGATACAAACATCACTGCATTCCTTCCCGTTTGAAAGATCATATTCCGATTCCAGATCGGTTCTTCCTGAATCAGCAGACTTATCCCATTTTCCATACTCTGCTGTATTTGTACTTCCTGTCCATAACCTCCCTGCCCTTGGAACGCCGCGAGCAGTAACATCAGAAAAACGATTCCGCCCACCACAGGCCAGGCAGTCTGTGCAAATCTTCCTCGTGTCTGCAGAGTCGCACTTCCACCAAATGCTGTCAGCACAACAAATGCCACGATCAGCCATCCAGAAATTCCCTGTATCATATATTCCTGCAAAATTTTTCCTATAGAAGCTGCCAGCCATCCTCCTGTCAAGATCAGATAACTTTCATAAATGATTGCAATCACCCAACTCATGAACTTTCCCCAATATTTTTCGGGATATCGGCAGACATGTGACTGCCGCAATAAAAAAAACATCCATATGCACAACAGCAAAGAACCGGCTAAAATACCAAACATTCCACATCTTCCCGGAAGAAGCGGAGCGATCCATAAAATTATCGGGCCAAGATATGCCAGGAAAAACTGCCGCTCCATCTGTATACCGGATATTCTCTGATTATCCGCAAACATCCTGCTCCTCCTTTTTCTTTCTGAGTCGTATTCTCTGGTCTCTCTGTGCATAAATAAGACGATATTTCATCGTCCTTAATGGACCGCGAAATATAGAATTCTTTTCTCCCCGGTATTCCTGTATTCCTTTCCCTGTAAAGGGCATCAGATACGGGATCTGAAAACTGCTCAGTCCGGCCAGATGTCCCAGGAGAAGATAGGCAGCTGCAACGATCCCGAACATTCCCAGCGTTCCTCCCAGAAGAATAAAACCATATTTTATAATACGAAAAGCGGCCGCAAATTCTTCATTGGGAACTGCAAAGGAACTGAGTGCACTCAAAGCAACAATCACCACTGCCATGGGACTTACCAGATTTGCACTGACTGCTGCGTCACCAATAATCAATCCCCCCACAATTCCTATGGTCCCACTCAGCGGTCCCGGCATACGAACTCCTGCCTCCCGTATCAGTTCAAAGGCCAGTTCCATAAACAGGATCTCCAGCAGCCCGGGAAATGGCACTCCTCTCCTGGCTTCTGCAAAGGAAAGAAGCAAATTTGTCGGAAGAATGCTTGTATGAAATCCTGTCACTGCCAGATATGTGCCTGATAGCATTACTGCGAAAATCATAGCTGCATAACGGATCAGCCTCTGAAACGAGGCAATTTCAAACCGATTGTATCGATCTTCACTGACCCTCATAAAATCATTCAATACTGCCGGCACAATCAGTGCCACAGGTGAATTATCACTCAGAATCACAATTCTCCCTTCCAGAAGTTCCATGGCCGCCAGATCGGGCCGCTCAGTAGTCTGAAACTGGGGGAACGGAGAAATCCAGTTTTCTTCCGCCAGCTGCTCCAATATTCCACTGTCAAGTACACCATCAATCTCATATGTTTCCAGTGCTGCTTTGAGCTTTTCCAATATCTGCGGATATGCCAGCTCTTCCATATACAGGATTGCGGTCACTGTATCAGACCTTTCCCCCAGAAAAATTTCTTCTACTTTCAGACCGGTACTGCGGATTCTTTTTCTGATCAAAGCGGTATTTTGCTTCACGGATTCACAAAATCCTTCATTAGAACCTCTAAGCACTTTCTCTGATTCCGCGTCCGACACAGATCTCCCTGGATACCCTTTGCTGCCGATTTTCAGAATTTTATCAAATCCATTAATGATCAGGATCAGATTGCCGGCAAGCATTCCCCGTAATCCATCTTCCAGTGTATCCAGTGGAAATGCATCTGAAATCCCCAGCGCATCCTGTTCCAGACACTCTCTGAGTTCTCTTTCGGACATTTCACGCAGCTGATTTATCAAACGTCCCAGCATGGATTCTTCCAGCATGAGGTTACTGACTGCCGCTTCCACATAAATAGCCAGACATGACACCTGACCTCTGTCGCCCAAATGCATGGGGCGTAATTTGATATCGTCACACCCTTCACATCGACTGCGAAACCACAATTCATTTACACTTAATTTCGGGGAAACCGCTGTTTTCAAAATTCTCGCCTCCCATTTGTCGAATAACTCATAATGTATTACCTCATTAAGATATCCCGAAATTTGTGTAATTATTCTTTTTATTTCTTACTCATTTTCCAGACTTCGCCGGATTGCTTCCTGTTGATTTTTGATGTGAATGCACATTTTTTCCACTGCACTTTCTGCATCTCGATGGTTCAGCGCATCACAGATTTCATAATGTTCTTTCACCAGTGTTTTCCTGCTTTCCACATCTTTCAGATATTCGATACGATAACGATACATCTGTTCCCGGATATTGTTGATGATCTGTACCAGTCTCCTGTTATGAGTGGCACCATAGATGATCTCATGAAATTTTACATCTGCTTCTGCCTGGGCAGACAGATCATCCTCTTTCATTTTTTTCTCAAATTCCTTTACAGCCAGTCCCAGTTCTTTGATTTCTTCATCTGTGATCCTCTCACAAGCAAATCTTACAGCCAGTTCTTCCAACCCCAGACGCACTTCCAGCACATCATTCAAATCCTGTTCCGTAATCTGAGCAACCTGCGCACCTTTCCTGGGAATCATATTTACCAGTCCTTCCAGTTCCAGCATCCGAATTGCTTCCCGTACCGGTGTCCTGCTTACTCCCAGCCGATTAGCCAGGGCAATCTCCATCAGCCGCTCTCCCGGCTTCAGTTCTCCTCTCAAAATTGCCTGACGAAGTGTATTAAATACCACATCCCGAAGCGGCAGATATTCATTCATATTTACGTGAAAATCACTTGTCATCTGGTGTTCCTCCATTATTAAAAACAGTTGTCAAAAAGGTTTGTTTTGTGAGCATACTTTCTTTTAGCTTTTCACATGCATATTCTGCTTTTTCTTTATCATCGAAGATTCCAAATACCGTAGGACCACTTCCGCTCATCATGGCATTGACAGCGCCGTGAGCTTTCATATGATTCTTGATTGTCTCGATCACAGGATATGCGGGAATCGTCACACTTTCCAGCACATTTTCCATCCTGTCCGTAATACCGTATAAATCTCTATCCTGCAATGCCTGAATCATGCCATTAATATCCGGATGATGTGTATCCGGTCCCAGATTCAGATTTGTATATACAAATTTTGTAGATACATTGATTCCCGGTTTTCCAATCAACACATAGCACTGCGGCATAGGCGGCAGCGCTGTCAGCTTTTCTCCGATTCCTTCCGCCAGCGCTGTCCCTCTCATCACACAGTATGGAACGTCAGCTCCGATTTTTACTCCCAGTTTCATCAGCTGCTGCCTGGTAAGGCCCAGCTGGAACATTCGGTTCACTCCCACCAATGCTGCTGCAGCATCAGAACTTCCTCCTGCCATCCCGGCCGCTACCGGAATAAACTTATTCAGACTGATCGTTATCCCTTCTTCTATCCTATACTGATCCATCAACAACTTTACTGCTTTATATGCCAGATTATTTTCATTTACCGGAATATAACTCAGATTTGTTGTAAGATGAATCCCTGGTTGCTCTGATTTTTCCATTTCCAACATATCGTACATCTGAATGGTCTGCATAATCATTTTTACATCATGATATCCGTCTTCTCGCCTTCGAAGAACATCAAGCCCCAGATTAATCTTCGCATATGCTCTTAACTTCATACGTTCTCCTCCTGTGTTATTTTTCTTTTGTATTCTGTGATAAACATGTTTTTGTATGTACTTTGTATACAATAT
This sequence comes from bacterium, assembly GCA_004562915.1. Classification (GTDB taxonomy): domain Bacteria; phylum Bacillota; class Clostridia; order Lachnospirales; family Lachnospiraceae; genus Oliverpabstia. The sequence goes on from SFQZ01000009.1 coordinate 28,010, forward strand.
TCTTTCGTATTTATCTTACTCTTCTTTTTTTTAAAAAGCAACCTTACTTTTTTCTGTATTTCTAGCATTTTTAATATTTCTTCCCGTTTTTTTACTAATTATCCGCCTTTTTTACTACCAGAAGCGGCTGCTGCCGGCACGGCTCTTCTTCTCCCAGTTCATTCAATTCACGGATGGAATCTACTGTTGTATAGAATCGTTTTGCAATATCCCACAAAGTATCCTCCGGCTGTACAATATAACACACCACACCCGGCATTTGTTCCAGCTTCTCCAGATCCAGCTCTTTTTCCTGGATATCTGTAATCAGCTGTTCTCTCCATTGGCGAACCACCAGGGCATTCAGATTCATCACTGCCTTTACTTCGATTTCATTGCTGTCCAGCATCATAGTAGAAAGCTGTTCCATTTCTGCCTGTAAACGGAACGCACAATCCTTTCCGATTCTCTCCGCTTCAATCACATGGGTAAACGGTATTGCTGTCTCCATAGAATAAAATGGCATATCGTCGTCACTGATGCTGTAAAGAATTCTTATCTGGATAATTCCTACTGCCCGGATTCCATTTTCCACAATACTGACATCATCCATTTTGACAGTGCCTTCACTGTGACAGATCTGCAGAATTTTTCCTCTGGCTTCCTGCACAGGAATTCTGTCATTCACCCGGCATTTGGAATCATTTTTCACCAGAAGCTGTTCCAACGTTTCCTCTTTTCTTATCGGAATACATTCTTTCTTGGGCGTATACACATCCATTAGTATGGTGTCAGTCTCCTCTTTAAAAATATTCATATCCAGTTCCAATACCACATCTGCCTGTAAAACCCGTTCTTCTCCATCAGCATCCGGCTTTACTTCCAGATTCGTCTGAAGAATCGATGTACTGATATAAGGTAGCATATCCATCGTACATCCTGTACAGTTCACCTCACCGGAAAATGGAATGGCCTCTTCCAGCCACTGAAGCGGATTGGTATCATCGTCTCCTGCATATAAAACAAAAAGGAACATCTCTCCTTTTGCCGTCACCTTTCCCTCATCAGCCCGCAGATCCATGCCTCTTACTTCAATATCACTCCATAAAATTTCATGGATATTTGGCTTATTGGATGCAAGTGTAATTTCTTCTTTTTTTCTCAACGTATCCTTTTTATGTACTCCGAGAGCCAGCACACGGACATTTCTTTTTTTCTCCGACAGATCCGGCTGCTCTTTCACTTCTGTCGGAAACTGTACCTCCATCTGTTCATCCACCGACGCCTGAAAACCTACGATGGCTTTAATATTCAGTTTTCTGGAATTGATCACATGAAGCGTAAGATCCTCGATTTCCCATTTCAGACAGACCTTATCTCCACTTTTTACTCCATTTAAATGAAGTGTTTCCGAAACCGGAAGTTTCCCTTCCATACTGCAGATTTGTTTTCTCGGCGTATCTGCCACATACAAAAGGCGGAAATGCAAAGCTCCGTTGATAAGTGCTTTTCCTTCATTTACCTGTACTTCTTCAACCTTAATCTCCCCTTTTTTCTGTATCATCCGGCTGATATCCGGTTTATTGTCCGGTACATTGAAATCCTCGTCAAAGGTAAGCTGATTGGCTGCCTCGCTCTTGGCTCGCAGCATCTGGATCGTCTTTTTTACTAACTCCAACTTTTCTTCCTCCTCAATCGAAAATAATTTTTTTATCTCTTTTCTCTATTTTCACCACAATATATGGGCAGGATATGGCATCCTTCTGTTCTTCTCTCGATTCAGGCCCCACAAGCTTTGTCTTTATATGAATTTCTTCACTATTTTCCGTCACATATTCTACCTGGATACTATATCCTCCCGTACTTTGAATCCCGTACCCTCTCAGCAGATAGAGTTCTCCTTCACACTGATAAGACATCTGAAATTCTTCCTGCTTTTTTATTTCAATTACCTTTTTGACTTCCGGAGGCAATTCTTCTTTTTTAACCACCGTATAGTCTACTTTTTTCTCCTCCCCTGTCTTTTTCCTTATCATGCTGCATCCCACAATACAAAAAGCCAGCATCGTAATCAAAAAGACAAATGACAGCCTTTTTCCCATAGCTCTTCCTTCCCGTTTATCGCTATTATTTTATGTGGATTTTTTGCAAACATTCCTGTATAATGATTATAGATCGTTAATCTGTCAGGCACGGGAGGTACTTATGATACGTTTTTTATTAATTTGCATTTGCGTTGTGGGATATTTGATTTTGTCCATCCCGATTTTGATCGTGGAATGGATCATAGGCAAATTTAATCCTTATACCAAAGATATCAGTTCTCTCCGGATCATTCAGACTGTTTTTAAATTTATTCTCTGGATTACAGGAGTAGAAGTCACTGTGATTGGTGAAGAAAATCTTCCCAAAGATCAGGCTGTTCTTTATATAGGAAACCATCGGAGTTTTTTTGATATTCTTCTTACTTACACCCGTTGTCCTCAGCTGACCGGTTATGTGGCAAAGGCTGAGATGGAAAAGATACCGCTTCTTTCCAACTGGATGCGCTATCTTCACTGCCTCTTCCTTGACCGAAAAGACATCAAAAAAGGAATGAAAACCATACTGGAGGGTATCGAAAAGATTAAATCCGGTATTTCCATCTGCATTTTTCCGGAAGGGACCCGAAACCGCTCAGAGAGCGATCTGGATCTCATGGAATTTCACGAGGGCAGCTTTAAATTGGCCACCAGAACCAATTGTCCCATTGTGCCGATTGCGATGAACAATACCTGCTCTATTTTCGAAAAGCAATTTCCAAAAATCAAAAAGACACATGTGGTGATCGAATACTGTAAACCAATCATCCCATCTGAGTTATCAAAAGAAGATAAAAAATTCATTGGGAAATATACAAGAAATGTGATATTAGAAACGTTGAAAAAGAATGAGAACTTAATAAAGTAATCAGGCTTGTAATAGTATGTCCTGCCGTTGCCATTTTGTAACGTGAGGAAGCGCGCAGAAAATCGAGTAGTCCGTTTTAGAAGCATTGGAGCAAGTGATCCCGAAGATCCAGCGTTTACGGAGCCTTAGGCACGACGGCTCTCCGGAGTGTCTTAGTCGGAGTTAGCGATTAGCTAAGGGGGAACGACCTGCTTTTAAAACGGACTACTCGATTTTCTGCACACCCCCACGTTTCAAAATTTAGCCGATCGAAATTTCATCAATTTTCTTTAATTCTTCTTCTGTGAACGGTGCACTGTTCAGTACTTTCAGATTTTCAAGTATCTGTTCCGGTTTGGAAGCACCGATCAGCACACTGGTCACTACCTGGTCTTTGATCACCCATTTCAGTGCCATCTGTGCAAGGCTTTCTCCTCGTTCCGCTGCCAACGCATTCAGTCGGCGTATTTGTCCGATTTTCTCATCTGTGAACTGCTCTTTTTTCAGGAAACGTCCATCTGTCATCACACGGCTGTCTGAAGGAATTCCATTCAGATATCGATCCGTCAGCATTCCCTGTGCCAATGGACTGAAAGAAATGATTCCCTTGCCCTTTTCCTCTGCCATTTTTTTCAAACCATTCTGTTCAATGGTTCGATTAAAAATATTGTAAGAATTCTGGTTAATCACAAAGGGGCACTTCAGATCATTCAAAATCTCACATGCTCTTTCCATGGTAGGACCATCATAATTGGATAATCCCGCATACAGAGCTTTTCCGCTTTTTACCGCCTGATCCAGAGCACTCATCGCTTCTTCCAGCGGAGTCTCCGGATCCATTCTGTGATGATAAAAGATATCCACATAATCCAGCTGCATGCGCTTCAGGCTCTGATCCAGACTTGCCAGAAGATATTTTCTGCTCCCGCCGTCTCCATAAGGCCCCGGCCACATCTCATATCCCGCCTTCGAGCTGATGATCAATTCATCGCGGTATGCAAAAAAATTCTCTTTCAATATTTTCCCCAGATTGCTCTCCGCACTGCCCGGCTCCGGACCATAGTTGTTGGCAAGATCAAAATGAGTAATTCCATGATCAAAAGCCGTAAAACATAGACGACGCATATTTTCATATACTCCGGTATCTCCAAAATTATGCCAGAAACCCAGAGACACTGTTGGAAGCTTTAAGCCACTTTTTCCGCATCGATTGTATTGCATTGTCTGATATCGTTTTTCATCCGGTCTATACATTACTCGTACCTCTCATTTTACTCTTTTTATTTCGATCATACCGCCGGTTGGTACCAGCAAATTGGTCCATTTTCCCTGAGTCCATTGGCCTTGACCTGTCATTTTTCCTTTACAGTTCATTACCTTGTATGTGAAAGCATCCGCTTCCGGCAAACGCAGGCAAATCTCTTCTTCTTTCGTCCCATGAATATAGTATACATTTTCAGGAACTTCCCTGAGATCAAGTATCCGTCCCCGACTGTAATGTACCTGAATTCTGGTATGCTCATCTTCCACCCTTACCTGAGGGTACAGATTTTCCGGTTCCTGAGGCTGAATCTGTGCATTTTGGAGTAAATCCACATAACTGCGCATAAACTTCATCCAGAATGTAAGCATTTCTTTTATTGGTTCTGTAATATTTTCCAGCTCAACAGAAATCTGAACCGTCGAGAAAATACAGCTTATGATCTGCAGAGCTGCATCTTCCGGCTTTTCCTCTCTGTGCCACATCAGCATATCTGAATGAACAGCCGTTTCTCCCGACAACAGACGCAGATCTATGGTTCCTACCCGGTTACTGATTCCTGAACCGGGACAGTCCGTCACTCTGAGCAGATTACCATATTTTCGAATCTGCGGACCGATATAGCGCTGCCGGAATTCAATGAGAATATCCGGGCAGATGGCTTTCAGTTCTCTGATCACCTCTGTCAGAAATACATCAAGAGCCTCCTGCACATCTGCAAAATCCATTTCTTCTGAAAATTCAGGACTCTCCGGACGCAAATAAAACTCATCAATAAAGTCAAGCTTCAGCCCGTCAATTCTCCATTCTTTCACTGCTTTTACATAGATGCCTTTTAAATACTCTCTTACTTCAGGATATCTCAGATCCAGAACGCCTGCCTGCTGCACTTCATCATAGCACAGAAGCTTATTGTGAAATTTATCCCAGGCTCTCGTATTTTTTCCGAGAAACGGTACGGAAAACCACATCAGATACCGAATACCCATGGACTGCACTTTTTTCACATGAGCAGGAAAATCCGGAAATTTGTTCTCTGATGGTTCCCAGTCTCCGCAGAATGCATATCCTCGATTACTATCATCCGTCTGCCACCCATCATCAACGATAATAGTGGGGAATCCCATCTGCGCTGCAAGCATACTTTCTTTCTCAATATTTTTCGCATCTACCTGCTGATGCTTAGAATACCAGAAAGAGTAAAGCGGCTGTCTTGCCGCATCAGGAACTCTCAGAATATCCAGATCATGATCTTGTTCCCACCATCTGCTTACTCTGCTTATTGACTCCCAATAGGGCTCAACACTCACTGTCTCCCAGATTTTCAGATGATACTCCTGTGGATATAACCCCCTGGGCAGCCGTATCTCTGTTTTACAAAGCATCGTTCCGTCTTCCTCGTGTACACCATACTTCATAATTACTTTCTGCTTAATCTCTGAAAGTGCTATTGTATATTTATTTTCGCCGTTCTGATTATAAAAACAGATTACAGGAGCAGATATCGAAGTCATGGATTCGGCTCCCGGGAACCAGTCCGCTTTTAATGCCCTGTCAAACCCACAGGTCGGAAACCACTTTCCACATATATCCAAAACAGGAAATGAGAAATCCACAATTATCTTTCTCTCCGCAAGTTCACATACCTCTTTCTCATATAAAAAATCTATCGTTCGACATCTTGTATGTGTATCTTCATAGGAAGCTTTGGATGTAAACTGAATCGGAAAATTTGCCGTAACCTTAAAATCATTGCTTAACACGATCTGGCTCATACTGCAACCCCCTTCTTATTCTTATAGCACCTCGATTATTTCTGCAGTGCATGCACCACTTTCTCAAAATGCATAAAATGTGATGCTTTTATCAATACGGTGTCTCCTTCACACAGCAGCTCAGGCAATTCTTCGAGAAGTTCTTCCAGGCTTTTAAGATGTATCACCTGAAGCGGATTTCCTGCTGTCTGCGCTGCATCGCTTGCAGCCTGTGCCATATGAGTACACAGTTCACCTACACAAATCAGCAGATCAATTCCGCTGTTTCCTGCGAAGGTTCCCACTTCTCCATGGAGTGCTGCTTCTTCTTTCCCCAATTCTCCCATATCTCCCAGAACAGCCACCTTTCTTCCCAGAGCATCCTTCAGGATTCCGAGAGAAGCTTTCATGGACATGGGATTGGCATTATAACAATCATCCACAATCGTATATTTATCTGTATCAATGATATGAAAACGACCACTGACCGGCTGAAGACTTTCAATTCCTTTTTTAATATCTTCCAGTTTCATTCCGTAAGTTAGTCCTACTGCCGTTCCCGCCAATGCATTGTATACCATATGCTGTCCCGGAATCGGTACCACCACAGAAAAGCAACCTTCCGGCGTGTGGATTCTGCAGGAGATTCCTTTTAGCCCTCTGCTCTCCACTTGGTCCGCATAAACCGGATGGGACGGATCCAATCCAAAAAATATCGGTGATCTTCCCTGCACTTCTTTCACAGCTGCCAGTTTGTCATCATCACCATTCAAGATCACAGCTGCATTTTTCTGTAAATGTTCAAAAACTTCTGTCTTAGCTTTCAAAACCCCATCCCGGTCACCCAAATTTTCCAGATGACAGGTACCAATGTTTGTAATCACGCATGTATTTGGCTTTGCAATGGCTGCGAGACGATGCATTTCACCAAAATCACTGATGCCCATCTCCAATACTGCAATCTCATCCTCATCTCTCAGCCGGAATACCGTAAGTGGCAATCCCAACTCATTATTAAAATTCCCCTGGGTCTTCAGTACCCGGAACTTCTGTGACAGTACAGCAGCGATCATCTCTTTTGTGCTTGTTTTTCCCACACTTCCCGTAATTCCCACCACAGGAATCTTCAATTGTTCCAGATAATAGGCTGCAATATCCTTTACTGCCTGAAGAGAAGATTCCACTTGAATATATGGGAAATCTGCCCCTCCCAACGGTTTCTCAGATAATGTAGCCAAAGCACCGGCTACCATCACCTGAGGAATAAAATCATGTCCATCCACCCTTGCTCCCGGGATCGGTACAAACAGACAGCCTTCTTCTGCTTTTCTGCTATCCGATGTAATGGATGTCACACAACTATCCTTTTTATCTTCCGGTCCACAGTAAACACCGCTGCAGGCCTGTGCTATATGTTCCAATGTGAGATTTTTCATTATTCTTCCTCTCCATATCTTTTCAGTGAAATTCGGATCAGTTCTTCACACAGAGAAGCGTAATCTATTCCAAGAGCTGCGGCCTCCTGCGGCAAAAGACTGGTTGGTGTCATACCAGGCAAGGTATTTGCTTCCAGACAATACATATCCCCATTCTCCTTCATAAGGAAATCCAGTCGCGCATACCCTTCGATCCCCAGCACCCTGCATCCTTCTTCCGCATATTTCTGCATCCGACAGGTCTGCTCCTCCGTCAGTACTGCCGGGCATGTTTCCACGGTAGCTCCTGCAGAATATTTGTTTTTATAATCATAAAATCCCTCTACCGGCGCAATTTCGATCACCGGATATGCTTTTCCATCCACGACACCTACAGAAAATTCTCTTCCCTGAATATACTCTTCCACTACTGCCTGATCTTCGTAGGAAAAAGCCCCGTCAAGAGCATCCTCATATTCTTTCTGGTTATGGGTAATATATACACCCACGCTGGAACCACCGCAGCAGGTTTTTACCACTACAGGAAAGTCCATCCCATAATCCGCCAGATTCCTGCTGCATTTACCTTTCTGCAGTTCGATTCCTTTTGGTGTGGGTACCCCGCTGATACTGAACATTTTTTTTGTAATTCCCTTATCCATAGCCATGGCACTGCTCAGATAACCGGTCCCCGTATAAGGAATATGATACAGATCAAATGCTGCCTGCACCTTTCCGTCTTCCCCATTCGCTCCATGAAGTGCCAAAAATACCACATCCGCTGCTTTACATACAGCAAGAACTCCCGGTCCGAAAAATTCTTTTTTTGCCGCAATTGCTTCTTTTACTTTACAGTTAAAGCTTTTGATATATTCTACTTCTTTCTCTATATCATACTCCTGAGGAAAAGCGTTAATCGGATCCATTCCCTCTTTTCCAAAAAAAACATCAATTAGGATTGCCTGATGTCCTTTTGAGCGAAGTGCTTTACATACCTCTGTTCCTGACACAATTGATACATCTCTCTCTGTGCTGGTTCCTCCTGCCAGAACTACTATTTTCATAATGTCATCTCCCTCGCTTTCTCTTCTTTTAAGATAAAAAAGAATCCTGCTTTGCAGGATTCTCCGCCTGCGGCGGGTTGCTTTCAGCAACATAATTCCTCTCCGCCGCAGTGCGATCCTGCCCGGAGGGCTTTTTTACATCATAGGAAAACGCAAAGCACTTTCCTATGATGTAAAAAGAGAACCGCTGCAGATTCTTCCCGCTGGAAGTGCCTGCAGCGGTTCTCATATGCTACATCCTCGCAGTGTAATCTCTCTTAAATTACTCCTCATCAGTATACAATAACCGGTGTACCAATTTCAACCGCATTAAATATTTTCTCTGCATTTGCCGTCGGGGTATTTACACAGCCATGTGATCCGTTAGTCTTATAAATCTCACCACCGTACTCGGAGCGCCAGGTATCCGCATCATGAATTCCTACATTATCTACAAATGGCATCCAGTATGTAACAGGCTGTTCATATCCTTCCCCTTTCAAAACCGCGTCCTGCTTTTTCGCATCAATGGCCCACACACTTCCGGAAGGAGTATCATAACCTTTTGATACATTTCCTGTCACCACCGGTGTATCGACAATCAACTTCCCATCTTTATAGCACCACATACGCTGTTCACTGATACTGATCTCAACATACGTATCACCGATATCATTCGTATTTCTTGATTTTGCTTCATACAAATACTCCGGTTTTATCGTTCCTGTCTGCCCCTCTTCCACTGCCTGTACCAAAGCATCTGCCGTTGCCTGTTTTTTGATCACCCAGCCATAATCTCCACCTTTCAGTGTGATTTTATTTCCGGCAAAAGTAGTAAATTCGTGGGTCAGCCCAAAAGTATCATATTTGTACTTAAGCTGCTGCACATATTCTTCCACTTTGGTTTTATCAATGATCCACTGCCCATTTTCATCCTCCACCAGCCATTCTTTGATTACAGAAGCATCGACTGTTTCTGTCCGGTCACCAAAATCATATGTAAGATTTGTCTGGAGATATTTGTTCAGGGTATCCCTCTTGGCAATCAGTGATTCATCATCCTGATATATCGTCGGCTTCAGATAGCATCCCAGTTCTTCCAGATTGATCTCCGTTTTTCCACTGTCAATCGCTTCAATAATACAGTTTTTTACTTTCTCACGATCCAGCTGATTCCCTTCAACTTCAGGAACGATCTCGTAATTCCCTCCGTTATCCTGAAGACAGGCATCTACGGGTTCAACAATATTCTCCTCCTGAAAACAACTCAGATCATCCAGAATTCCATCTATTAGTCTTTTATCATATGTAGTGTTGGCAGCAAGTTCATAAGTACTTTTATTAGAAATAGATCTGATCCATTTCCAGTTATTCTGTGCCTTCAGAAGTTCATCCACTTTGTTGTCATCCACATAGGTAAGCTCAATCTGCAATGCAGAAATAGTCTCCGTCTTCCCATCAATCTCTGTGATCCGAAGCTTATATTCTCCTATTTCCTCCTGTATCTTTTCTTTCACCTGTTCTGCGGTCTTACTGCTACAGTCAATTCCATTAATCGTCGTCCCCTTTAAAAAGTGACTGGAAAAGAAATACGATACTCCAAGGTATCCAATTCCCACAATCAGGACATAGGCAAACAAGACACCCAGAATGATCTTCCTAGCCTTCAACTTTTTTTTGCCTCTTTTTTTTGCCATACATACTCCCTTACTTTCTTAATACTTTATATCCCTTATTATTTATACTTTTTTATTCTATCACCGTTTTTTTTCAGGGTAAAGATATTTAGAAAAAAGTAAGAAATATTTATTTTCAAACATAAAAAGAGTGCTGTGAAACTGACGGCACTCTTTTACTCTTACTTTATGCATTTAATAACTTATCTATACTTACCAGCTTAACACTGAGGACAAAAATCTCAGCAGCCACTCCCAGTTCTTCCACAGTCGGGAAAGAAGGTGCAATTCGGATATTGCTGTCTTTCGGATCTTTTCCGTATGGATACGTAGCACCTGCTCCTGTCATAACCAATCCCGCTTCTTTTGCTTTTGCCACGATCGCTTTTGCACAGCCATCCATAGAATCGAAGGAAATAAAGTATCCTCCAAGTGGTCTTGTCCATGTTCCGATACCCAGTCCGCCCAATTCACTGTCGAGCACTTCCAGTACTTTTTCAAACTTTGGACGAAGGATATTCGCATGTTTTCTCATGTGCGCATACATTCCCTGCATATCTCGGAAGAAACGTACATGGCGAAGCTGATTCAATTTATCATGACCGATCGTCTGGATTTTCATGTGTTTCTTGGCATCTTCCAGATTTGCCTCGGATGCAGCCAATGCTGCAATACCGGAACCAGGGAAAGATACCTTGGACGTGGAAATAAATTTAAGTACCATATCCGGATTGCCGGCTTTTATGCATTCATTCAAAAGTTCAAGAATCACATCTCTCTTATCATCGTACAGATGATGGATTGAGTAAGCATTGTCCCAGAAGATTCGGAAATCTTTCGCTGCCGGTTTCAGATGAGCAAATCTTCTCACGGTCTCATCAGAATAGGAAATTCCTGTCGGATTTGCATATTTGGGTACACACCAGATACCTTTTACAGCTTCGTCCTCAGAAACCAGCTTCTCAACCATATCCATATCCGGACCTGTCTCAAGAAGCGGAATATTAATCATTTCAATACCAAAATATTCTGTAATCGCAAAATGGCGATCATATCCGGGTACAGGACAGAGAAATTTTACTTTATCCAGCTTGCACCATGGAGTGCTGCCCATAATTCCGTGGGTCATAGCACGTGATACTGTATCAAACATAACACTCAGACTGGAGTTACCATAAATCAGAATATTTCTTTCCGGTACTTCAGACATATCTGCCAACAGTTTTCTTGCTTCACTGATTCCATCCATCACACCATAATTTCTGCAGTCTACACCATCTGAGCTTACCAGATCTGTCTGACTGTTCAGGATATCCATCATACCATTACTCAGGTCAAGCTGTGCCTTTGAAGGCTTTCCGCGGGACATATCCAGTTTTAATCCTTTAGCTTTCACATCTTCAAACTGTTTTTCCAGATCATTTTTTAATGCCAATAATTCTTCTTTATTTAATTGACTATAAGCTTTCATGAGGTCCTCCTGTCGCCTGTTATATATTTTCATCCATTATCCGCTGCAACTCAGCTATCTGCTATTTTATGTAGAATATGACTAAATGTCAAGAGAGACCTGCATTTTCGGCATTTTCACAGGATATGCGCAGAAATTTTCTTCAATATATGCAACTTTTTTACCTTCAACTTGCAAAAATGACATTTCCGCTGTATTTCCGTAATATCTCTGTTTTTTTCTGCGTTTTTTCTCTCTTGAATTCCACCTAAAGACTATGCTATTGTATATGTTATGAGACAAGGGGAGTGCAAAGCACGGAGAAATTCGTAGTCTCATCCCATTTGTCGGGTAACTCATGTGATTATACTTACAGAAAGGTTTCGATAAAATATGTGGATAGCAGACGGTTGGAAAGACTATGAAGTGATCGACACTTCAAATGGAGAAAAGCTGGAACGATGGGGAAAATATATTCTGGTTCGCCCGGATCCTCAGGTAATCTGGAATACCCCGAGAAAACATCCCGGATGGCACAAAATGAACGGACACTATCATCGCAGTAAAAAAGGCGGCGGAGAATGGGAATTTTTTGATCTTCCGGAGCAGTGGTCCATTCATTACAATAATCTGACATTTAACCTGAAGCCTTTTAGTTTTAAGCACACCGGTCTTTTCCCTGAACAGGCTGCCAACTGGGATTGGTTCGGAAAAAAAATCAAAAATGCCGGTCGTCCGGTCAAAGTGCTGAATCTTTTTGCATATACCGGCGGTGCTACACTGGCTGCTGCTGCTGCCGGAGCTGCCGTCACTCATGTGGACGCCTCCAAAGGTATGGTGGCATGGGCAAAGGAAAATGCAGCTTCTTCCGGGCTGAAAGATGCTCCTATTCGCTGGATTGTAGATGACTGCGTAAAATTTGTAGAGCGGGAAATCCGCCGGGGCAACCATTACGATGCTATCATTATGGATCCTCCTTCGTACGGGCGAGGACCAAAAGGAGAAATCTGGAAGATTGAAGAGGCAATTCATCCTCTGATCAAATTGTGCTCTCAGCTGCTTGGTGAACATCCACTGTTCTTTCTTGTGAATTCTTATACTACAGGACTGGCTCCAGCTGTACTTACCTATATGATTGCCACAGAATTGAAACCATACGGCGGTCATGTGGAATCTCAGGAGATTGGTCTGCCGGTCACACAGACAGGACTGATCCTTCCCTGTGGAGCTTCCGGCCGCTGGGAAATCTGACCGTGGGAGGACAGGGGACAGACACGCGTCCCAAAAAACCGGACACGTGTCTGTCCCCTGTCCTCCCTATTTTTCATATGCTGCAACAATTTCTGCGATATACATAGTATGATAATCTTTATCCGGATACCACTTTTCATCCTCTTCTTTTCCGTAGAAATTTTCCGGTTTTATCGTATCGTGATAAAGCTTTTTGCACACCAGTACCTGATAGGCTTCCTTAAATGTCGGCTGTCCGTCTATCATTTCCACATGGAGACCGGATTTTTCAATTTTATCTTTCTCCTCTCTTCCGGAAACTTTCCCAAGATAACCCAGTTCTTTCATGCAGTTTCCGTTAAAAAACGATAAAGTGAAAGTGTCATTAGCATCCACAAACTCTTTTGTATAACGCTGCGGGCGAATATAAACGGTGACTACATTTTTTCCCCACAGAACACCAACTCCACCCCAGGAAGCTGTCATTGTATTTACTTTTCCATCTTTTTTAGCGCTGATCAACATCCACTGGGAACCGATTTTTTCAAATGGCTTCATATCCATTGTCTTTATCTCTGTCTTTCCAAATTCCATAAAGCATTCTCCTTTTCCTGAATATTTCATTATTCTTTGCACAAGTATAACGGATATTTTCCAAAAACTCAATCCCCTTATCTTCCTCTTGCGGCATGTCGTTGTTTTTGATATGATGAGATAAGGGACAAAAGGTCAGTTGCGGCATAATTCCTAGTCTCATCCCATTTGTCGGGCAGCATTTGAAAAAAGGAGAAGAACTATGGATGTAAGATCAATCAGTATGAATTGTAAAAGAACAGAATTTGTAGGTACTGCCGTTCTGGATACGATCGGTCTTGTTATTTCCGGTATCCATGAAGATCTGCTTCAGGTCATGAATGTAGGAACCCAATATCATGCGCTGGGACTCTTCAGTTCCCGTACCGGCGCCGCAGGTCAGCTGACTGCCATCGATGATGCTGTGAAAGCAACAAACACAGAAGTTCTTTCCATTGATTTTCCCAGGGACACGAAAGGCTGGGGCGGTCATGGTAATTATGTGGTACTGGGAGGTCAGGATATCTCCGATGTCCGCCATGCCATACAGCTTTCCCTCGAACTGACAAATAAATATGCCGGTGAACTCTATATCAGTGAAGCCGGTCATCTGGAATTTGCCTTTTCTGCCAGCGCCGGTTCTGTTCTGACAAAAGCGTTTTCTGCTGAAGCAAATCAGGCTTTTGGTTTTATGGCTGGATCCCCTGCGGCCATCGGTCTTGTCATGGCTGATACTGCCATGAAAGCTGCTAATGTAAAAATTGTCCGGTATATGACTCCCAGCATCGGCACCAGCCATTCAAACGAAGTGATTCTTGCACTATCCGGGGATGCCTCTGCAGTAAAAGAATCCGTACTCACTGCCCGCCAGATCGGACTGGAACTGTTGATCGCTATGGGCAGCTATCCCGAGATTCCGGGAGTTCCTTATCTATAAATTTCTTCCCATCATCGGGCGCACTACGATAAAAAATCCCATGACTGTATTGTTAAAAACATACAATCACGGGATTTTTCATACTCATTCCCGAAATATTACTTTTCTACTACTTCAAGTACATCCATTGGACAGGCTTTCGCACAGATTCCACACGCAATACATTTGGAAGAAGTCGGTGATTCTTCTGCTTTCACCATCAAACCGAATGGACAGGCTTCCACACATTTGCCGCAACCGGTACACAGCTTTTTGTTAACCATGTATACACCTTTTGCGTTCTGTGTAATAGCTCCTGCTTCACATGCCTGCGCACATTTTCCGCACTGTACACAAGTCATTGGTTTTACTCCACTCTTCTTCTCTACGATCTGAATACAGGATTTTCCAGGATCAAATACTTTGTAAAAGCTCATGGAACATGCTCTTACGCATTCCAGACATGCCATACAGGTGGAACCCTTTTTTACTGCTAATTTTTTCATCTATGTATCCTCCGCTTACAAGTTTTCTGTTTTATTCAGTCTACCATTAATAGACATTTTTTGCAAGTAAATAGAGAATACTATGTGAATTTACCTACTTATTTATTCCTGATCATTAGTCAGATGAAAACGATCCAGCAAATAGAAAACCAGACTTAAAATCATGGCTACTACGCATGCAAGAACCATCCCAGTCAGCTGTACATTGCCAAGATTCAGAGACAAGCCTGAAAGTCCTACAACGAAAACAACAGAGGTAAGTGTAAGATTTCTGGATTTTCCATAATCCACCTGATTATCAACCAAAATTCGCAGTCCGGATGTTCCGATCATTCCGTAAAGCAAAATGGAAATACCACCAATAACCGGTCCCGGAATTGTACTGATCAATGCGGACAGTTTTCCACAGAAAGAAATCAGTATGGAAATCAATGCGGCTCCTCCGATTACCTGCACACTATATACACCCGTAACTGCCATAACCCCGATATTTTCCCCATAAGTAGTTGTAGGAACAGATCCGATCAGACCTGAGATCATGGTTGAAAAATTATCCGCAAAAATAGAGCGGTGAAGTCCCGGATCTTTGATCAGATCTCTGCCGATAATTTTTCCTGTAACGATCTGATGACCGATATGTTCCGACGCAATCACAAGCACAACCGGAAGAATCGTCAGAATCGCCTGGGCATTAAATTTTGCAAGATGAAAATTCGGAAGCGCAAACCAGGATGCCTGAGCAACATCTGTAAAATCCAAGATTCCGCAAAAAGCTGAAGCAACATATCCGGCAATAATGGCAATCAAAATCGGGATAACGGAAAGGAATCCGCGAAACAGCACCTGACCGAAGATTGCCACTCCTAATGTCACAAGAAATACGATCACACTGCTCATTTCTATTTTTTCTACGCCAACCAGTCCTGCTGTACTTGCTGCGGAACCAGCCAGTTCCAGTCCGATCAAAGCCACAACAGGTCCCATAGCTGCAGGCGGAAGAACAATATCGATCCATTTTGTTCCAAATTTGTAAATAATAAACGCCAATATACAACCACAAAGACCGACTACAACAAATCCACCCTGTGCATACTCAAATCCGTATTTTGCTATGACAACACCAGCCGGTGCCAGAAATGCAAAACTGGAGCCCAGATATGCCGGTGCTTTTCCTTTTGTGATGAATATAAACAACAGCGTGCCTACACCATTCATTAAAAGTACAATGGCTGGATTGATTCCAAAGATAAACGGAACCAGTACAGAAGCACCAAACATGGCAAACATATGCTGAATACTTAATGGAATCAGCATTTTTACAGGTACTTTTTCATCCACTTGAATAATTTTCTTTTCCACTCGTAACCTCTCTTCCTCATCTGCTAAGTAAAATGCAGTGTGTGATATATTTTTTTGCGCAATGATATAATTCGCACTCTGCGCTCATTATATCATGTTATTCTTCCCAACACCAGAAAAAAAGATTCCGTATACAAAGATACGAAATCTTTTTATATTACTTTCTTTTCCACAAAACACTTTCCACTTCACTGATCGGAATCCCCAGTGCATACGCAAGCTCACTATATAGCGCTCTTTCCGTCACCTGCTGATACTTTTTATCCATACTGGTTATAGAACCTCTTTTTTTCGTTCTCTGATATAGTGTTTTTAAAATCCTTATCCATTCTTTTGGCTCATAACTGGAGATACACTGGCGATATTCCTGTTCACGCAATTTCTCATTTTGAACCCATAAAACTTCAGCATCTGCTGCCTCCTGAATCAGCTTCAGAGCTTCTTCTTTGTTCATGGGACGACGGATCGCTTCACTGTCTTCTGCCGGTACATATACTGTTTCTTTCTCATCCTCTACAGAATGAAGTGTATAATATTCTTTTTTTCTGTCAATATATGAGAAATCCAGTTTTCCTACTTTTTTTACCTGAAACATTCCTCTGCATTTATATACAACCATTTCACCTTGCTGCAGCATGCTATCCCTCCTGTTCATAATAGCTTTATTTTACCATTTTTTTATTTTCTTCGTAATACTTTTTCCAGAAAGAAATATATTTTCGGCACTTAAGCTAATATAAAACAGGATAATATTTGTACATATTTTACTAAGTTAAGATTCATTTTCCTGTTCCAACATCTTTCTCATAAACTCAAGAAAATGAATACTACAACTATTCAGCTCACGATCTGTCTTTTTTACATATCCAAAATTGATCCTTGTACGATCCCCTTCCAAAGTAATCGCATGAATCCGGGAATGTATATTTTTATGCCCGTTCAGCATTCCACTTATATTTCCTAATCGGGTTTTCATCAAAAGTTCCATCATTACATAATCACTGCTGACTTCTGCAATCTTATGGCAGGGAATTGCATCCAGAATTTCTTCTCGCTTTCATTATTAATTTCCTTCAATACAGGTCTCTCCATCTTACATTTTTCCGCACAATGATCACAGCGGTTTTGAAACGGACATCCATCCAGCACATCCAGCGGGCTGGAAGCCTCACTCTCGATACTCTCAATCTTCTTATCCGGATCCATATGAATAGAAAACTGAGCTCTAACCAATGCCAATGTATATGGATGTCTGGAATGTTCTGTCACATCTTCTCCCGGAAGCACTTCTACAATATTGCCAAGATACATTACAGCAATCACACCGACAGCAAGTATTAGAAACAGGGTAAACTGTTTGTGATTATTTGCAAATCTCAATACTTTCACTTTATCGTCCCTCCTTCAGTCTCGGATCCAGGAAATTGTAAGACAGGTCAACCAAAAGATTGATTCCCATATACAATATGGCTATCCAAAGAACATATCCCTGTACCAGAGGATAATCTCTGCAAGAGATCACCTTTACCGCCATACTTCCCATCCCCGACCAGTTGTAGATGATCTCCACTACTGCCGTTCCTCCAAGAAGGCTTCCCAGGGATAATCCGAGCAGTGTTACAAGAGGCAGCATGGCATTAGGAAGAACATGTTTCCACAAAATTGTACTTTCTTTTGCGCCACGCATCCGGGCACCTGTCACATAGTCCTGATGCAGTTCATCCAACACTGCATTTCTTACCTGCCTTGTATACTTAGCTGACATGGCAATAGCCAGAGTAAAGGAAGGAAGTATCAAGGATTTAAAATCTGTACTTCCCCCTGATACCGATACCCAACGCAATGCCACTCCAAAGATACTCATAAAAATCAGTCCTACCCAAAAACTGGGCACCGATACGCCAAAGAATGTCACTGCTCGCACGATATAATCCGGCCATTTATTCTGGTACACAGCCGACAATATTCCCAATGGAATGGAAATGATGATCATCAACAGCAAAGACATCAGTGCCAACCGCAGGGTAGGCCAGAAACATGATGTAAGTTTTTCCACTTTGCAGCAATGCAATTTTCCCGAAGATTTTTCTATACTTCTTCTAAATTATTTGTATTTTCTATTGACATTTTTCCCTGTCAGTGGTTAAATAAACATATGAACACTTATTCATATGTTTATTCGAACACAAGGAGGGACACTCTGCATGATTAATCTTTATCATTTGAAACTTCAACCTTTTTTCCATAAACATGATGACTCTTGTTGCTGCGGACATGAGCATGAACACCATGACTCCTGTTGCTGCGGACATGAGCATGAACACGAGCATCATCAGGAACATGAACATCACGATTCTTGCTCAAAAATTGACAATAACACGAAAAAAGCAGTATTTATTCTTGAAAATCTGGGATGTGCCAATTGTGCTTCCAGGATGGAGAAAAAAATCCAGGAGTTACCTGATGTATATTCTGCCACGATAACCTTTGCCACCAGACAGCTTCGCCTGTCTGCTGAAGATCCACAAAAGCTTCTTCCTGAGATTCAAAATATCTGTTCTTCGATTGAGTCACAGGTAAAAGTAATTCCGCAAAAAGAAAATATCTCCGGTGCATATCAGACAAAAACATATCTCCTGGAGAACCTTGGATGCGCCAATTGTGCTTCCAAAATGGAAACACAAATTGCTGAACTGGATGGCATATCCAGTGCAACGATTACTTTTGCCACCAAACAGCTTCGTGTAACTGCCAAAAATCCTGATTTGTATCTTCCCCAGATCCGAAAAATCTGTTCTTCCATAGAATCTCAGGTTCAGGTTCTTGAAAAAGATTTCACACCGGAAAATGACTCAACCGCTTTTTCACAGGCTCAGGCTTCTGATTCTCACAAATTACTTTCAAACGAGCAAAAAGAGTTGACTTTTATTTTAGTCGGTGCCGTATTATTAGTAACCGGAGTAATTCTTGAACATATGGGATTTCAGATGTTTGCAATTCTTCCCGTTTATGTCATTGCATACCTGATTTTAGGCGGACCAATCCTCATGGAAGCCGGAAGAAATATACTGCATGGACAAATTTTTGATGAAAATTTTCTCATGAGTGTTGCAACACTTGGTGCTTTCGCAATTCAAGAATTCCCGGAAGCGGTAGGTGTCATGCTTTTCTATCGAGTCGGTGAATATTTCGAACACAAAGCAGTAGATAGAAGCAGAAGCCAGATTATGAATGCTGTTGATATGCGTCCGGAAGTTGTCAATCGGCTTAACGAAGATCAGATTCAAGTGATTCCCGCTCAGGATGCCCATGTCGGCGATATGCTGTTGATTCGTCCCGGTGACCGAATTCCTCTGGACGGAGTGATCATAGAAGGGGAAAGCCGTCTGGACACCTCACCGATTACCGGTGAGCCTGTGCCTGTGTCAGTCAAACCAGGCGATGATATCACTTCCGGCTGTGTAAATACTTCCGGACAATTGATCATTCGTGTAGAAAAACCTTTGGAAGAGTCTATGGTAAGCCGGATCCTTGATGCCGTGGAAAATGCAGCGGCAAGCAAACCGAAAATTGATCGTTTCATCACGCGATTCTCCAGAGTTTATACACCTCTTGTAGTATTTTTAGCTATAGCAACTGCTGTAATTCCTTCTCTTATTACAGGGCACTGGAATTACTGGGTGTACACTGCCCTTACCTTCCTTGTTATGAGTTGCCCATGCGCACTGGTACTGAGCGTCCCTCTTGCATTTTTCTCCGGAATCGGTGCCGGATCTAAAAAAGGGATCTTATTCAAAGGTGGTGTATCCATTGAGGCTCTAGGAAATCTGGGCGCTGTAGTTATGGACAAAACCGGAACCATCACAGAGGGAAATTTCAAGCTGCAAAAAATCGTATCGAATGGGACATATGAGGAAAAAGAATTACTTCGCATCTGCGCAAGCTGTGAACAAAATTCTACCCATCCGATCGCAGTCAGTATCGTAACTGCTGCCAGAGAAAGGAAACTGGCTCTGGAAACACCGGAAAATCTGGAAGAGATTGCCGGACATGGAATTATTGCTTCCCTGAAAGAAGGAACCGTTCTCTGCGGTAATCGAAAACTTATGGATGCAAACAGTATTCTGATTGATGAAATGGCAAATGAAACTTACGGTTCTGAAGTATTTCTCGCAGTAAATGGCAAATTTGCAGGCTATCTTCTGATCTCCGATACGATCAAACAGGATGCAAAATCTGCCATCCGGCATTTAAAGTCACTTGGTCTTTATACAGTTATGCTTACTGGAGATTCCGAAAACAGCGCTTCCGCTGTAGCTGAAGAAACAGGTATCGATGAAGTTTATGCAAAATTGCTTCCTCAGGATAAATTAAATATTCTGAATAAAGTCAGAGCTGAGCAAGGATCTGTTATGTTTGTTGGTGATGGCATCAATGATGCACCTGTTTTAGCCGGAGCTGATGTGGGTGCTGCCATGGGAAGCGGTGCCGATGCAGCCATCGAAGCTGCTGATGCCGTATTCATGAACTCCAATGTAGAATCTATTCCTCTTTCCATCCGTATCGCCCGCAGTACAAACCGCATTGCCATGCAAAATGTTGTATTCGCACTTATCATTAAAATCGCAGTTATGATTCTTGGTTTGGCAGGCTTTGCAAATATGTGGATGGCTGTATTTGCCGATACCGGTGTCGCTATGTTGTGTGTACTGAACTCTGTACGGGTATTGTATAGAAAATAGTCTTTTTATTGGAAACTTTGGCAGAAACGCCAGGAAATAACTTTTGAAAATTTGATAATCTCTTTCCAGGAGAATAACATTACTGAACAGAGATAAGGAGCCTTTTTGTATCGTGAAAAATTTGTAAAAAATCGAGTAGTCCGTTTTAGAAGCATTGGAGCAAGTGAGACTGAAGATACAGCGTTTACGGAGACTTAGGCGCGACGACTTTCCGGAGCGTCTTATGTCGAAGTTAGCGCTTAGCTAAAGGAGAACGACCTGCTTCTAAAACGGACTACTCAATTTTCTGCACTTCCCCTCACGAATCAAAAAGTATATTTTTTAGAGAAACATGCACACGACAGGTATTGTTACAATCGACAACAGTGTGCTCAGCACAATTCCATTCGTACAGCATGCCTCGTCTGCCATGTTTTCTTTTGCAATCAATGTAACTATACTGGCAACCGGCATGGACAATTGCAGTACAAACACTCCGAAAATCACCGGATCTGCTGTTATAAATCTCTTTATCAACAATATTACAAGAATTGGAAATATCACCATACGAACCGCTGTAAACAAATATATTCTTACATTTGTAAATATTACTTTCAGGTTTACTTTCGCTATAGATATTCCAATCATCATCATTGATAATGGAATGGTGGCATTGCCAATATAGTCACAGAAATCTACAACAATATCGGGCAGAGGAATCTGAAAAATGAAAATCAGTATTGCCGCTAAAGATGCAATCACACCTGTATTCAGCATGCGTTTCCACTGAACCCCCGATTTTTTTCCATTCCCTGATGACTTAGCAGTACCTGTTTTTTCAGAAGATACCGAATGCATATCCTCTCCCGCTTTTCTTGCAAGATTCATGCCATACGTGTAAATCAACAGGTTAAACACCAGCATATAGAAAACAATATAAATCATGGAATCATTTCCAAATACACTGGTAATTACCGGTATTCCCATAAATCCGCAATTGGAAAACATTGTCATCAGACGATATAATTTCTGTTCTTCTTTTCCGGGGCGTAACACTGCAAGAATCACATAACCCATTCCCCACAAGAGCACATAAAATAAAACCACAAATCCAAGATTTTGAAGAAGAAGCTCCGCATTTCCCTCGGAGCTTTTTCCTGCAACACCATAAACTACCAATAAAGGATTAAATATATTTACCACGATTCTGGAAAGCTTCTGATATGCATTTTCATCCATCCAGTTTCTTTTCCAGATTACATAGCCAATCAGCATCATAGCAAACAGCATGAACATCTGGCCAATAATGATTTGTATGTTCATATTAGATTTCTTTGCCTTTCGTAGCCACGGCATGAATCACAAATGGTATAAACAGAGTGATCAGTGCTGCATATCCCAGATATGCATAACCTTTCTTTACAACCGCCATCAGACCAAACTGTGCGATTGAAAAAGCAATAAAGGTAAAGATCAGTGTAAACACCGCATTTCGTGCCAGATGACCTTTTTCTTTCCTTTCTTTCGAATCCATACGACGTTCCATCGCATTGACACAGCGTGTTACGATACCTGAAATCATATTTACTGCTGTAGAGATAGCGCCTAATATGATCAAAATAGAGATAATCGGTGTAAGTATACCGGAACCAACACCATTCTGAACCAAAACCAGCATAGGTACGGATGCTTCTGCCAGTTCAGCTACATAAGCAACTGCAAGAAGTCCCACGATTGACAGTTCCATTGCAAAAAAGTTGCAGATAAACATCCCGATGGCTGCTTTATTGATCTGCTTCACATCCGTTACAGGTTCCATGTGCTGGTACATAACAGACACAGATGCAAGCTGGAAGAAGAAATATAATACGGCAGACCAAAGTGCCGGACCAAATGCTCCTGTCTCAGAAGAGAGCACTGTCATTTCTCCTGATGTCATACGTCCTATTGATGAAGTAATATTCCCCCATTGTGCTATAATATTCGGAACTAAAACCAGAACCAGACCAATAATGATTAAAACACTAAGTGTTGACGCACATTTACGTACTACATTGGTTCCGAACAGAGCAATCAGGAAAATAAATACAGCAATAAACAGTGTACACAGCCAGTATGGAATACCGAACAGTGTCTGAATGGTAGATCCACCGGTAGCAAACGCTGCAGCGGAAGCGGTTCCGATCATAATCAGATAACAGATTTCATACAGATTCGACATAACCACTCTTGTCTTTCCATAGATACTGTCTGAAAAACTGCGGTAATCATACGTTTTATGTTTGTAAGCATACCGCATTCCATACCAGAAAAACAGTGCATACAGCCCCTGCGTCAGTGCCGGAAGAATCAGGCACCAGATACCATAGTTGATAAAATACTGATAAATCTGTGCTCCGGAAGCAAATCCACCACCAAACTGAGTCGTAAAGGCCACAAAGGCGATTCCCATGGCCAATGGCATTTTATTTTTATCTACAAGCAATGATCTTTTTTCACTCATTTCTATTTTCCCCCCATTTTTCATTTGTTAAATTCGATTACCTTACCCGGATTCAGAATCAGTTTATCATCAAACGCCAGCTTGATAGCCTTATACAATTCTATCATCCTTGGTCCTACAAATTCTTCCAAAAATTCCAGTCGTCCGTTTCCGATTCCATGTTCTCCGGAAAGCTGACCGCCCAACTCTTTGGAAAGTGCATATAGTTCCGTAAGACTTTTGTGAGTTGCCTTTTTCCATTCTTCATCACTCATCTCCGGTCCGCGAAGCAATTCTGTATGTATGTTTCCGTCACCGCAGTGACCACAGGGTTCTACCCGGATTCCATGAGAAAGTGCGATCCTTTTTGCCGCCTTTACGTATTCTGCAATTCTTGCTCTCGGTACAACCACATCGCACTCTTCCTGTGCCACCGAATCAGCTTTCATCCCTTCCAGAATACCGCCCCTCACAGCCCATACAGAACCTGCCCGTTCCGGTGTTCCGGCGATACAACAGTCGATCGCACCATTGGCAAGTGCTGCTTCTGCGGCTGCCTCAATGGCACTGTCCAGTTCCTGTTTACTGGATGCATCGTACATTACAATTAACACGGCTTCTCCCTGTTTTACCGGGAACAGTTTATTCAGATTTCGTTCCACAATATCGATCAGTTCTCTTTCCAGAAATTCAATCGCTGTGGGAACAAATGGTAATTCAAGAACCTTCGGAACCATATCCGCACACTCTTCCAGACTGCCAAATGGCATGACCAGCGTACAGGAACAGGTAGGTGCCGGAAGAAGCTTCAGTGTAACCTGTGTCAAAATACAAAGGGTACCCTCCGAACCGATCACAAGATCTTTAATATCATAACCGGTTGTATTTTTCACCACATTGGATGAAAAATTTAGAATGGATCCATCCGGCATAACCGCCTCAATACAGCGTACAAAATCCCTTGTGAGACCATAACGCACCGCTTTCATACCCCCGGCATTGGTAATAACATTGCCGCCGATGGATGCTGTTTTTTCACCAGGATCCGGCGGATAAAACAGACCTTCCGCTGCGGCTGCTGCCTGAATATCAATCAACAATGCACCCGGTTCTGTAGTGATTGTCTGGTTCTTATGATCCACAGGAAAGATCTTATTCATTCTCATAATGGACAGCATAATCCCACCGTACTTACAGGTAGCGCCTCCCGCCAATCCCGTACCGGCTCCGCGGCATACCACCGGAATATTTTCTTTATAGGCGTAAGCCATAATTGCCGATATTTCTTCTTTATTCAATACTTCCACATAAAGTTCCGGAGGAAATACACCGTATTCCGGCATTTCATCCTTATAATATTCCCGGGCGATATCATCTCCCGTCCAGACACGATCCTGCGCCGTAACCGAACGGATGTAGGCAAAATCTGCCTCAGTCATTTTCTTATATGGATATGGCATGATCTCAGTCCTCCTTCCGATTCTTTACAAGTTCTGTCAGGTAAGGCACCACCTGATATAGGTCGTCTACGATACAATAATGGGCCACTTTAAAAATCTGCGCCTCAGGATCATTATTGATAGCCACGATACATTCCGAACCTGTCATACAGGAAGTAAACTGAATGGCTCCTGATACACCGCAGGTAATGATCAGTTTTGGGCGAACCGTACGTCCGGACAGTCCGATTTGTTGGGCTGTATCGCCAAAACCATTTTCCACCATAGGTCGTGTAAACGCTAATTGACCACCCAGAGCCTGCGCCAGTTCTCGGCACATCTCCACATCTTTTTCATTTCGAACTCCTCTTCCTGCAACTACAAGAACCTCTTCTTCCTCCAGGCTCTTCTGTCTGTCAATCACATAGGATTCCAGAATCTTGATGCCTGACTTCACCATTCCTTCATTCACCGGACACATTACAACTTCTCCGAACGGCTTTTCCACACGGGCAGCCCGATCCATAACTCTGTAACGTACCGTGGCAAACTGCGGACGAGACTTGGTGATCGCAATCTGCGCCATGATATTACCGCCGAATGCCGGACGGATTTGTATCATATCCGTATTTGGTTTGATATCCAGTGTTGTACAGTCTGCTGTCAGACCGGTATGGAATCTTGTTGAAAGACGCGGTGCCAGGGATCGTCCAAGAGCTGTAGCTCCAATCAGCACAGAACTTGGTTTTACAGCAGCGATACAGTCCGCCACAGCATCTGTATAACAGTCTGCCCGGAATCCTTCAAAATCAGGATGTTCATACACATATACTTTGTCTACGCCATACTGCAGCATCTTCTTTGCGTTTTCACCGGTTCCCACACCGCCGACAATCACACAATTTACTTTGTAATTTACTTTTGGCGCCATCTTTCTTGCTTCCCCGATCAGTTCATAGGCTACAGGATGGATATCTCCTCTTTCCTGTTCCACAAAAATCAGAAAATCTTTCCATTTTTCTTTATTAAATGATTTTGCTTTCTGTTCAAAACGAATTGCTTTTTCCGGACAATGACGGACACACAGTCCACACATACGGCAGCTTTCACTTACTACAATCCCCGCACTCTCGATACTCAAAGCGCCAAACGGACATTTTTCCACACATGTTCCACACAGACTGCATTTCTGTGCGTCAAATTTCATAAATTCCATTTTCCGCCCCTCCTCAAATGATCTTTTTTCCGGTCAGGATGGAAAACAACGAATCTGTCTTTTCTTTCGCATTTCCTTCCAGATATACCTGTTTTTCTATCTCCGGAGGAGCAAACATACGCTCAACGGAAGTTGGTGAACCTACCAGTCCATAACGACTCAGATCCTGATCCGGCATATCCGCAAAACTCATAATATGTACCGGCCGATCAGCAGTAGCTTTTTTCAGGAGATACGACGGCAGGCGAGGCACACACATATCCTTATCCACCGTTATCAGGCAGGGATATGGAATCTCCGAAACCTGTGACACACTGACCAGATCCTGTCGAACCCGGATACAGGTTTCGTCTGCATCCACGATCTCCGACACCCATGCCGCATGGGGAATTCCCAGATGTTCTGCAATGGCCGGTCCCACCTGCGCAGTATCACCGTCTGTAGTCTGCTTTCCGCAGACAATCAGATCCGCACCTCCTAAAACCTGTATTCCCTGAGAAAGTGCATAGGAAGTTGCCAGTACATCTGCACCGGCAAATTTTCTGTCAGAAAGTATGACCGCATCATCTGCTCCCATTGTATAAGCATCCCGCATCATTTCTTCCGCCTGGGGAGGACCCATCGTAATCACCGTCACTGTTCCTCCAAGCTTTTCACGAAGCTGCAAAGCTGCCTCAAGTGCAAACAAATCATAAGGATTGGTTCGCGTGTCTCCTGACAGACGCTTCATAGCTCCTGTCTCCGGATCAATATCCACCTTTGTTCCGGCGGGCACCTGTTTCATACATACAACGATTTTCATGTTCTTATTCTTCTTTCGTACTTTTTTGCTTTAAACGGTTAAAGCGGCTGATTTATTATAACATCTGTTTGGTATTTTGTCGAGTGAAATCCCAACCGCTAAACAGGCTATTTTCATGGTTTTTTCATAGACAGGTTCATGATTTTGAAGTATAATTCAGGAAGAAGAAAGTTTCTGACATCTATGATAATTGGGAGGTGGTTTTATGTTGTATGAGGTAAATTTTCAATCATTTAATGAACGTGATGAGGTGCATGGATGGATTTATGTTCCGGCTGCAAAACCGAAGGGAATTGTCCAGATTGTCCACGGTTTCGGTGAACATTCCAGAAGATATCTTCACATGATTGTAAAATTCATGGATGCGGGGTATATCGTAGCCGCAGATGATCACGTCGGACACGGAAAAACCGCCATGGCAAATGATACCTGGGGTAACTGGGGTGACAAGGGATTTCATGTTATGATGGAAGATGAGCATAAACTGAAAGAACTGGTTTGTGAAAAATATCCTGACCTTCCGTATTTTCTTTTCGGGCACAGCATGGGATCATTTATCGTAAGAGATTACGCAGCAAAATACGGAGACGACCTGGCAGGAATTACCATCTGCGGAACTGCCGGAGTATTCCGGGGAGCAGAAGAAACCCAGAAAGCTCTGGAAAAAGCATTGGCCGAAGGGAAAGGGAAAGAATCAAACCCGGAATTTGCAGGACAGCTGCTGGGCTGGATGTGTGAAAGATGTGGCGAAGTAACAATTGGAAATGAATGGATCTGTGCTGATCCTTATGTACAGCGTGACCATGCGGCGGATCCTTTTGATGCATTCACGAAACCTACAACCAATCAGTCCATGCTTTATTTCACCCAGATGATGACCGCAATCACCGGAACAGGGTGGGCTGAGAAAGTCCCAAAAAATCTCCCGATTTACAATATTGCCGGAGATCAGGATCCTGTCGGAAACTATGGAGAAGGTGTTTATCAGGTTACAAACTGGCTGTACCAGACCGGACATACAGTAAAGACCAAACTGTACTCCGGATACCGTCATGAGATTCACAATTATGCTGCGATCAAAGATGAAGTGGAAACAGGAATTGTGGCATTTATGGATGAGAATCTGTAAGCTTGCAGGGGCTGAAGTTTCTTCGGCCTCTGTTTTGTCTGCTAAATGATAATATTCCTATAATTTTCTCGATATAACACCCTAAATCTCATATTTATTCTGCTTCCATATTCATTCTATATATTTCTCTATAAATGAAAATATCGTCCCATAATATAGCTTCGGATCTTTATCCTGTGACTGGGCATGTCCGGCTCCATCCATTATTAAAAGTTCCTTTTCACCCACAGCCGCTTCATACATTTCTCTGCTCATTTCAGCTGGGATCAGTTCATCCTCGCTTCCATGTATAAATAACACCGGAATCTGTATTTTATCAATATGCTTTATCGGTGAAGCATCATGAAGGTCATATCCGCCCCGCAGCTGCAGCATCTGATTTGCCAGAGGTAAAAGGGGAAATGCCGGCAAACCGAACCAGTCTTTCATCTGTTTTTGAAACATTTCGTAGGCATCGGAAAATGCACAGTCAGAAACTACTGCGATCACATTTTCCGGAAGTTCTTCTTCCGCCATCAACAGAGCACAGGCAGCCCCCATAGATTGACCCTGAAGAACAATCTGTGCCTGCGGATCCTGCTCCAATATATAATCCAGCCAGATTCTGTTATCCATCCGATCTGTCCATCCCATACCGATAAAATCACCCTCACTTTCCCCCTGACATCGCATATCTGGAGTGAGAACCTGATATCCCCGCTTTGCGTACTCACAGGCAATGGGGTTCATCTCTTCTTTCCATCCTGTATAACCATGGAAAAGAATCACCCATTTATGAGATTCCTGCTCTTGATAATACACCCGGGCAACCAGTTTATATCCATCCGATGAATATGTTGTCAGCTTTTTTGTTAATTCTTTTGCCTGTACCTCTTCCATCCATACTGCTATATCTTTTTCTGACTGAAGCTGATTTTGTGCAATATCATCCGTATGTACCAGTGCTGCATAACTTTCGTCTGTGATCTTTTCAAATGCAGAAAGTCTTTCCATAAAAGAAGGTACAAGTGCCGCACTGACAAGAATATTGGAGGCAATTATGAGAAGCACACAGACAGACAAAAGGATACCACTGACAGCTATTGCCCATTTATATTTTTTTGCTTTATTATGAAATCGTTTCATTCAATCTCCTATAAATAGACTAGATATTCAGGAGTCATTACGTTTCAGATGCACTATATTACTCACCAGAAAACCACTGTATCTGCGTGCATACTCCATATATTCCTGTCTATTGATATAATATTTTTTACCCCATGACGAAATACACAGCCAGGTTTCATCCATTGCCGTCACTGTCACATAATGCCCGCTGGCCTGACAGGCCTGTACATAAGCCCCCTCTTTATTCAGAATATAAAATAGAAGCTTATTTTTCTTCCATATAAATGGAAAATTGGGGCCAACTGATAAAATTACCGGCAGGTTTTTTGTAAGCATTTCCTCCATGCTCATCCACAATCGCTCTGGCTTTACACCCCAGGCTGCCCTGATTTTCATACGATGCTTCCGAAAATAACGATTTAATCCCCAAACCATGATCCACCCGATCATTCCAATCCCGGGAATAACGGGAAAATATTTTTTATTAAGATTTTCTGCATAACTGTTATATTCCGCCAACGTATACGAGCTTTTTTCTTTTGATATATTATCAATTTCTTTTTCTTCGCATACAATTTCATACCTGTCCAGATAAAGCAACAGATTTGTACAGGCGATCAGACCACATCCCACATTCTGCAAATATGGCTGTGGGAGCCATGACTGATTGCCGCCAAAAGACAATTTTCCTTCTTTTTCAATTGCCGGATATGGATTTCTTATGCCTATTGCAGCATTACTATATTTTTTCTTATGCATTTTTCTCCCATTATAACTGTTTTTCAGTCTTCTGAATGACGAAGCAACAATCCACACAAAAGCATCAGATGCTCCGGCAACTTTCCATCACTGATCCATTGGATTTCCTGATTCAGATATTTTGACACCGTTAACCCCACATTGCCTCCGAGAGATTCTATCGAATAACGGATCTTTTCCGGTGCTCTGCAGGGCTTTCCCTCAGCCCGTGCACATCCTTTCCCTCTGCAGTACATACAAGTACCGGCACTCAATACCACACTCCCCGGAAACTGTTTTTCCATATCCAGCAGCTCATTCATCAATTTTCTGCGTTCTCCCCATAATACCTCTTCTATCAGCTTTGAAATCTCATCCTGTGTATATTTCTTCTCTGTCATTTCTTCAGGGAAATTAATTTTTACACTGACTAAATGCAGCATCCGGTATTTTTTCCAATACTCTTCCGGTGAAAAATCATAAGGAGGACAGGACCATACCTTTCCATAATTTGGACATTGCTTACAATATTCCAGGAAAGTCGGTACATCCACACACTCCTTTAAATATGCATCAACCGGCACCCCCGCTTCATAGCGTTGTGTCGTATATATGTAATCGTTCATTTTTCCTCCACTCATAACGTAACAACATAATTGGGCAGATCAATATGCCTGAACAGCTATATTATAACATACAAGAATTCTCCTCAAGCGAAGTCGCCATCTCTGCAGCAATTTTTATACATGTTTCAGGCTTTCTTTCAAACATCGTAATTCTTCTTCGAGACGATCTGCCCGTTCTTTCTCCTGGTCCGCGCGATTCTTTTCCTTTCTTTTCCTTTTCCGCTCGATTCTTTTCCTTTTCCGCTCGATTCTTTTCCTTTTCCGCTTGTTGTCGTTCACGTTCAGTATTGACTTGTTCTTCTTGTCGTCCCTGTTGAATCAACATTTCTTCACGCTCAAAGAATTTCATATACTCTAATGACACCTCCTTATCTTGTTTTACAATATTAACCATTTGTTGTATGTTCCGAAGATTATCATTTTGGGCATTTCCCTCTGTAGTATGCTCCATA
>SFQZ01000246.1 GCA_004562915.1 bacterium
AGAAACAAAAGATGGGTAGCAATTATAGCTAAAAAGAAGAGGTGTGAGATATGAAATGGGCGATTATTTTAAAGAAAGTTATTGACTTCATTTTAGAACATTGTACGTTATTTATTACAATTGTGGCTAGTGCATACATAGTTATTGTTAGCCAGATAAAACCATTTACTGTGGATACATTGCTACTATGGATTATTTCGTTATTAGGACTTATTGCAGTTGCTATTGCAAGCGAGAAGTATTACAAACTCAACAAAATAGCCAAAGATGTGGATACGATAAGCAAGCAAAATCAGGTTAAGAAGATGACAATGGATGATTTATTCCGCACAAGAAAGGAACTGGATCCTCTTGAAGAAAGACTTCGTGATGCTACGCAAATCGTTCTCACAGGAGGTTCGTTGTGTAGATTGGCTGATGAATACTATGCTTTTTTCGAGGAGAAACTCACAAAAGGATGTTTAATGGAAATTATTATGGTTCGCCCTAATACACCTAGTGCTAACTTGTTGTGTGACAATGTAGTATATGAAACGCAAGATTATGCTGTGTATAGCCAAAAAATTGAGAAGGCTTTAGATGGTTTTAAAATTCTGAAATCCTGTTTCCCAAATCAAGTAATAATACGGCTTTCGGATAAGGTACCACCATATGGTATGGTTGCTGCAGATTTAGAATCAGAAAAGGCAACTATGAAAATCGAACTTTATACATACTCAGTTCCTACGAGAGAGAGAATTCAGCTGAATGTAACAAAAAGTGACGAAAAAATGTTCCGTTTTTTCATGACACAGTTAGACGTTCTTAGAAATGCATCTCCAGAAATAAGTGGTTAAACCTCAGTAGTATTTGCACCCCCTGTTTACTACGGTTCTACTACTACAGCCTGCTTCAACTTGCACTATTTTGCCCAGTTCCGGCAAAACTGTGACAGAAAAACAGAAAATACACAAGGAAAATGATGCCGTATATCGGTGCAAATCGAGGCAAGATACGGCATTTGTGGAGTTATACAGAAATGATAAAAGTTTTATTCATTTGCCACGGCAACATCTGCCGCAGCCCAATGGCAGAATTCATTTTCAAAGACATGGCAGAAAAACAAGGTCTTTCAGACCAATTTGAGATCGCATCCGCCGCGACCAGCACCGAGGAGATCTGGAACGGCATCGGCAACCCGGTTTATCCGCCGGCCAGGCAGGAGCTTGCGCGCCACGACCTCAAGTGTGACGGTAAGAGAGCGGTGCAGCTTAAGAAATCTGACTACGACTACTATGATTATCTGGTCGGCATGGACACGATGAACATCCGCAACATTGAGCGGATGACCGGCCACAAGGGCGGGAAGATTTCGCTTCTGCTACAGTACGCGGGAAGGAATGCCAGCATTTCCGATCCGTGGTACAGTGAGCGGTTTGATGTGGCTTACCGGGAAATCCGAGAGGGCTGTGAAGGCCTGATGCAGTACATTCTTGAACATGATTTCGGATGGAAATAAGATTCCCCGGCAAGCCAGAGTGGTTTGCCGGGGAAATATTTATGCGGATTATGATAAATTATAAATATGGATACAGGAATACCAGGATTGGGATGGTCAGTATGGATAGCAGTGTGGAAAGGATAATTCGATAAGAACATTCTCGTCCGTCCCGCCCGCTTTCTTCAACCAGCATCAGGATAAGATTCCCACAAGGCATTGCCATCATGATCATATAAACCTGACACATCACATCAGAGATCGGAAGGCGTTTGAGGAACAGGGTTCCGATTATCGGGATTACCAGCAATTTGCACAGGCAGAAGAGATAGCGTTTCCCGCTGGTGAAGAGGGAGACGAGATCTGCCTGGATTCCCAGGGAGACTCCGATTACGATGAGTGAGATCGGAGTGGTAGCATTTGCCAGATACTGGAGTCCGTCGCTAAGTGGCTGCGGAGGGACGATGTCGGTGACAAATATGAAAAGGGTTGCTACACAGGCAATGGTGCCCGGATTAACCAGTGGTTTTAATGTGGACAATTGGAATGCGGCTTTTGGGGTGTCTGTTCCTTTCGAACCGTGTCTCAGCAGGGAGATGCCGTAGGTGTAGACCAGAATGTTATATTCCAGGATAAATACGGCAACATAAATCAGTTTATCCGTTCCCAAAAGTGCCTTTACAACAGGGATGCCGACAAAACCGACATTTGCAAATATATAAAGGAGTTCAGTGATTTGTTGCTGGTCGCCTGTCTCACGGAAAATCCGAACAAGGATCTTCGACAGGATGATCAGGAAGAGAAAGATTCCGGCAGAGACCAGAAAGAGAAGCGGTATGGAGTCCACAGTGCCGTTTCCGGAATTCCCAAGTACGCTGGAGAAAATCATGGCAGGGTTGAAGACATTTACAACCAGCCTGGAAAGACAGGCATTATTTTCCTGGGAGATCATATGGGCTTTGTAGCAGAAATAGCCGGTTAGTATTAACAGAAACATGACAAACATTTGAAGTCCGGCGGTCATTACGTTCATGGTATTACCTCATTTCTTTCATTTATATGGATTTTGTATCCGAATCTCTTCTTATTATACTGAAAAAAAGAGATTTCACAAGCGTGTTTTTTACTGTTCGCAAAGAAAGACAAGAAAAAGTAGATGAAAATTCTCTTCTGAGGCATGGAACTTTTGGGGAAGGTGTGTTATGATGTTCATG
>SFQZ01000247.1 GCA_004562915.1 bacterium
AAACGAATTGGTGGTCTAAGACAGCAAGTGCAGGTATAGGAACTAAGCTAACGATAAGAACAGCGAATACTGTCAGAAAAATAGTTCAAATGTAAGCACTTTTATGATGGAGCTGGTATTCTGGCCAACGTATATCGAGAGATATCTTGACAAGTAAACGGTCGTTCACTATAATTGTGGTAAACGACCGTTTTCTTAATCGCCATGAATAAGAAAATGATTCAGTGAACCATTTTGAATGGAGAAAATAAAAATGTCTGATACAAGGGAACGAATATTGATGACTGCTCTTCACCTGTTTGCGAGGGATGGTTATGAGGCTGTACCGGTAAGCGCAATTGCAGGAGAATTGGGAATGACGAAGGGAGCTCTCTATAAGCATTATAAAAACAAACGTGATATTTTTGACAGTATCGTTGAGAGGATGTATCAAATTGATGCTGAACGGGCGCGGAAATATGAAGTACCGCAAGAGAAATATGAAATCCAGCCGAAAGCATATGAGAATCAGTCCGTGGAAAATGTGATTGAATTTACCATTGCTCAGTTTTTCTTCTGGACGGAAGATGATTTCGCATGCGATTTTCGCAAGATGCTGACACTGGAGCAATACCGCAATGAAGAAATGGCAGAACTTTACAGTCAGTGTATCGTAGCAGGACCGGTCGACTACATAGAAGACTTATTTCGAGGGCTGATCCGGGAAGGAGTATTGAAAGAGGAAAATCCCAGGCAGCTTGCGGTAGAATATTATGCGCCGCTTTTTCTTCTTATCAGTATGTCTGATCGGACACGGGGAAATGAGGATTATGCCACAATACTCCGTAATCATGCAGAACATTTTATGCAGAGTCATGGGAGAGACCCGGGAGAGAGAATACAATGAGAAACGAGATAGATATGAAGCAATACGGCCTGTCTGAAACGATTGAAAAAACAGCGGAATGTTTTGAAGATTTGATTGTTTCGCGGGTTATTTCACAGGAAAAGGGAATCTATCGGCTGGTATCTTCACAGGGAGAAAAATGGGGAGAAATATCGGGCAGATTCCATTATGATGTCCAGGCAAAATCAGAATATCCGGCGGTGGGCGATTTCGTTATGGCTGACTGGAACAAAAGCGGCGGAAATGCAGTAATCCACCATGTTCTTCCAAGAAAAAGTTGCTTTATCCGAAAAGCTGCCGGTGAAAAAAATGAGGAGCAGATTGTTGCTGCCAATATCGATACTGTATTCTTGTGTATGTCTCTGAATAATGATTTTAATCTGCGGCGCCTGGAGCGTTATGTATCGATTGCATGGAACAGTGGAGCAATGCCGGTTGTTGTGTTGACAAAATCAGACCTGTGCAAGGATCTGGAACAAAAACTGTTCGAAGTATCTTCTGCAGCAGCGGGTGTGGATGTTTTAGTGACGAACACGATCGATCAAAACGGTTATGAGCAGATTTATCCGTATCTTACTGAAGAAAAGACAATCGCATTGATCGGTTCGTCCGGTGTCGGAAAGTCTACTTTAATCAATTGCCTGCTGGGTGAAAAGCATTTGGATACAAACGGACTGAGGAATGATGAGAAAGGACGGCACACGACAACCCATCGTGAACTGATTCTTCTGCCATCCGGCGGTATGGTGATTGATACACCGGGGATGCGTGAACTGGGAATGTGGGATGCCGGAGACGGAATCGATCAGACTTTTTCAGATATCGAGAAATTGGCGCTTAAATGCCGTTTCCGTGATTGTACTCATTCAGGCAGCGAACCGGGATGTGCAGTACAGGAGGCAGTAGAGCATGGTGAACTACCGATTGAACGGCTCCGCTCCTGGCAGAAGCTGATGAATGAGAATCGGTATGCAGAAGATACACAAGGTTATCTGGCTGAGAAAAAACAAAAATTTAAAAACATTGCAAAAATCAATAAAAAGAATCGAAAAGGATAAAGAAAAAATGAGCACCAGCAATATTTTAATACGTTTAGAGAGAAAAGAAGAATATCGGGAAGTAGAAAACTTAGTAAGAGAAAGTTTCTGGAATGCATATCGTCCGGGATGTTATGAGCATTATGTGCTGAATCAGCTCCGGAACGATCCGGCGTTTGTTCAGGAACTTGATTTTGTTATGTACCTCAGTACACAGGAAAATGCTCCGGTGGAGCATGCCGATGCGGAGCAGGATGGTAAGCTGATTGGGCAGAACATGTTTATGAGAGCAAATATCAAAGCAGATGACGGCAGAACGATTCCTATCATGGCGATGGGGCCAATCTGTATTGCGCCTGAACTGAAAAGAAAAGGATATGGAAAAATTTTGTTAGACTACTCCTTTGAGAAAGCGAAAGAACTTGGCTGTGGCGCGGTTTGTTTTGAAGGAAACATTGATTTATTTTAGAACTGGAGGAGATTTATGAAAAATCAGGATGCAATACCATTTCCGGACGAACTTAAGCATCTTTTTGAGACGAATTTGGGAAGTCATTTCGTTTTTGGTCATATCTGTGCGTGGCAGTTCGTCTTTGTGCGAATATAATGACATGAATATATGACACATATCCTGTAATACATCTAATTCAAAACAATCTGAGAATACATTGCATATGGCGCGTCCCAACGGCCGGTTTTGCGGAGCAAAACGGCCGAAATGCGAAGCTGAACAGCCGTTAGGCTTTGATTG
>SFQZ01000248.1 GCA_004562915.1 bacterium
TGATAGAGATACAGATCGAATGGTGGCTATAAGTCCTAAAGTAAGGTATCGCAGGAAAAACAACCGATGGGGAAACTATGATAATAAAAGTGCGAATATTGATGACCTGATGGCTGAAGCTGATTTTGTGGACGGAGATAAATCCACAATGCAAAGACCGAGAGTGCTTCATAAGAACATGAACTATCTTGATTACCATGCTGACAATCTTAAATGGGTGGAAGAAAGCAGTCCTGAATATCAAGAGTATATGGAAAGGAAGAAGGAGGATATATCCAGATTCGAACAGAGCGTTATCCGGGCGGAATTCGTTTGCTTGTAATAGATGACGGAATAGGAATCCGTGAAGAAGATATGCCAAGAATCTTTGAAAAAGGATTTACTGGAAGTAACGGAAGAATGCAGGAGCGATCTACTGGAATGGGATTATATCTGTGCAAAAAACTATGTCAGAATCTTGGGATTGGAATTTATGCTGAATCAGAAGAAGGAAAAGGCACAAAGATGACACTGGAATTTCCTGTCAGCAGTTATCTTTCAAAATTGTAAGATTGCATAAAGACAGTTCGATACAAAGATGATTGGCATACTGTTATAGTAATTCTATCAAAATCAAAGGAGATGCAGTATGATGAAAGATTATATTCGTGTATGTGATGTTGAAAAATACTATGGCAGTGGGAATCATGTGACAAAAGCTGTCGATCGTGTAAGCTTTGCGGTAGATAAAGGGGAATTTGTGGGCGTGATGGGAGCATCTGGGTCAGGCAAGACCACACTTTTAAATATGCTTTCCACGATTGACCGCGTAACGGCAGGACATATCTGGTATGGGAATACCGATATTACGGAATTAAATGAGGATGGATTGTCTGAATTTCGAAAGGACAATTTGGGATTCGTATTTCAGGATTATAATCTGTTGGATACGCTGACTATTGAAGAAAATATTATCCTTGCAATGACGCTGCACCAGAAAGGCAAAAAACAAATCCAAAAAGAATGCGACCATATTTTGCGTTTGCTCGGAATATCTGAGGTTCGTGGAATGTTTCCATATCAGGTGTCGGGTGGGCAGAAGCAGAGATGTGCCTGCGCAAGAGCGTTGGTGAATCATCCACAGTTGATTTTGGCAGATGAACCGACAGGTGCTTTGGATTCTCGGTCAGCGCAGACACTGTTAGAGACTTTTGCCCAAATGAATCAAAAGATGCAGGCTACGATTCTCATGGTTACACATGATGCGTTTTCTGCCAGTTATTGCAGCCGGATTCTTTTTCTAAAAGATGGAAAGATTTTTCATGAACTGCTCAAAGGGAAGAAAAATCGCAAGGATTTTTTAAATGAGATTTTAGATGTACTGGCATTGACGGGAGGTGAGTTGTCTGATGTACGGTAAACTTGCCTTTCGAAATATCAAACGATCAGCCAGAGACTATCTGGTATATTTTTTTACAATGACATTCGTGACAGCATTAATGTTTGCATTTAACAGCATTCTTTTTTCCAAAGATGTGCAAGCACTTTTTGAGGTGGCTGGAATCATGGCGGCAATGATTGGTCTTGCGACCTTTTTTATTGTACTGATCATCGCATGGCTGATTAATTATATGATTCGTTTTATGTTGGAAAAACGCAGTCGCGAGTTTGGAATCTATCTGCTGATTGGAATGAAAAAGAAAAAGATTGCGCGTCTGTATATGCAGGAAAATATTTTCCTTGGTGTAATTGCCTTTTTCTTAGGGATGGGGATAGGTTTTTTTATTCAGCAGATTTTGATGGCGATTCTATACAGCATGATTCAGATGGACTACCATCTTCATCTGACTTTTAGCAAATATTGTATTTTCATGACGGCAGGATGTTATGCAGGATGCTATCTTCTGGCACTGTTTCAGTGCGGAAGAAGATTTAAGAAAATGAATATCCGTGATCTGATGAGTATACAGAATGAGAATGAAGAGATTCGGGAATCCCATGAAAAAATAAAAAGTTGTTTGTTTCCGATATCCGTGATTTTTCTTGTGTTATTTGCGGTATTCATGTTGAGTGGAATGATCCGGGGAGTCGGAACAGCTGCTTCATTCCTGGTAGGCATAATTTTGGTGATTTATTTCTTTTATCTGGGATTTGCATCTTGGGTCGGACGATATGTCCGGAAGAAAAGAGCGACAATATACAAGGGGCAGAATTTGTTTTTGCTTCGCCAGTTCTCTTCGAAATTGAAGACCATGGGATTTACGATGGGGACTTTGACATCTCTTTTTACGATTGCATTTCTTGGATGTACGGTTGCAATGATGTTTAATGATTATCAGAATCAAATATTGAAAGAGAAGTTTCCTTTTGATATACAAGTATATAGCGGCTCTGTGGAGGATGACTTTGCTGATGAATGGAATGTCATTCGGGAAAATACTGTGGTAAAAGATTCTCTTTCTTATCATATTTATGAAAATGAAACGAATCAGGTAAATGCATGGCTGTATACACATCTGAGAATATTCGCAACAACATATCAGAAAGATGATGGAACTGCGAATCTAGAAAAGATCCAGGAAAATGAAGAAAGGATTTATTGTGATTATGATACCTACATGGGATTGTCGGATTATAATCATCTCCGTCAAATGTTAGGGTAT
>SFQZ01000249.1 GCA_004562915.1 bacterium
TATCGCCGTCTTCCACAGCCCGGTCTGTAATCTGTTCCTTTGCTGCATGGGAAGTCAGTATATTATCGATCTCTGTGTCTACTTCTTCATCTGTTACGGCAGTATCCATAATCGTATATGTCAATCCTTTGTACTCACCAAGATCAACCATCGATTCCACATCATAATTATAGGCATAGACATTGGTATCCTCTGTCTCTGCCACAGTTTCTGTCTGCGCGGTATCGCTTACCGTCTCCGAGGCATCCTCTTTTGAGCTATTACCGCAGGCACACAGAATGGCTGCCATACCAATGCATAATGCTCCCAGTTTTAAAGCTTTCTTCATGATTATTCTATCCTTTCTTTCAATGATCTGCTCACTTCATAACTACTTTCCACTCATTTTCATTTTCAATATATTGAAATTCTGTCAGATTATCATCATCAAATACCTGTAGTAATTCCATAAAATTCTCTGCCAATTGGATTTTATACAGATCATCTCTGGAAAACCATTTCATCTTTCCCTCTTCTGATGATACCAGTTTTCCGCTGAACTGATCCGTTTTAAAAAGTAAAACGATGTAACGTCCGTTCTCTATAGGAAATTGTTTTATCCCGCATAAACGGGGATTTTTTATTTCCAGTCCTGTCTCTTCTCTCATTTCCCGTACTGCAGCATCCACAAATGATTCTCCCGGTTCCACATGTCCTCCCGGAAATGTATATCCTTTCCAGTCATCTTTTGTCCGATTCTGTAAAAGCAATTGATCTTCTTTATATATAGAACATAGAATTGTAAGTTCAACCTGCTCGGTTCTGCTCATCATCTCTGACCTCTTCTTTCGTTATGATATAATTCCATTTTACATCAACTGCCATATGCTTACAATCTTGTAATCCCAAACGAAGAAACGTAATATTTTACCGAATTATCAGAGGATTTCAACTTGACATAAAAATCTGCTGATAGTATGATTTTTAGAGAATGAGATATTTTATAAAATAATTCAGAATGATATACAGATCCTGTCATAATTTTTCAGAAAGAGAGGAATCAATACATGGCAAATGAACATGAGGAACAGATAAGAATTGTTCAGGAAACCGTAGCTGGTAAGGAAATCACATTCGCACACGTGATGGGTGGTCCAGCTCCGATCATATACCAGAAACTGGGATTGAATCCACAAATGGATTATAGCTCATCAGCTATAGGGATCATGAATATGACTCCGCCGGAATCAGCCGTAATTGCATCTGATATTGCAGTAAAAAGCGGTAATGTTTATCTGGGATTTGCGGATCGATTTACCGGAACGCTTATCATTACAGGAGAAATTTCTGATGTAATTTCGGCTCTGACTGAAATCGTGGATTATTTCCGTGATTCACTGGGATACGTAGTCTGCAAAATCACAAAAAGATAGGAAGTGCAGCCATGGCTCAAATAACAAAAGAGGAACTGTTGGAAAAACTGTTTCACGATGATTATGAACATCTGAAAGGAAAGAGGCTGCGCATGACCCGTGTAAGAGTTCCCGGTAAGGAAATATGTCTGGCGCATGTGATAAGTCCATCAGATGCCTGCATTTATCAAAATCTGGGGCTTCATATAGGCGTCCATGAAGGCGAAGATCATATGGGAGAATCCATCGGGCTGATTCGTTTTACCCCCTGGGAGGCTGTCGTAGTTGCTGCGGATGTTGCATCGAAAAGTGCAGATGTTCAGATTGGTTTTATGGATCGCTTTTGTGGGTCTTTGATTCTTACCGGAGGACTTACTGAAGTACAAACTGCAGTTGAGGAAGTCGTCCGTTTTTTTAAAGAGGTTCTGGGATTTAAGACCTGTGCTATCCATAAAAGTTAATGACAGATAAGGTGAAAAATGAAAAAATTGTTTTTAATGGGCAGAAGCGAAGCCGGAAAAACTTCCCTGACACAGGCACTGAAAGGCGAAGAGCTTCATTATGTAAAAACTCAATATACGAATACAAGTGATAACACAATAGACTCGCCCGGCGAATATGCAGAATCCAAACGTTTCAGTGTCGGTCTCGCTTGTTTTTCATTTGAGGCAGATGTGGTGGCCATTGTACAGTCAGCAGATGAACCATTTAATCTGTTCAGTGCAAGTCTTCGATCATTTATCCTTCGCCCCCTCATCGGTATTATTACGAAAACGGATTCACCCTACGCCAATATTCCCATGGTAAGACAGTGGCTTGAAAATGCCGGATGTGAACGTATTTTTCTTATAAATAATGTAACAAGAGAAGGAATTTCTGAACTAATAGAGTATCTGGAAGAAGATCTTCCCCATCTCACTATCGAACAGGCAAAATTCAAACAAAATATGGGATTAAACGAATGGGATCCACTTCCTGAAGGCATAGAATATCCGGATGGAATTTGATATATTATAAAAGCTGTGTGATAGTCCAAAAAGACTTTACACAGCTTTTTATAACGGAAACAAAGTGTGCATCCCCTGAGGTTTTTAGACTACAGGAAATGATTTTCATTTTCTGAAACGTAAAAAACCGCCGTTCTACGGCGGTTTCCAGCAGGGGATGAGAGAATCGAACTCCCGCTAAAAGTTTTGGAGACTTCTGTCATACCATTTGACCAATCC
>SFQZ01000250.1 GCA_004562915.1 bacterium
AAAAAAGCGGTAATGATTAGCAGAAATTGCTAGATCATGAATCGCTTTTTTATTTTATCCGGAAATGATACACGAAGAACAAGGACAGATTCCAGAAGGAAAGCCGGGGAAAGTACAGGAGGATGATAAAAAAATTATGGGGAAGGTGTCTGCGGAAATGCCATATGAATCCAGGTTTTTCTCTGTCGTGTTGAATAATGACGGTGAAATAGTAAATGCCGATACAGGAAAAATTGCCTCTATCGATACATCTACTGCAATGGAATATGCGCAGACTGTGTGGAAAACAGGTAAGACACATGGATTTATGGAAGATTACCGTTATCTTGTCTGTGAATATGGAATGGATTCTAAAGTGCAAATTATTTTTCTGGACAGGGAGCGGGAATTGTCTAACTTTAATAATCTGATTGTAACAGGACTTGGAGTGACCACTTTGGGATTGGGAGCAGTATTTGTCCTGATGGTATTTTTGTCGGCATACATTACAAAACCCTTTGTGGAAAATTATGAGAAGCAGAAGCGGTTTATTACAGACGCCGGGCATGAGCTGAAGACACCTCTGACAATTATTGATGCGGATGCAGAAGTGTTGGAGATGGACCTGGGAGAGAATGAGTGGATAAGTGATATTCAAAATCAGACCAAACGTCTGGCAGACTTGACCAATGATCTGATCCTTCTTTCCCGTATGGAAGAAAGCAGAACAGCAATGACCATGGTGGATTTTCCATTTTCGGATATGGTAGAAGAAACCGTGAATACATATCAGTCTCTGGCAAAGACACAGAATAAAATATTGACAAGTGAGATCACACCGATGATTTCCATATGTGGTGATGAGAAGGCGCTGAGTCGTCTTGTAACAATTCTTTTAGATAATGCGGTGAAGTATTCAGGAGATGGAGGACGGATTAAGGTATGCCTGGAAAAAGAGAGGAAGAGGATTCGCCTGTCTGTTTACAATACGACAGAATCTATTTCGCGGGAACAACTGGATCATTTGTTTGATAGATTTTATCGTGCAGACAGTTCCAGAAATTCTCAGACAGGAGGATACGGATTGGGGCTTTCCATCGCTGCAGCGACAGTAGAGGCACATAAAGGGAAGATCGTTGCATCGACAGAGGATGAGAGATCGTTGATGATTACGGTGATATTTCCCATAAGTTAAAATTCCAGATTATTGAAAAACAATGCTTCGGGTGATTTTTCCATCCGGGCATTTTTTATAGAGACTTTTAAGTTAATTTAAGGAAGTTTCGCTATAGTAATATCTGTAAATAATCAAAGGAGCAAATGACATGACATATCAGATGACTTTTAAACGCTATGAATTGAAGTATATGATAAACCGGCAGCAGAAAGAAAGTATGTTGCAAAGTATGGAAGCTTATATGAAGCTAGATCAGTACAAAAGGACAACAATACGAAACATTTATTTTGACACAGAGACATACCGGCTGGCTCGTCATTCACTGGAAAAACCGACTTACAAAGAAAAGCTTCGGGTGAGAAGTTACTGTCCGGCAAGTGAAGATACTCCGGTATTTGTAGAACTGAAGAAAAAATACAAGCATGTGGTGTATAAGCGAAGGCTGGTTTGTCCGGAAGCAGAAGTAATGAATTGCTTATGTAACGGAAATCCACTTCCCGACCATTCACAGATTGGCAATGAGATCCGATATTTTTGGGAATATTATAAAACTCTTCACCCGACGGTTTTTTTATCCTATGAAAGAGAGGCCTATTATGCACTTGATGGAAGTGATTTTCGGGTAACGTTTGATGAAAATATTTTATACCGGGAAGATGATCTGTCTCTTGGAAGTGATATTTATGGAACTTCGATTTTGGAACAGGGGCAGACTTTGATGGAGATTAAGACATCTGGGGGAATCCCGCTGTGGATGAGTGAGGCGTTGACCAGAAACCATTTGTATAAAATATCATTTTCAAAATATGGAACAGTCTATCAGCAGATGAAGGGAGGAATTCAATATGCTTGATACAATATTTCGGGGAGTATTTGATACAGATATGACAAGCGTGATTGGACTGTCTGATTTCTTACTATGTGTAGGCAGTGCACTGATTATTGGCCTTATTCTGACAGGAAGCTATATGTGGAAAACACGTTATACGAAAAGCTTTGTTGCAACACTGGCAATGCTTCCGGCTATTGTATGTGTAGTGATTATGATGGTCAATGGAAATGTAGGTGCCGGTGTGGCTGTAGCAGGAGCATTCAGTCTGGTTCGTTTCCGTTCGTTTCCGGGTTCTGCAAAGGAAATCGGTGCAATTTTTCTTGCCATGGGAACCGGACTTGTAGTTGGAATGGGTTATATCGGATATGCTTTTTTGATAGCAGTGATTTTTGGTGGTATGACGCTTTTATATAATTATCTGGACTTCGGCACTGGAAAGAGAATGGCGCTTTATAAGACGCTACATATTACTATTCCAGAAGATTTAGATTATACAGGAGTATTTGATGAGATATTAAAAAGATACACAGAAGAGTGCGAACTAATTCAGGTGAAGACGACCAATATGGGAAGTTTATTTCGATTGACATATAATCTGAAATTAAAGATGG
>SFQZ01000251.1 GCA_004562915.1 bacterium
TATTTTCCATAGGGCATGTGACCCTGGTTAGGAGCTGAGCTGACACCCTGGTTATGGACAGGCGGGACGAGAGAAGTTAGGACTCGGCGTTTAAGGGCTTTCTTCTTCTGAGATATTTATTGATGATATATTGAAAAAATCCTTGATTTTCAAGGAAAAAAGACTTGACTTAATAGGGAGGTACCATATTCACCATTACTCAAATGAATGGATGGTGATTTGGAATCATAATATGCTTTTTCCCACTTACTCAGATCTAAAAGATCACACATTGCATTAGCCACAGAGGTCTGATAA
This sequence comes from bacterium, assembly GCA_004562915.1. Taxonomy (GTDB): domain Bacteria; phylum Bacillota; class Clostridia; order Lachnospirales; family Lachnospiraceae; genus Oliverpabstia. Next base: position 298 of record SFQZ01000251.1, read on the forward strand.
CAGACAATGTCGCTTACTGCCGGAGACAGAGCTATATTATTATTTCCCGCTCCATTATTATTCCATGCTGTTTGGAAAGCGGCAATGATTGCCTGCCCATATGGACTTGCCTGGATACTCTGTGGCAGCAGCATAAACCGGTTAACAGATGCTGTTGTCTGCACTTTGCGAATTGCCGGTTTACTTTTTTGTATAAGATTATTTATAATATCTTCAACAATCCGCTCTGCCGTATCCGCCACCTGCGCAGGTTCCACCTGATTTAATACATAATCAAAATAATCCGTTGCAGTCAGTGACAAAACATTTGCACCTACAGCACCTATTCCCAGTCCACAGCATTTTGCCATGACCGCATCAAATTCTTTTCTTGTAACTCCTTCTTCCATACTCACCCAGGCTTTGGTATTCTGTGTAAAATCCTGAATGATATCATTCTTCACGCTTACAACCGGAATCGAATTGATCTTTTGCCTTACTTTATCCTTTACCCACTGGAACACATTTGCATTATTGCATAGACTTACACAGTTATCCTGCTGGGATTGTTCTACAAAGCGCTCATAGCTTGCATCTTCCAGTGCATTTCCCTCACTTTTATAAAAGTCAGCCAAGGTTTCCATTCTACCGGCAAAAGTTGTACACTGTTCCACATAATTTCTGATCGGATTGGAAATAATCTCTTCCCATGGCCCTCTCATTTCAATCATACCTTTGGCAATTGCCTGTTTGGTCTGATACTGTACCGCCGCATGGAAATCTGTTTTCCACTCATTCAATCTCCTTCTAAAAATTACTTCTCCAAGTCCCGACGGAATATCGTTTGAAGGCTCTACTCCTTTTTTTCCATCTTCAACAATAGCCTGAAGCTGACCTTTTGCAAATTCCAGCATTTTCTTAATAGAAATTTCCGGGAAATATTGTGGATTTCCATCCTTATCATCCGGACCTTTTCCTGTATAAAGATATTCCATAATCCGGGGGCCGTATTCTTCCATAACTCCAGTTGCATTTCCCACAAAAGAATTCCAGATAAGTTTGAGATGCTCCTTCATCTCTTCCTTTCCTTCATTTTCTTTTGCTACTGCATTAAATCCCTGCTTATACGTCTCTGTTTTCCCTGACCGAATTTCCTCTTTCGTGATTTCACGTGGATTATTGGACAAATTAGAAACCTGTGTTAATTTTCCATTAAGTTTCTCATCCCAGAAAGAATGCTCCGTTACTTTACTCTTAGGACTCAAACTAAACAAACGCCGAACTAATTTTTCCATATCCGAACGTGGAAGTCTTTTCTCTGTTGTACAGAAACAGGTATTATCTCCCGGCTTCATTGGATCCGGCTCATACATTTTACGGCATACATTACTTACAATGTTTGCAGTAATAATTTTTTCCGGTATGGAGGCGTAGGCATATCCAATTCCTGCATAACGGTGAGAATCTTCTGGAAAAGAATCCGGCGTTAAAAGTCCTGCATTTAATCGACTAGCAGAAGACAAATAATTTCCACGCATAGTTCCCGTATTGCTATAAAATGAATTCTGGTCGAATTCACCGTTATTTTCCAATGCCAGATTGATGATACTCTCTGCCATCATAGACTTTGTCTCATCATAATCTCCAGAGATCAAAACAGGATAATTAAACAATGGCTTATTACTATCTATTACGATATTGGTAACACCATCCCTGGATGTAAAGACTTCTTTACGCTCCTGATTAAACGGAATATCCATATAACTTTCCAGTTCTTTCAGTGCTGCATACCCATTGGTATATAACTGGTTCCGAATATCCAGATTATCTTTTTCAAAATTTTCAACCACATCCGGCAAAAACAGATATCCAAACACTCTGATTTCTCCGGTAACACCAGATTCCATGCAAGCCTTTCTAGCATGTGCGGCCAGATCAAGATAAGTTCCGCTGCCATTTCCTCCGGATACACCTGTCAGAATCATAATATCTACCGGAAGATTTTTAAAAGTTGCCCAGTCTGCATTATACAGCCCACGAATCAGCTGACGGAATTTCACATCCACATATGATCCTTCGATTGTATCATAGAATTTGATTTTTCCCGTCATACGATCTCTTCCAGAACCGTGCTTATCTAACTGTGTCACATCATACTTTTTATGTACCCATGTACGAAAGAATGCCTGACGATTGTTATACTCCATTCTCTCTTGTGCACCATCCACCGAAATGTTAAATGTTCGGAGATTACTGCTCATCATTTGTTTTTTCGCACCATCGATTTCATTTTCAGCAGAATCCACAAGTATAAACT
>SFQZ01000252.1 GCA_004562915.1 bacterium
CTGTTTGTGAATCCGAATTTCAAAGAGTTATTAGTGGAGGTAGAGTGATGGGTAAAAAGAATAGAAAACGTCCCTCATCATGCCAAAACTGTGATGAATTCCAGTATATTGGCGAAGGTGATTATGACTGTATGAAAGATGTGCCAAAAGTAGTGCTGACAGAATTTGGAACGCCAACAGAAGATTATATGTGGTGCAGAAAGGAGAAATAGATCATGCAGCTTATCAAAGTGAGATTTTTAAACAATGAAACCCCATCCGGGAAAGCCTATACATATTACAGCCCGGTCAATGTTTCTGTAGGAGATACCGTTCAGATTAACAGCACAGCTACTGGTGTTGTGGTTGAGATGGGTGTGGCAGATGAAGAAGTTGCATCATATCGGGATAAAATCAAGACCATTGTGGGGATGGTGAATGATGATTCAGTAGAAACGTTGTAGGAGGGTGATTGTTATGCAGCATATCGTGCAGATTGCTTTTGATTTTGACGATGATAAAGTAACAAAAAGCATCGAAGCTAATGTTCAAAAAGAGGTAATTAAGAATATTACCAAAGAAATCGAAAAGGAATTTTTTGAGAAAAGTTACGGTTGCGAAAGCGGATTGAAAAATGTGGTTACTTCTGTCGTAAAAGACGTTATTGAAGAAAAGAAAGACGATATTGTAAAAACGGCTTCTCAGATGCTGTGTGAAAAGTTGTTTCGAAGTAAGGCAGTAAAGGAAGCGGCTCTGGAGGCAGTATTAAATGACAAGGAGGAATCATCAAATGCCAGATAAAGATCAGTGTTGTGGTACTTGCACACATTGCAATTTTACATCGGGAGAATGGTGCTGTGATAACGAAGATAGTGAAGCCTATGGGCTGAGTGTGGCTTACGGTGATTATTGTGAGGAATACGATGGACGAGATGATTAATGATATTAACCAGTGCTTAAATACGCTCCGAAAATACAATGAAATTTCTGGAATGAATCATGTTGTTGATGGACTTGAAAAAATCATTACAAACAAGAAACAGTGTATTTATTGCGGTAAAACATTCATTTCATTAAAACAGAGTATTAAATACTGTGATAAATGTAGAAAGAATAATATTCCAGAAAAATTGAAAAACCGTGGAAATGACTCCAGGCAGCTTCGTGGGAAAATATATAAGCGACTTATAAGCCGCGAAAATAATGTTGAATATTGCCCAGATATTTACGATGCATTCAGTTTCTCTGAGAAAGCAATTGAGTACAGGAAAAATAATCCAGATAAATATTATGAGTGGCTCAAAGAAATTGACAGGATTACAAAATAATAATTACGAGGAATATGAAGAAAGAGAGGATGATTGATTATGGCAAATACAGCAGTAGCAACAACCACACCAATGGATGTGGCGATCAACAACAAATTTATTGATGGGTTAGCATCACAGCTTGAAGCAAAAAAGAAATTCGGACTGGCGTTCCCGGATAATTACAGTGTTTCAAATGCTCTGAACAGTGCCTATCTGATGCTTCAGGATATGACCGTGAGAAAGAAGGAAGGTGCTGATTGGGTTGACAAGAAGGTTTTGGATGTGTGTACCAAACAGTCAATTGCCAGTTCCCTCATGGACATGGCGGTGCAGGCCCTGAACCCCATGAAGAAACAGTGCTATTTTGTAGCTTTCGGAAACAAACTCACTCTCATGCGTTCTTATCAGGGAACTATGGCAGTTGCGAAAAGAGTGGGAGCTACAGATATTCGAGCAGAGGTTATCTACGAGGGAGATACGTTCCGGTATCACATTGAGAATGGGTACAAGGTTATTGATGAGCATACACAGGATTTTAAGAACATCGACAATGACAAGATTGTTGGGGCTTATGCGATCGTTGACTGCCCCGGTTCTACTCCATACGTAGAAATTATGAATATCAACCAGATTAAGAAAGCCTGGGCGAAAGGAAAGGCAGATTTATCCAAATCTAATGATGTCCACAATGAATTTGCTGACCAGATGGCAAAAAAGACTGTGATTAATCGTGCATGTAAAAACTTCATTAACTCTTCTGATGATGGATACCTCATGGAGACGTTTGACCGCACCACACATAACGAAGAGGTTGATGTGGTGGCGGAACAGGTTGCTGTTGATGTAGCTGAGAACGCAAATTCGGTTCCATTTCCGGGAAGCGTATCTGAACCAGTGAAGACTACACCAGAACCACCAAAGCAGCAGGTATCAGCATCACCCGAAAAGTTGCAGGCAGAAGTTGTGGATGATGATGAAGTGCCAGACTTCATGAGAGGATGAAGCTATGGAAGTAGTCTCATTCCTGCAGTCAGTCCAGCGTGGTATGGAAGATAACATCTATAACTTCACAAAAGACGGAAAATGTTCTTCATGTGGGAATTGTTGTAGCAACCTGCTCCCCATGAGCAAGAAAGAAATCCGAATCATTCATGACTACATACGAAAACAAAACATCCGGGAGAGTAAGCACATTCTCCCGATGGCAAAACAGCCATACGATATGATTTGTCCGTTCCGTGATAACGGAAATAAGATCTGTACGATTTATCCGGTGAGACCGGAAATATGC
>SFQZ01000253.1 GCA_004562915.1 bacterium
AAGAGCCATGAGGATATTAACGCTCCCTGATCGGTGCGGGAAATATCGTTCGTATTATGAGGAATATCTTGCACCTGCTGCCGTACATCATGTAGGGGTAAGACGGTTCCAGGAAACATGGACAAGCGAAGTAGAAAGAGAGGTGCTTGGTTGGTGAGAAATCATGAAGGATATCACGATCCGACAGCCGGAAAGGCGATACGCCGGGCGAGTCGGAATAGAAGGGGCGTCGCAAATCGCGACATCTTCAAAATCCTCACATATAAACTGGGAGAAGTTCCGGGATTCCCACATAGAATCCGATACTCGAATGATACTAAAATTCAGTGAATATGATGCATACATAGCAAATATGACAGTTTTTCACAAATAAAAGCAACGTAAATACTTAAAAATATTGTGAAAAAGCGATATTTGATTGGACAAGGATACTGATATTTGTTATACTAAAAATAGCGCAAATACGAGGAGAAAACGTATCGAGGTGACTATATGTTAAATGAAGACAAAGTGAAGCTGATGACAAGAATGGCAATGTACGAAAGCAAGGAAGGTGCGGAAGATTTCAAGATCAGCTCATATTACAGAAAAGATTATTCGAGCTTTCATACCATTGTTACGATCATCTTGGTTACGATTGGATACATGATCGCAGTGGGAGTCGGCGCGGTTGCATTTATGGATGTAATTCTGGAGAACCTTAATTTTGCTTTTATTATAATAATAGGGCTCTGTATATTGACCGGATATATTGTTCTGGTTGTGCTTTATGGCATTGTGGCATCACAGTTTTATCAGAAGAAGCATAATGATGCCCGTCAGAGAGTGAAAAAATTTAACCATGATCTGACCAGACTGAACAGAATGTATGAAAGGGAGAAGAAGTAATGAGCGAGTTGTTGGTTTTAAGAGAAAGAATACAGAAAATATATACCAGTTATTCCATTTATGTGGATAAGGCAGCTCAGTTCATTCTGAGCTTCGTTTCCTTTTATCTGATTAATCAGAATATTGGTGTGATGAAGACACTTACAACTCCGGTTGTTACGGTTGCCTTGGCGGTGATCTGTACGTTTCTTCCGCCTGTTACAGTAGCATTGGTGGCAGCTGCGCTGATTCTTGCGCATTTGTTTAAACTATCTCTGGGTGTTATGGCAGTGAGCGCCATGATTTTTGTAATGATGTTTATTTTTTACTGTCGGTTCACTCCGAAAAAGGCATTGGTGCTTTTGATTACTCCGATTGCGTTTATGCTGCATATTCCGTATGTGGTTCCAGTGGTATGTGGACTTGCGATGACGCCGGTTACGGCAGTTCCGATTGCTTTTGGAACAATTATCTATTATATGATTCTCTGTGTGAAGAATTCTGCGGCAGCGATTTCCGCAACGGAAGGGATCACCGGTCAAATCTCATTTTTTGTCAGGACAGTATTTCAGAATAAAGAACTTTGGATTACAGTGATTGCCTTTACAATCTGTATTTTTACTGTATATGTTGTTCGCAGACTTTCCATTGATCATGCCTGGAAAGCGGCTGTTGCGGCTGGCGCGGTCGCCAGTATTCTGGTTATTGTTATTGGAGATATTGCGTTTGACATACATACTTCTTATGGTGTTCTGATCGGTGGCAATATTTTGGCGATTCTTATCGGTCTTGTGTTGGAATTTTTTCTGTTTTCTGTGGATTATTCAAGGACTGAGCATATACAGTATGAAGATGATGAATATTATTATTATGTAAAAGCAGTTCCGAAGATGTCGGTTGCAGCTCCGGAAAAAATGGTAAAACGTATTAATGAACGCCGCAATCCGGATGAAAAGGAATCTGAAGAAATCAGACGCAGGGCACCAAAACGCACAGATGAAAGAAAAAATATGAAAAAGCGTCAGACGGAAAAAGAGACAAAGAAAAATTCCGGAACTCCTAGAAATACCCGTGTTCCGGCGAATAAAGATGAACTGTTGCTGGCAAAAAGTCTGCAGGATGAATTGGATATTCAGGATATTGTGAAGAGAGAATTAGAAGAGCATTAATTTGGATAATAAGTTGGCATACTATATGGGAAAGGAGGTACAGGAGTGAGAGAGGCTGTTGCACGTTTCTTTGGAAGTAATCTTCCGGAAGGTTTCTATTTTCCGGAGATACGGTTTGTAGATATTATTGAAATTATTATTATAGCGTTTTTGATTTATCAGATTATTCTCTGGATTAAAAATACGAAAGCGTGGATGCTGCTGAAAGGTATCATGGTACTTGTCGGTTTCATTCTTGTGGCTGCAATTTTCCGGATGTATGTGATTTTATGGATTGCAGACACACTTCTTCCGGTGATGGCAACGGCGGTCGTTATTATTTTCCAGCCGGAACTCAGACGTGCCCTGGAACGGCTGGGTGAGAAGCAGTTTCTGGCGTCTATGGTTCCGTTCGATAAGAAGGGACGTGAAAGCGTACGTTTTAGTGAACGGACGATCGATGAGATCGTAAAGGCATCTTTTGATATGGGTGCAGTGAAGACGGGGGCATTGATCGTTGTGGAACAGGCTACAAAACTGACAGAATACGAGAGGAC
>SFQZ01000254.1 GCA_004562915.1 bacterium
AGATGTATATCGACTGGGTTGGTGACAAACCGGAACTGGTTGTCGATCCCGAGACCGGAGAAATTTTTAAAGTCCATGTATTCGTGACCACGGTAGGTGTCAGCAGCTGTATATATGCAGAGATCTTTCCAGATGAACGTATAGCAAACTTTATTGCCGGGACAGTTCATGCACTTGATTATTACAAAGCTGTTCCCAAATACCTTGTACCGGATAACTGCAAAACAGCTGTAACAAAACACACAAAGGATGAAATTATCATCAACACATCTTATCAGGATCTTGAGAACTTTTATGATGTTGTTATCCTGCCGCCACCGGCACGCAAACCGAAAGGAAAGCCCACTGTCGAAAAGTATGTCCAGTATCTTGAAACATGGCTGCTGGAAGAGTTAAAGAAAAATATCTATCCAAACTTTGAGGCCATTAACCGTGCCTGCCAAAAGATAATAGAAGCCATCAACAGAGAAGTTCCCAAAGGGTGGAAGTATTCTCGTATGGATTCATTTCTCAGGTATGATAAGCCTCAGATGAAGACTCTTTCCGACGGATCCTTCACTCTGTGTGACTATAAACCGTTTGCACACATACCGAATAACTACCATCTTCTCTATGATGGCCACTATTATTCTGTATTGTACACGTATTATAACCAGCCCGCAATTCTTAAAGCTACGCCGACCGAGATTCGGATTTGTGATAAGAACAACCGACTGATCTGTACTCATAAACGCAGCTATAACGAATACCCGAAATACATCACCGACGATTCCCATATGCCACCGGAACATCTCTATTACAAAGAAATCAACAGCAGGGATGGAGATTACTACAGGAGCCGGGCTAAAGTATTCGGACCATATATGATAAAGCTCATTGATACAGTTTTGCATTCTGCGGTTCATGAGGAACAGACTTACAACAGTTGTAATGGCATCATCCATTGCTGTGACGGAGTTTCCCGTCTTGTGGCTGAAGAAGCTGCCAAGACCTGTGTCACATGCAACGCCTGCCGTTATTCATATTTTAAACGAGTCCTGACCGACATGCTGAACAAAAACAGCAGTCCCGGAAATGAAAAGCTTCCAGAACACACAAATATCAGAGGAAAGGACTTTTATAAATGATGAATATTACAACAGCTGACATTAACTTTCATGAGCTTTGCGGAAAGCTCAGATCAATGAAACTTTCTAGCATGGCGGACACCCTGGAAAAACAGCTTGCCAATCCCAACAGTGGTCTCCAGAGTTTTGATGCACGAATTTCCGACGAGATTATCTGTTCAGAGTGGGACACCCGCTACAACAAGAAATTCAACCGCTTTTTAAAGAAAGCAACCCTGAAATACCCGGCCGCGGACATCGATGAATCCATTTATGATGCAGACCGCTTCCTGGATACAGGCACCATTGAAAGGCTTGCTGCCTGTGACTGGATTGACGAAGGAAAGAACCTTCTGATAACCGGAAGCACAGGCTCAGGTAAAACCTACATATCCAATGCCCTGTGCATCAGTGCATTGCGGTTATTCCACACCGTAAGATACGTAAAAGCCAGCACTCTGATCTATGAACTGGAACAGGCTCAGGTTACAGGCGAGTATCTAAACTATACAAAAAAGCTTGCAGCTCTTGATCTGCTTGTGATAGATGACTTTGGCCTGATGGAACTGGACATTGATAAATGCCGCAACCTCTTTGAGGTCATCGACAGCAGAGACTGTCGTCATTCTACAATGGTGATTTCGCAGATTCCTGTATCCAGCTGGTACGAATTATTTCAGGATAATACTTATGCGGATGCCTGCATGGACCGTATCATCCACAACGCATACCGGCTTGAATTTAACGGGAGGAATATGAGAAATCCTTCCAAGTAACCTACAAATTGATTTAAAAGTGGTCAGATAAAGTGAACTCGCGGTCAGCTCATCCGAGCTGGCCGGTCAGTTCGACCGAATTTAGCAGCAGCCGCAGCTTTTGCAATATCGGAAGTGCGGTTTTGTTCTATGAGAATAAGATTTAACTGGTTAATACGAGCTGTAGCAATCATTTTCCCCTCCTCATAACCTTCCGCGCGAGTTTGTCTCATATGCCGTTCTTCATCATATTCATAAATACTCATTCTCTTAGCCTCCGCTCTGTTATGCGATGGTAAGAGAAGAAAAGAAAAAACAGAAAATTCCATAAAAAACCCTCCAAATAAAGTAACATCATCACTTTAAGCCAAAGAGTCAATATACGAAATGCACAAAAATCACAAAAAAAAATCGTGCATATAGGTGTGCGCTATAGAAAAAACACAAATCATGTCAACAAATGTTGAAAAATAAAAAGGTATAAGGTATAATATAGAAAGTGTGGAAACGGAAAAATTCTGAGTAAGCCAAAACGTCGCCGTGTCGCGTTTGGAAGATTCAGATGATATATGTGTATGAGAATCTGTCTGAATAAAGATGGAGTGGCGAAGCTTATCCATTTTTAGATGACAAGGTTCTTTTTTTTCCTAATCCATGCAACAAACGATGACATAAACATGAGTAAGGTGAAAAAGAATGTGGTACGTTGTACAGGTCAGTACAGGTGCAGAAGAACGAATTCGTTTACAATGCGAAAAGAAGATAGACAAAAGTATTATGGAAGAATGTTTCATACCTCAGTATGAAGAGAAGAAACACTTCCGAGGTAAATGGACTGTTCAGAAAAAGATTCTATTTCCCGGTTATGTTTTTGTGGTTACAGATTATTTGAATGATTTATATGAAGAATTAAAACACATTGATGGAATGACCAAGATGATCGGAACCGGTCAGGAGATCGTTCCGCTCACCGATGAGGAAGTTGAGTTTATTCAGCATTTCGGCGGTGAGGATAAGATCGTTCAAATGTCAGAAGGAATAATTGAAAATTCACAAGTGAAAATATTGTCCGGACCTCTTGAAGGGATGGAAGCGTTCATTCGAAAGATTGACCGCCACAAGCGTAAAGCCTGGCTGGAAATCGAAATGTTCGGAAGAATGCAGAGAGTTGAAGTGGGATTGGAAATTATTTCCAAAACTGTGTAAAAAATGAAACTGAAATAACTACGTTGCTAGAAACATCATTTTTTATACGATAAAAATACTGGTTATAAAAGAAAGTGCCATAAATGCAGGGCAAATAAATGCCCACAGGCATCGAAAGATTTGAGGGTCGGGAAGAAAAATGTATAAAAGGAATACATCGCATTGGTTCAAGCACTGGGATTTTATTTTGTTGGATTTCATATTAATAGAAGCTGCGTTCTATGTGGCGTATGTGGTACGAAATGGAGACCTGACTTTGCAGATGGATACGTTCATGCGAAGCATCTTCATTGTCCTGGGGCTGATTGATCTGGTGATGGGATTCCTGATGGAAACATATCGAGGTATTCTGAGACGAGGATACTGGCTGGAAGCAAAAGCGGTTGCACGTCATGTGCTCGTTGTTTGCGCCGGTGTCATCGTCTATCTTTTTGTAATTAAAGAATCTGCACATTCTTCGCGTCTGGCGATGTTTTATTTTCCGCTCATTGCATGGAGTTTCCTTTTTATAGGAAGATGTATTTTGAAAATGTGGCTGAGAAGCCACCGGGGACCGGCTGCCGGAAAACGGGGCATTATGCTGGTCGGATCAAAAAAGAATTATGAAGAACTTCTTAACAACTTTACCGATAATCC
>SFQZ01000255.1 GCA_004562915.1 bacterium
CGGAGCCTTCCATGGCGCACCCCAGAATTTCATTGACAAAGCGAAAGAAGTTACTGAAGCAATCAAAAGCCTTCCTGCTCCCCCGGAAAACTTCCGAGCCTTTATCATTCCAGGAAGCGGAAGCCAGACTGTTGTTGGAAGCTGGTATCAGGTTCCCTACGGTTATCTGGAAATCCGTAAATCTTCAGCCAACGCCTCTGTTTCCGATGGGAACAGTAACTATAGCTTACAGGGCGCCGAATACGGCATTTACAAAGGAGAGGAACTGGTACAGACATTGACAACAGATAAAAACGGCTATGCAAAATCCGGAGAACTGGAGGAAGGTAATTACACGATAAAAGAAACCAAAGCTTCCAAAGGATTCATCCTGGACACCAAAGCCCATAACGTCACTGTCAAATCCGAAGCAATCATGCCTGTAAATGTGACGGAAATCCCACAGAGCAATCCAATGGATCTGCTCCTTCAGAAACTAGACAAGGAATCACAGGAAGCACAGCCACAAGGATCTGCATCTCTTGCGGATGCACAGTTTACTGTTAAATTCTATACCGAACAGTCCGATCAGGATCCTGCCACAAATGGGGCTAACCCAGCACGTACCTGGATATTTAAGACTGATGCAGAAGGAAAAGCTCATTTTTCCAAAGATTATCTGGTCTCTGGAGATGCGTTCTATACACAGACGGATGGAAAAACCATTTGTCTCCCGCTCGGAACAGTTACTGTTCAGGAAACAAAAGCTCCTGTCGGATACTTTTCCAATGAAACTGTATTCGTACAGAAGATCACAGCCGATGGTGCCAAGGAAACAGTACAGTGCTACAATGCTTCATCTGTCGATGAACAGATCTACCGTGGCGGTGTTAAGATCCAGAAACGTGACCAGGAGACAAAGAAAGCAGAACCACAGGGCAGTGCTACTTTGGAAGGTGCAGAATTTACCATTACCACTTTAAATGAGCATCCCGTTATTGTAGCGGACAAGACCTATACGAAAGATCAGGTTGTCATGAATCTTGTGACGGATGAAAACGGGCTTGCATCTACTGCAAAAGATGCACTTCCATTCGGACATTACCGTGTAGATGAAACAAAATCTCCGAAAGGATATCTGAACGAGGGAACGATTTCCATTGAATTTGACATTACTAAAGACGGAGAAATCGTAGAGCTGACTGCCGAAGATTCCTCTATTTTAAATCAGGTGATGCGTGGCGATCTGGAACTGGTAAAGGTATCCGATGGAGAACAAAAACGTCTTTCTGATATTCCATTTACCATCACCTCTGTTACAACCGGAGAAAGCCATACCATCGTGACGGACAAAAATGGATATGCCAGTACAGCTTCCAAATGGAACAATCACACCCAGAACACCAACCGTCGATTCCAAAGGTGCCCTTATCTATGATCAATATGTCATTGAGGAGCAGAGATGTGAATCCAATAAAGGCATGAATCTTTTAAAATTCGAAGTGACTGTATATAAAGATTCCGTTACCATTGACCTTGGAACCCTGACCGATGACCTGATTGAAATCGGCACGACAGCTCTGGATAAAGAAACAGGTACCCATATGAGCAAACCGGAAAAAGAAGTCACTCTTGTAGATACTGTCGAATATTCCGGACTAAAGAAAGGTCAGTCCTATAAGCTGGTTGGAACACTAATGGACGCCGAGACCGGTGAAGCAATTCAGATTGACGGCAAACCTGTAACTTCTGAAAAGACATTCACAGCGAAAAAATCCTCCGGTACAGTAGAAGTTTCTTTTACCTTTGATGCTTCCTCACTTTCCGGAAAAACAACTGTTGTATTCGAGGAACTGTATCAAGAAGATAAACAGCTGGCTGTCCATGCGGACCTTTCTGATGAAGACCAGCAGATTTCTTTCCCGGAGATCGGCACCCAGGCCATAGACTCTGAAACCGGTGAACATATGGCAAATGCTGATGAGAAAGTGAAACTCATTGATACGATCCAGTATAAAGGGCTGGTTCCAAACCTTAAATACACTGCAACGGGTACACTCATGGATGCGAAAACTGGAGAACCTGTTCTAATCAATAACAAACAGGTAACTGCCAAAACAACATTCACGCCGGAAACTAGCTCAGGCACCGTAGATGTAGTCTTTGAATTTGACGGCAGTTCGCTGGTCGGTAAGACAACCGTTGTTTTTGAATCTGTAACACAGGATAAAAAAGAAATTGCTGTTCATGCAGATCTCGAAGATGAAGGTCAGCAGATCTTTTTCCCGGAAATTGCAACTCAGGCAAACTGCCCGGATACCAATACCCAGATGGCAGTTCCAAAGAAAGAACTGACCATTACGGATACCGTTTCCTACCATCTCATTCCAAATAAAGAGTATAAGTTAACCGGAACTTTGATGGATAAGGAATCTGGTAAGTCTCTGCAAATCGATGGAAAAGAAGTTACGTCCGAACTGACCTTCACACCAGAAGATGCGGAAGGCACTGTAGAGCTTTCTTTCACACTGGATGCCACTGCTCTCGCAGGCAAAACAATAGTAGCCTTTGAGTCTCTATCTTATCAGGACAAGGAAGTTGCTTTCCATACCCAGATTGATGATGATCCACAGACCATCTATTTCCCGGAGATTAAGACTACCGCTAAAGATGGAAAAGACGGCGACCAGGACGTCCTTGCAGAAAAAGAAACCTCTATTATTGATACCGTTTCTTACAAGGATCTGGTAACTGGCCTTACCTACCGGGTCGTAGGTACTTTGATGGACAAGGAAACCGGTAAGGAAGTACTGATTGACGGAAAACCTGTAATATCTGAAGCAACTTTCAAACCGGAAAACTCTGAAGGCACTGTAGAAGTAACCTTTACCTTTGATGCTACTTCTCTTTCCGGACATGATGTAGTTGTTTTTGAAAAGCTCTATGTATCTACCGGTGATAAAGAAAACAAAAATGAAGTGGAACTGACGAATCACGAAGATATAAATGATAACGGCCAGACAGTGAAAATTACCGATGTACCAAAAGATACTCCGGATATCTCCACACCAGTCAAGACCGGCGATGATACCCCACTTCTTCTTTACGCAGGTATTGCTGCAGGTGCCCTTCTGCTCGCAGGTATTGCTACAGTAATCTATTTCCGGAAAAAGAAACAAAAATAATCTTTAATTTCAGTGCAGGCGGTCCATAGAGACTGCCTGCTTTTTGGTGATGAATATGGAAACAACCTATATCCAGACAGATATTAAACATGTTCGTAGATTTTTAGATGCCTGTGATGGAAACTGGCATCACTGCATCCATGTGACCTGCCCTTCCTGTAATACTTCCGGTATATGCAGGGAACCCGGATTCCTATTTCATCCGGATGCTACAGCAGAACCGCTGATTCTTCCTCTTTCCGATGCCCGGATTTTATTTTCCTGTTATCCGGAACCGGAAGAATGCATAAGCAACATATCTGTATCTGCTTTTTTATCCTTATATCGCTCTTACCTGAATATCAAAACAGCAGTCAAGTCCGACTGTCCCTGTATGGAACTCCTAAAAATGCAGGAAGAGAAAAACTATGACTGGTAAGTTGCGTTTTTACTTGTTTCTGCGTACAGAATGAATAAAGACAAGGAGGTGTGCAACATGCTTACTCTGATCATCCAAACGATTGACAAGGGCTTCACTACCCTGATTTTTATCCCTATGGTTTATATCCTGTACTGCAGATTTACTTCTTTACACAAAAAGAAAAGGCAGGCGCTCACCATCTACCGGATCTGCTTGATACTAATTGCACTGTTCCTGC
>SFQZ01000069.1 GCA_004562915.1 bacterium
TTAATCATCACCGAGTAGGATTCCCAAAGTAAAACAGCCCCGAATTGACGGGGCTAATGTTTCACTTATTTTGGGACATTTTCAAAAATGCTTGACATCATTCCTTAGAATCGTAATATTTTTACTTACAAGTCTATACTTTCCTGAGAGGAAATGGTAGGATTCTTTTATCGGGATGAATATAATGAATAAGGAGAAAATGATGGAGACAAAGAAAACATTTCGCCCCATCCCGGGATTGAGCCGTGAGGATGAGGAAAAACAGCTGACAGAAATTATCAATATGGCGCAGGACAATCTGGAAAGGTCAGAAGGTCATATCAGTCAGTTATCGGAAGAACTGCATGATCTGATTGAGACATATGGACCTAAAGACAAGGAAGCATTGTCACTGCTTCACAACACACAGTCACAGCTGCAGGAGTACAAACGAGATCTGGTACGTTGCCGGAAAGCAAGGAAAAAGCCGTATTTTGGAAGAATTGACTTTAAAGATCCGCATCAGCCTCATGAGGAATCTTATTATGTGGGACGAGTTGGTATCTCAGAGAATGGATTGGATCCTGTAGTAATTGACTGGAGAGCTCCGGTGGCATCTGTTTATTATGAAAACACTTTGGGTCCCTGCAGGTATGTGGTAAAAAATGAAGGAACCTGCCAGATAGACTTAAAACGAAAGCGTACCTATGAGATTGAAAATGACAAACTGAAGGACTTTTTTGATTCTGATGTGGTGGCAAATGATGAATTGTTGACAAAATATCTTGCGAAAAACAAGAAAGTTGTATTAGGAGAAATCATTGCAACGATACAGAAAGAGCAGAACGCGATCATCCGTAAATCTCCCAGGACCAATATGATTGTTCAGGGGGTGGCCGGTTCCGGAAAAACAACAGTGGCTATGCACCGGATTTCCTACATTCTATATAATTATGAAAATGAATTTCGTCCGGAAGATTTTTATATTATTGGCAGCAATAGAATCCTTCTGAATTATATAACAGGTGTACTGCCGGATCTTGATGTCTATGGGGTGTCTCAGATGACGATGGGGCATCTGTTTGTACGACTCCTATATGAAGACTGGAATCCGGAGATCCATCAGATCTGTCCGATTGATAAACGGGATAAAGATTCCTGTATCAAGGGTAGTTATGAATGGTTCCATAATCTGGAAGCATTCTGTACTGCATATGAAAAAAATGTAGTTCCCACCGGTGATATATGTCTTGAGAAAAATGGTCTTCTTTTACTTGATGGGGATACGATTCGGGATTATCTGAAAAATAATCAGAAAATGTCTATGCAGAGCAAAATCAATATGCTGAATAAGATTCTACTGGCAAAACTAGAAAATGAATTGACCGGAAAACATGTATCCTATACACAGCCAGAAAAAAGAGAGCTGCAGCGCAAATACAGGTGGCATTTTGGAAAAGAAATCTGGAAAGGTTCCATTTTTGAATTATATCGGGAATTCCTTTATTCACAGGCGCAAAGGGGAAAAGTCATATCTGTTTCTGAGAATCAGTATGACGTTTATGATCTTGCAGCATTAGCCTATTTGTACAAACGGATTAAGGAGACAGACGGCATTCGTGAAGCGAGCCATGTGATCATTGATGAGGCTCAGGATTTTGGCATGATGGCATACGGTGTGCTTGCGTACTGCCTCAGAGGATGTACCTATACGATTATGGGAGATGTTTCACAGAATATTTATTATGGATATGGTCTGAATGACTGGAAAGATCTGCAGGAACTGCTTTTGACCGGACCGTTTGACAGTTTTGGACTTTTGAAAAAAAGTTATCGTAATACGGTGGAAATCTCAGAATTTGCTACGGAAATACTCCGGCATGGAGATTTCTCCATTTATCCGGTAGAACCAATCATTCGGCATGGAAATCAAGTACATATGTCAGTGTGCAGAGACGAAGATGGTATGATACAGGAAAGCGTAAAAATAATTGACAAATGGCAGAAAGATGGTTATGAAACAATTGCGGTGATATGCCATGACAGGGCGGAAGCCTCCATGGTCAGCACTCGTCTCAGTGAAAGAATATCATTGGTGGATACTGATCTGGAGACAGCGGAATTTGGAAGTGGCATTATGGTACTTCCGGTAGAATATACGAAAGGTCTGGAATTTGATGCAGTACTGATCTATCACCCATCTGCTGCCAATTATCCGGCTGAAGATCAGTATGTGAAACTTCTGTATGTAGCGGCAACCCGTGCTCTTCACGAAATGACGATTGTTCATCAGGGGGATTTGACGGATTTGATTGGAAAGCCGGTATCGCGGGAAAAACACATGCAGTCCCTGGAAAATAAAGTGAGCCGGAAAATCGGAAAGTTTGCGAAAAAAGAAATTACAGCCAGAGAGCAGGAATGTCTGGATGCGCTGCAGGGAAAGAAAGAACAGGAAATGCGCAGTTATATTGGTCCAAAACCGATTGTGGCAAAACAGACAAAGGAGACTGTTGATGCTGGTTTCGTCAAATCTACTTCGGTTAAAACATCTTTGGTCAATCTTTCTCCATATCGGTTTGGTCAGGTTCCGGACAATAGTCAGCTAAGGCCCAGAGGACACAGTCGTATTGATAATTCTGTCCGTATGATCAGAAAAACAAAAAAAGCATTGGATCTGATCAGTAATTACGGAATCCTTCGTCTGACACCGGTGGATGAGGCTGTGATCCGGGTACAGTTTATAAAAGGCAGAATGACGGATTTTTCTATTGGTTCCTGGTACTATGAATCAGAATCTCCTGTTGTATGGACAGCAAAAGAAGGGAAAACTCTGGCAGAAGTATCAACCGGAAAAATCAAAGTACGAATCAGTAAAAAGTCGGGTGCACTGCAGTTTTTTGATAAGAACGGAAAGATTTTACTGGCAGAGAAAGAAACATTGGCAAGGCAGATAGAGACAGACGGTGGCTTTCAGACATGGGTATATTTTGACTGGCCGAAAAATGAGAAAATTTCTGCGAAAGGAATTCTGGAGGATCATCTGGAAAGGATGAATCAGAAAGCAAGATATATCAGTTTTGGAGGGAAACAGCTGCGTATGCCGCTTTTGGTCTCGGAGTATGGATATGGGATCGGAGCAGCAGCTGAAAAAACTGTTATGTGCTGTGATATACCGATGTATGGACCATATCTATATACGGAAGGAACAACACAAATTGATTATTATTTCCTTTACGGAGGTGATTATAAAAGTACGTTAACTTTATATAAAAAGCTGAAAAAATATTGATATTGAAGAACCAGAGAACTTTTAATAAATAGTAAGGTAAAATTAAGAAACTTATCTACGTAAGATGGTAAAATGAAAAGAACAACTGATTCGGGAGGTTTGAGATGAAGAAAAAAACATTGATAATAGGGATTTCAGTGGCAGTAGCAGTTCTGATCATCGGAGGAGGACTCTGGTTCTTTCTGGGAAGAGGGAGTGCAGGAGCAGATGAAAATGTAGTTTATGTGACAAAAGTGGAAAGTCTGATGGGTACTGACAATGCAAACGGGGCATTAAATCGTTTTGCCGGTGTGGTTGAGACACAGAAAAAACTGGAGATTCAGCCGAATCAGGAGAAAACGATCAAGGAAATCTATGTGGAAGAAGGACAGGAAGTAGAAGAAGGGACTCCGTTGTTTGCCTATGATACAGAAAATGATGAAGAAAATTTGAGTAAGGCAAAACTGGAACTGGAACGGATCAGTAATACGATCGGCAACAAATACAATGAGATTGCTGCTCTTGAGAAAGAAAAAAAGAGTGCCGGTAAGGACGCACAGCTGGATTATACGATGCAGATTCAGAGTGCACAGATGGAATTGAAACAAAGTGAATACGAAAAAAAGAGTAAACAGGTTGAGATTCAGAAACTGGAAGATTCCATAGAAAATGCAGAAGTGATCTGTGAGATGGCAGGGGTAGTCAAATCCATCAATAATGGTGAGACAAATTATTATGGAGAAAGTCAGGCTTTTATGACTATTATTGCCATGGGAGATTTCCGTGTAAAAGGAAAAATCAATGAGCAGAATATGGGATCGATCGTACCGGGCCAACCTGTGATCGTCCATTCAAGACTGGATGAAAATCAGACGTGGACGGGAACCATGGGAGAGGTAGATATGGAAAATCCCGGAAACGACTCAGGAAATATGTATTTTAGTAGTGGAGACTCCACTACTCAGACTAATTCGTATCCATTTTATGTAGATCTGGATTCCTCAGAGGGATTAATGCTGGGTCAGCATGTATACATTGTAGCTGATTATGGTCAGGAAAAAGAAAGAGCTGGATTATGGCTGGATGAATATCTGATCGCCGGTCTGGATGAAGAGCCTTATGTCTGGGCAGATAACGGAAAAGGTAAGCTGGAAAAGAGAAAAGTCATTTTGGGACAGTATGATGAAAATTTGTGTCAGTATGAAATCGCTGATGGACTGACAGAGGAAGATATGATTACATTCCCGGAAGAAGGACTGGAAGAGGGAATGCCGACAGTTGCAGGAGAGAACGGTCAGATGGGGCAGAGCAATCCGGTGATGTCTGATGAGGAGATGCTGGATGGCGAGATGTTGGATGGTGAGATGCTGGATGGTGAGATGCTGGATGGTGAGATGTTGGATGGTGAGATGCTGGATGGTGAGATGACGGATGATGATATAACAGGAAATTCAGCTCAGGACGACGGAATGGAGGATGGACAGTGATTCTGGAAATGAAAGATATCTGCAAAGATTATATTCAGGGAAAAATGGTAATTCCTGTGCTGAAAAATATTTGCTTTGATATGGAAGAGGGCGAGTATGTTGCAGTAATGGGACCATCCGGTTCCGGCAAAACAACGCTTATGAATCTTGTGGGATGTCTCGATCAGCCAACTTCAGGAACCCTGATTCTGGATGGACAGGATATCAGCAAGTGTACAGATAATGAAATGTCAGATCTGAGGTTGACAAAAATTGGCTTTGTGTTTCAGAATTTTCAGCTTCTTCCAAGACAGACAGCACTGGAAAATGTAGAACTGCCGCTGACGTATGCCAATGTCCCGAAAAAAGAAAGAAGAGAACGGGCACTGCGGGCATTGGAAAGAGTAGGACTTGGAGACAGAGTGAACTTTATTCCCAATCAGTTATCCGGTGGTCAGAAGCAGAGGGTTGCGATTGCGCGGGCAATTGTCAATCATCCGAAAATATTGTTGGCGGATGAGCCTACAGGAGCTTTGGACAGCACATCCGGTGAGCAGGTCATGGAACTGTTTCACAGTCTGAATGACGAAGGGGTCAGTATATTAATGATTACACATGACGCAGAAATCGCCTCTTATGCACAAAGAAAAGTAATTATCCGTGACGGTATTTTGAAAAAGGAGGAGGAAACATCATGAAAAAAAGATGGATTGCAGTTGGAACGGCTGCAGGAATTATCCTCCTGAGTGCCGGTATCGTATTTGCTGTAAAACAGACAAATCAGGAAAGAGTAAAAGTAATCTCCATGCAGGAAATGATGGGATGGGGCGGTGGGATGAGCGATATGAGTCTCTACGGCAACATCACTTCAGATGTATCACAGGATGTATATTTGGGAAATAATCAGGTGGTTGATGATATCTTTGTCAGTGAGGGAGATACAGTAAAAGAAGGAGATCCGCTTGTGTCCTATGATATGACACTGGTCAATTTGGAATTGGAGATGAAAAAGCTGGATAAAGAAGGAATCGAGCTGAACATTAAAAAGGCAGAGAGAGAGCTTACAAAATTAAAAAATGCAAAACCTGCCAGTGATGGTGGCTTTACGGATGATCCCGGCTTTATAGATGATCCGGGCATGTTCGATGATCCGGAAGCACCTGTGGAAGAGCCCGTGGCGGCATATGAAGAATTGAATGCAGATGCCATGCCGTATATGGGAGAAGGAACGGTGGAAGACCCTTATCATTTCCTTTGCAGTCAGAATGGTGTGATTCTTGGAAGCTTTTTGAACCGTATGGCCAAGGAACAGTGCTTTTTCCTGATCGAAGTGAGGGATGGGGATATCAGTAACGGTGAACTTTTAAAAGTTTGGGGTCAGAGAATCATAGATGAAAATCTGAGTCTGGATCCGGATGTGAAATATGAATTAAACCTGAAAGAAATTACGGATGGGAACGGGGACGAAATTGTTACGGATACGAAAGTTTATGAGAGTCTTACCGGAGAAGAAATCGAAGTGTACTATAAAGGAGATGGAACGGTTGAAAAACCTTATACGTATCTGATCAGCGCAGATGGCGTGGTTAAGGGAAGTTTTTTCAATCAGATAAAAAAGAAAACTGGATATTTCCGTTTGGAAGTGTGGAAAGATAATACGTATGGAACATCTCTTGTGAAAGCATGGGAACAGGACGCAGCACTTTTGGGTGATTTTGAAGAAAATGAAGAATATTATGTGAAACTGGAGAAAAAAGATATGGAGTCCGGGGAAGGAGAGGTAACGCCGGAACCGACCATAACGCCGGAACCGACCATAACGCCGGAACCGACCATAACGCCGGAACCAACCACAGCACCGGAACCAACCACAGCACCGGAACCAACTGCGACACCGGAGCCGACAGCAGAACCGGAACCGACCACAGCACCGAGTCCGGAAAGTACACCGGAATCCGGTACATCTCAGACAGATTCTGCGGCAGTCAGTCCGATGGCATCTTCCACAGTTTACATCAGAGAGATACCGGTAGATATTCTAAAAACTGTCAGCAGTGTGATGGATTCTGTCGGAGATGGTTTGTCAAAGGAAGAGATACAAAAGCAGATTAAAGAAAAAGAAAGTGAAATCCGTGATTATCAGCTGGATTTAAAAGAAGCAGATCTGGAACTGAAAAAAATTGAGAAAGAGTTGAATAATCAGACAATCAAGAGCACACTGAATGGTGTTGTAAAAACGGTGGAAGATCCGGAACATGTAAGCCAGGAAGGAAAACCGCTGATTCAGGTGGTCAGCAGTGAGGGACTCTATATTAAAGGGAGCATCAGTGAGACACAGCTTGACAAACTTCAGGTAGGAGATAAGTTAAGCGGATATTCCTATGATACAGGCGTCAGTTTTACTGCTGAGGTGAAAGAAATCTCCCCGTATCCGCTGGAGGGGGAGCAAAATGGGAATTCTACCGAATATCCGTTTACTGCGTACATTGAAAATGCGGAAGGATTGAAGAATTACAGTTATGCAGAACTGACACCGATGGGAGAAGGTGGAACCAGCGGCGGTGGAAAGGTAACGGTGGAGAAACCGTTTGTGCGTACGGAAGATGGGCAGTACTATGTGATGATCGATGATGGTGAAGGCAGGCTGAAAAAGCAGGTTGTGGAAATATCGAGAATCCTTTACGGATCTGTTTATGAGATTTCAGCGGGACTGACATGGAACGACAGGATTGCATTTCCTTATGGAAAAAATGTTGTGGAAGGAGCCAAAACAGAAGATGGTACCTATGAAGATTTATATAGATAGGAGGGAGAGACCATGTTGGAAAATATAAGGCTGGCATTTGGAGGAATCTGGTCTCACAAAATGAGATCATTTCTCACGATGCTTGGTATCATTATTGGAATTGCGTCGATCATTTCTATCGTATCTACCATTCGGGGAACCAATGAGCAGATTAAACAAAATCTGATCGGTGCGGGGAATAATAATGTTGATATCCGTCTGTCTCAGGGAGAATATGAATATGAGATTTATCAGGGAATTCCTGATGGGATCGCAGTAGTAAGTGAAGAACAGAAAACAGACATCCGCAGTCTTGAAGGAGTAAAAAGCGCAACATTTTATAATTTCAGAAGATGGGTTGATGGTGTGACTTATCAGGGAAACTCTTTGGACAGTGGAAGTATGTATGGGGTTGATCTTGATTTTCTGAAAACGAAGGGATATGTGATCCAGACGGGAAGAGGATTTGTTGAAGATGATTATACAAAGATTCGAAAAGTAGCTCTTCTGGACGATACGGCTGTGCAGACCTTATTTTCCGGTGAAAATCCTGTGGGAAAGACACTGGAGATTCAGGGTGAACCATTTACTATCATCGGAAGTATCCGTAAGTCAGATGCCTTTGAACCGGTGATCAACAGTATGGAAGACTATTATACCTATAATCAGTATTCCTATGGAATGGTGCTGATTCCGCAGAGTGCGTGGCCGATCGTTTTTAACTTTGATGAGCCGTTAGATGTCAGTGTGATGGCAGAGAGTACAGATGAAATGAGCAGCATCGGGAAAAAAGTTGAGGACATTATGAACCAGTGTGTCTATAACAAAGTATCTTTTTCCGAGGAAAGCGAAGAAGGTCAGATGGATAGCAGTATCTCTTACCGTGCTGCTGATCTTTTGGAAACTGTCAAAAATCTGCAGAAAGTCAGTGAGAACACGAATAAACAGTTGCTTTGGATTGCCAGTATATCGCTTTTGGTCGGAGGAATCGGAGTAATGAATATCATGCTGGTCTCAGTGACTGAACGTACCAGTGAAATCGGACTAAAGAAAGCTCTGGGAGCAAGAAAAAAGAAAATACTCTGGCAATTCCTTACGGAGGCGGCTGTACTTACCAGTATTGGCGGATTTTTAGGTGTGATCGCCGGAATTATTCTGTCGCAGGTAATTGCCCGGATGTCGCAGACGCCGGTTGCTATCAGTTTTCCGGCCAGTGTACTGGCAGTGGTGTTTTCCATGGTGATTGGTATTATTTTTGGATTACTGCCATCCATCAAAGCAGCAAATCTCAATCCGATTGATGCGTTACGACATGAATAAAGATGAAAACCTCGGAGTGTAAAAAATCCGGGGTTTTTTTGGGCAAAAAATAAATTTGACGGACGGATTTTAAGAAAAAAATTAGAAATAGTTCACAATGACTTCACCAAAACAATGGGAATTTGGTATATAATATACATAGTCAATATATGGGGGTTTTTATATGAATATTTTATTTTTTTTGACACCAAAGAGCGATGTGGCATATGTATTTAATGATGATACACTTCGGCAGGTACTTGAGAAAATTGAGCACCATAAGTATACTGCCATTCCCATGTTGAATAAAACAGGAAAGTATGTGGGAACGGTTACAGAAGGCGATCTTCTGAGATACATAAAAGACAGATACTCATTGAATGTAAGAGATGCGGAGGATTGTCTGATCAGCCGGGTGCCATTAAGATGGAAGTATACACCGGTAAGTATCAACTGTAATATGGAAGATTTGATGGAAGTATCCATGAGGCAGAATTTTGTACCGGTGGTGGATGATGCAGACAATTTTATAGGTATTATCAGGAGAAGTGACATTCTGAAATATTGTTATAAAAAAAGCAAAGAAGCAGAATAAGATCTAAAAGAGGGAATTTAAAACTCCGGGTTGTTAAAAAGACAGCCCGGAGTTTTTGCGAACAATTTTATATCTGAAAGAATTTCGACCGTGATTGCTATTCTTTTAATTAAATGGTATAATAACCTGATAGATTATGATGTCAGGATTTCGGGAGCGTGAAACGCGAAGAAATCCGTAAGCATCATGGGTCAAAAGCTTTTGACCCCAACATCATAGATTGTTGAAAAAGATAGAAAATGTCTGGAGGAAGATATGAATACAATCATTGATTTAATATCAGAAGAAGTAAAAGCGGCATTTCATAATGCCGGATATGATGCATCTTATGGAAAGGTAACATTGTCCAACAGACCGGATTTGTGTGAATATCAGTGTAACGGTGCAATGGCTGCTGCAAAGGCATATAGAAAAGCACCAATCATGATTGCAAAAGATGTAGTGGAAAATCTGGCAGACTGTCAGGCGTTGGAAGCAGCGGAAGCGGTGAATCCGGGATTTATCAACCTGAAAGTTTCGGGAGCGTATCTGGCACAGTATCTGACAGCAATGCGCATATCCGGCAATCTTGGCGTTGAGAAAGCAAAAGAGCCAAAGAAAATGGTGATTGATTACGGTGGACCAAATGTGGCAAAACCACTTCATGTGGGACATCTCCGTTCCGCAATCATTGGGGAAAGCATTAAGCGGATCGGAAGATTTCTGGGACATGAGATTCTCGGAGATGTACATCTGGGAGACTGGGGACTGCAGATGGGGCTGATTATTACAGAACTTCGGAAAAGACAGCCGGATCTGGTGTATTTCCAGAAGGATTATGAAGGGGAATATCCAGCAGAAGCTCCGTTTACCATCAGCGAACTGGAAGAAATTTATCCATGTGCCAATAAAAAATCAAAAGAAGATGAAGCATACAAAGCAGAAGCTCTTGAGGCAACACATCAGCTTCAGACGGGAAAACGTGGGTATCGAGCTTTGTGGAAGCATATTCTCGATGTATCTGTTCCCGATCTGAAGAGAAATTATGCAAATCTGAATGTGAATTTTGAACTTTGGAACGGGGAATCGAATGTGCAGGAACGCATTGCACCGATGGTTCAGAGACTGAAAGATCAGGGGCTGGCCTATGAAGATCAGGGTGCCATAGTAGTGGATGTGAAAGAAGATACGGATACAAAGGAAGTGCCGCCCTGTATGATCTTAAAGTCTGATGGTGCAGCACTGTATACGACGACAGATCTGGCTACGATTGAAGAACGTATGGAAAATTATCAGCCGGATGAGATTTTGTATGTGGTTGATAAACGACAGGAAATGCACTTTATTCAAGTGTTCCGCTGCGCGCGAAAGGCAGGTATGGTAAAAGAAGATACGAAATTATCCTTCCTCGGATTCGGTACGATGAACGGGAAAGACGGAAAACCATTTAAGACAAGAGATGGCGGCGTGATGCGTCTGGAGAATCTGATCCGTGAGATCAATGAGGAAATGTATAAAAAGATCGTAGACAACCGCAGTATTAAGGAAGAAGATGCCAGGGCAACGGCAAAGATCGTAGGGTTATCAGCTATCAAATACGGAGATCTGTCCAATCAGGCATCAAAAGATTATATTTTTGATATCGAAAGATTTACCTCTTTTGAGGGTAATACTGGACCATATATTTTATATACCACAGTTCGTATCAAATCCATTCTGAGCCGTTATAAAGAGGAAGGCGGCGATATTATGGATACCCTTATGATCAAACCTGCAAGCGATAGTGAAAAAGCACTGATGATCGAGACTGCAAAATTCAATAGTGTTGTAGTGAACGCATTTGATGACAAGGCGCCGCACAAGATTTGTTCTTATATTTATGAACTGGCAAATGCTTTTAACCGATTCTATCATGAAACTAAGATTTTGACGGAAGAAGATGAAGAACAGAAGAAATCATTTATTGCTTTGCTGGTACTTGTGAAAGATGTTCTGGAAACCTGTATCGATCTGCTGGGATTTGAAGCTCCGGAAAGGATGTAAGGGAGAAACTAATGAAAAAACGGTCAAAAGCCGGAATTTATATTCTGATTCTGGTAATCATGATTTTAGTTCTGATGGTTGGAATTATTGCTGTGATCTATTTGAGCCGAATGCAGCGGAAGATGGAAGAAAAAGAACAACAGCTCAGGCAGGAAGCGGAAGCAGTACCGGAACCAACAGATATAGCTTCCCCTGAGCCATCTCCGGATTCGGATGATCCGGCGGTCCAGAAAAAAGAAATGGTTGCTGTGATCAGGGAAGCGGTAGAGCGAAATGATATTCAGACGGTGGAGTCTGTTCTTCGCTATATTTCTTCGGATGGTTCTGTTCAGAGTTATTATGAAGAAGATGTAGCGGCAGTTATGCTCCATCTGAAAAAGAATCTGAGTGACTATCAGAATTTCTTTTCTGTTCTGGAATCAGAACAGACCTCCATGGAAGAAAAAAATGGAAACAGATATCTGTTACTCTCAGATGAAAATTTACGGCGAATGACCAATACGGAGGAACCGCCGGAATCATTGATAGCAGAGGAGGTTACCCTTACAGGTACAGGAAGAAAAGTAGCGATCGATCCTGGACATCAGGCTCACGGAAACGGTGAACAGGAACCTATAGGTCCGGGCGCATCTCAGACGAAGGCAAAAGTTGCATCGGGTACTACCGGACGCACTACAGGAGTTCCGGAATATCAGTTAAATCTAGATGTTTCATTAAAATTGAGGGATGAACTGAAAGCCAGGGGATATGAAGTCTATATGATCCGTGAAGATAATGATGTGAATATCAGCAATGCGGAAAGAGCACAGGCTGCGGCGGGTTCCGGTGCGGACATTTTGATCCGGATTCATGCGAATGGTTCGGAGAATACTTCTGTTGCCGGGGCGCTGACTATGGCTCCGTCCGGTTCAAATCCATTTCTGGATGGAGAACTTGTAGCGAAATGTCAAGAGCTTTCGGAAATTATTATTTCATCATTTTGCGAAGCAACCGGTGCCAATAGTCAGGGTGTTTATCAAACGGATGAAATGAGTGGACTGAATTGGTGTACGATTCCGGCTACGATCGTTGAAATGGGATATATGACGAATCCGGATGAAGACATTCGAATGCAGACAGAAGAGTATCAAAACCAGATGGTGCAGGGAATTGCCAATGGAATTGATGAGTATTTTGGAACGGAGTGATACAATATGAAAACGAAGAAAAAGATATGGGTACTTTTTGCCATAATTCTCTTTATGGGAATAACAGTTTTTCCCAAAAGTGTTTTTGCTGATGAAGGGCATTGGGTAAAGTCCGAGAATCGTTGGTGGTACCAAAATGATGATGGTACATATCCTGCTCTGGATTGGCTGACGGATAACGGAAAGAAATATTATTTTGATGAAGAAGGCTGGATGGTGACCGGCTGGCAGAAAATTGACGGAAAATGGTATTTGTTTTCCGGTAGTGGAGCCATGCAGACCGGCTGGCACTGGGTTGGCGAAAAGTGTTACTACCTGGCGGAATCAGGGATTATGGCTGAGGATACCTGGATTGATGGATATTATGTGGATGCCAGCGGGGCATGGGTTCCTGGTAAAACAATGGAAGAGGTTCAGCAAAAAGCAGGATGGGTCAGCAGTGGGAATCGCTGGTGGTATCGTCATGCAGATGGTAGTTACACGCAGTCGGGCTGGGAAAAAATCAATGGAAAATGGTACTATTTTGATGAAGAAGGCTGGATGGTGACCGGTTGGCAGAAAATTGGAGGAGAATGGTATTATCTTGCATCCAGTGGAGCTATGTTAACCGGATGGCAGCAGATTGGCGGAACCTGGTATTATCTCACTGCTTCCGGAGCGATGGCAGCCAATACCTGGATCGATGGATATTATGTGGATACCAGCGGAGCATGGATACCGAATCCAGGTGGCACAGGTAAGAAAATTATTGCTATTGATGCAGGTCATCAAAGGTACGGAAACAGCAGTAAAGAACCGATAGGACCTGGGTCATCAGAAATGAAAGCAAAAGTATCATCCGGAACCTATGGGAAATGGTCCGGATTATATGAATATGAACTGAACCTGCAGGTTGCCATGCAGTTAAAAGATGAGCTGCAGGCAAGAGGATATGTGGTATACATGACAAGAGAAAGTCATGATGTGGATATCAGTAATGCACAGCGTGCTTTAAATGCGGCAAATGCGGGAGCCGATATCCTGGTAAGAATTCATGCAAATGGTGATGATAATAGTTCTGTGTATGGAGCTCTTACCATGGCACCTTCAAACAGCAATTCCTTTTTATCAGGAAGTCTGATTTCTTCCAGCCAGAAGCTTTCGCAAAAGATCATCGATTGTTTCTGCCAGGCGACAGGAGCGAAAAACAGAGGTGTGATGACGACAGATACAATGAGTGGCATAAACTGGAGTAAGATTCCTGTGACAATCATTGAAATGGGATTTATGACTAATCAGACGGAAGATTTGAATATGGCCAGCAGCGGTTATCAGAAAAAAATGGTACAGGGTATAGCGAATGGAATTGACCAGTATTATGCATCGTAAATAGGAAGTGAGTAATCATATATGTCACAGGTTATATTATTTGATCTTGACGGAACTTTGACAGAGTCCGGTGAAGGTATTATAAAAAGTGTGGAATATGCACTGGAAAAATTGGGAATAACAGAAAAGGATCCGGAGAATCTAAAAAGGTATGTTGGACCTCCTCTGAAAGAATCCTTTATGAAATTCAGCGGATTGAATGAAGAGCAGGCAGAGCAGGGGATCGGATATTATCGTGAGCGATATACAAAAGTAGGAATGTTTGAAAACCATCTCTATCCGCAGATTCCGGAATTGTTGGAAGTGCTGAGAATAAATGATAAAATTCTCGGAGTAGCCTCTTCAAAGCCGGAGATCTTTGTTGAGCAAATCCTGGAGTATTTTGGAATTGCTCAGTATTTTCAGGTGATTGTCGGAAGTGAACTGGATGGAAGAAGATCCAGAAAAGAGGAAGTTATCGAGGAAGCACTCGTGCGTCTCCATATGCAGACGGAACGGGATAAAGTTCTTATGGTTGGTGATAAAGAGCAGGATGTAAACGGTGCGAGAAGCTGTGGTCTGCAGTGTATCGGCGTTGCTTATGGATATGGATCCAGAGAAGAGCTTTCACAGGCAGGGGCCGTCTATATTGCGGATACCGTAGAGGATCTAGGAATCCTTGCCAGCCCGAATGATGAAGAGACGACAGAGCACGTGGAGTCTGTGAGAAAAAACAGTAAAAACAGATGGGAAAGAAAAGGTGTTTCACGCAGAAAAAAAGAGGAAAAACTGAATCGTACAAAAGCAGATGAAAAAGCAGAACATCAAGGTGTTTCACGCAGAAAAAAAGAGGAAAAACTGAATCGTACAAAAGCAGATGAAAAAGCAGAACATCGTTGGGGAGAAAACGCAAAAAAAATCAATGAGTTAGATTCCGGGTCCAATCGTCCTGTTCATCCGGTGATGAAGATATGGAGAGTGCTTTATCCGATACTGATTCATCTGGGAATATCGGTGGCGGTCAGTATTGCATTTTCTATGATTTTTATATGGAAAGTGATCAATGGAACAGATCTTACCAACAATTACGATGTTGTGGAGAAAATCAATGGTTCCACTTTGTATCAGCTGATTCTTACTTCTGTTCTTTCAGGTGTTATTACATTGTTCTTATATCGGAAGGATCAGCGAAGAAGAAAGGCAGGATTTCTCGGACAAGGAGAAGATTTTGTGTGGAGTCCTCCTGTCATCTGGTTTTCTGTGATCATTCTTGCCATAGCAGGCAGTCAGATGCTCAATGATCTGATTCTTGTATTCCGGATGAATGAGATTTTTCCTTATTATTCACAGATGACAGATGATACTATGACAGGACAACCGGTATGGCTGCTCTTTCTGACAGTAGGGCTTTTGGCTCCGGCTGCGGAAGAACTGATCTTCAGAGGGCTGGTTTTCAGAAGAATGAAAGATTTCATGAGTCCATGGGCCGCAATCATATTATCAGCGCTTTTATTTGGAATCTATCACGGAAATATGATTCAGTTTTTATATGCATCTTTGATGGGAATTCTATTGGCTGTGATTTATCATCGTACCGGAACCTTGTGGACATCCAT
This sequence comes from bacterium, assembly GCA_004562915.1. GTDB lineage: Bacteria > Bacillota > Clostridia > Lachnospirales > Lachnospiraceae > Oliverpabstia. Next base: position 15,565 of record SFQZ01000069.1, read on the forward strand.
ACTGGCACACGTAGTTGCGAACTTATGGAGTCTGTTCGGCAATAGCTGGTGGAGCGGTATGTGGGCCAAAATTCCATTTGGGTTTATCCTTGGGTTTGTCATTGAAATTCTGTTGTGTGTGATTCCGGTATACTGGATTCTGGCGGACAGAAGAAAGGGCAATCGAAAAAGAAATTAGTGTATATAGGAGATACGGTTTTTTACAGAATAAGTAAAAAAGTGCTTGTATCTCCTTTTTTGATATGATATAATTCAAAGGTCGCAGAAAACACCCATACCGATTCCGAGAAGGTGCCTGTATATGGGTCTCGAAAAGAATGAGAAGTATGGGGAAGATTAAAACCAAAAAGGAGATTGAAATCATGAGTGTTATTTCAATGAAACAGTTACTGGAAGCCGGTGTGCATTTCGGACACCAGACAAGAAGATGGAACCCTAAAATGGCTGAGTACATCTACACAGAAAGAAACGGAATCTACATTATCGACCTGCAGAAATCCGTTGGAATGGTAGATGACGCTTACAAAGCTGTAGCAGACATTGCTGCAGAAGGTGGTTCAATCCTGTTCGTAGGAACGAAGAAACAGGCTCAGGATGCTATTAAAGTGGAAGCAGAGCGTTGTGGAATGTTCTATGTAAATGAAAGATGGCTGGGTGGTATGCTGACCAACTTCAAAACAATCCAGAGCAGAATTGCAAGACTGAAAGAAATCGAAGCTATGGAAGCTGACGGAACATTTGATGTTCTGCCTAAGAAAGAAGTTATTGCTCTGAAGAAAGAGCTGGAAAAACTTCAGAAGAATCTGGGCGGAATCAAAGAAATGAAGAAACTTCCGGATGCTATCTTTATTGTAGATCCGAAGAAAGAAAGAATTTGTGTACAGGAAGCTCATACACTGGGTATTCCGCTGATCGGTATCTGTGATACAAACTGTGATCCGGAAGAACTGGATTATGTAATTCCGGGTAACGATGACGCTATCCGTGCAGTAAAACTGATTGTTTCCAAGATGGCAGACGCTGTTATCGAAGCAAATCAGGGAACTACCGGAGAGGAAGAGTTCGTTGAAGAAGCAGTTGAGGAAGCAGTAGAAGAGTAAGGGATTTGATGGCAGTTCAGTGGTTATCACTGAACTGCTGTGAAATTCAACACCTTGATTTAGGAGGAAATCACAATGGCTATTACAGCAGCAATGGTAAAAGAGTTAAGAGAGATGAGTGGCGCCGGTATGATGGATTGTAAGAAAGCTCTTACAGCTACAGAAGGCGATATGGACAAGGCTTTGGAATTCCTGAGAGAAAAAGGTCTTGCTACAGCACAGAAAAAAGCCAGCAGAATCGCAGCAGAAGGTATTGTTATGCTGAAAGTTGCTGAAAACGGTAAAAAAGCAGTAGCTGTTGAAGTAAATGCTGAGACAGACTTCGTTGCTAAGAATGAAAAATTCCAGGGATATGTTGCACAGGTTGCTGAGCAGGCGCTGGAAACAACAGCAGCAGATATCGATGCATTCCTTGCTGAGACATGGAAATTCGATACAACCAAAACTGTTAATGAAGCACTGGCTGGTCAGATCGCAGTTATCGGCGAGAACATGAAGATTCGTCGTTTCCAGCAGGTAGCAGAAGAGAACGGTTTTGTAGCTTCTTACACTCATATGGGTGGAAAGATTGGTGTTCTTGTTGACGTTGAGACAGATGTTGTCAATGAAGCAGTAGAAGAGATGGCAAAGAATCTGGCTATGCAGATCACAGCCATGAAGCCACAGTATACAGATCGTTCTGAAGTAAGTGCCGATTATATCGCACATGAAGAAGAAATCCTGCTTGCTCAGATTAAAAATGATCCGAAAGAATCTCAGAAACCTGAGAAAGTAATCCAGGGTATGATCAAAGGACGTATCAATAAAGAACTGAAAGAAATCTGTCTGTTGGATCAGGTATATGTAAAAGCAGAAGATGGAAAACAGACTGTAGGAAATTACGTAGCAGAAGTTGCAAAAGCAAACGGTGCTAAGATTACTGTAAAAGGATTTGTTCGTTTCGAGACTGGTGAAGGTCTGGAGAAAAAATCCGAAGACTTTGCAGCTGAAGTTGCAAAACAGGCCGGCATGTAATCCCGATTTTGCAAATCTTAAATAAGAACCTTAAAACCCTTGAAAATCCAGTATTTTCAAGGGTTTTTCCTTTCTAGGGCACTTCATATATTGCATTATAAATTCATGTAACTTTTTAGATGATTTTTCGTAAAGGGTTGGTTCTTATGAATAAGAAGGTGTTAGTCGTGGATGCTGATCCGCAGTCAGATATGTCTGCTGGATTTGGATTCCGTGACTGCGATAATAGTAATTAAATATTAACAACGCTGATGGAAATTGTGTTGAGTGATGAAGATATTCCGGAAGACT
>SFQZ01000010.1 GCA_004562915.1 bacterium
CTCCGGTCATGTGGCAGCAGATATGTCTGGAAAACCGCGAAATGATCTCTAAAGTTCTGGATGAGTTTATCCGTCTGATCGTTCAGGCCAAGTGCTGGGTTGACAACAGTGACTCTTCCGAGCTTTATGACATGTTTTCTTCTTCGAGAGAGTATCGCAATTCCCTTCCTGATTCTACCAAAGGCGCCCTTGACAGGGTTTATGCTGTTTATTGTGACCTTTACGATGAGGCAGGTGGAATTGCAGCTATTGCTACCCTTCTTGCAAATAACAATATCAATATTAAGAATATTGGAATCATCCATAACCGTGAATTTGAGGAAGGAGTTCTTCGAATCGAATTTTACGAAGAAGAAGATTGTATCAAAGCAGAAAACGTTCTGAATGAACATAATTATACGATCAAAAAACGATAACTTATGAAGGAGATCAGTTATGAAAATTCAAAAAGCAATACATCCATTGCGTGGTGAAATTACCGTACCAGGAGATAAATCTATTTCCCATCGTGCGGTCATGTTCGGTGCACTTGCAGAAGGGACTACACGAGTTACCAATTTTCTGCAGGGAGCCGACTGCCTTTCCACTATTTCCTGTTTCCGCAAATTGGGCATTCAGATAGAAAATAACACTCAGGAAATCCTGATTCACGGAAAAGGACTGCATGGTCTTTCTGCTCCTTCTGAAATATTGGATACCGGCAACAGCGGTACAACTACCCGTCTGATTTCCGGTATTCTTGCAGGACAGAATTTTACAAGCACTCTCACCGGTGACGCTTCTATCCAGAGCCGTCCGATGGGAAGGATCATCAAACCTTTGTCCATGATGGGAGCTTTTATTGAAAGTGTCAAAGGAAATAACTGTGCTCCACTTACGATCCAGGGACATCCGCTGCATTCCATTCATTATGATTCTCCCGTTGCATCCGCACAGGTAAAATCCTGTGTACTGCTGGCAGGACTTTATGGTGATGGAATTACTTCTGTTACAGAGCCTTATCTTTCCCGGAATCATACGGAACTTATGCTTTCACATTTTGGAGCAGAAATTACCAGCGAAGGCTCAACGGCTTCCATTAAAGCAGATCCAAAGCTTCATGGCCTTGATATTTCCGTACCTGGTGATATCTCTTCCGCTGCATATTTTCTGGTTGCCGGACTTTTAGTACCCGGTTCCGAGATCCTTATTAAAAACGTAGGCGTTAATCCTACCCGTGATGGTATTTTACGTGTCTGCAAAGCAATGGGAGCAGATATTCAGCTTCTTAACCAGAAAATATCAGCCGGCGAAGCAACTGCCGATATTCTTGTACGTTACAGCCCTCTCCATGGCATTGTAATAGAGGGAGAACTGATTCCGACACTGATTGATGAAATTCCCGTAATCGCTGTGCTTGCTGCCTTCGCAGATGGAACGACCATCATACGAAATGCTGAAGAACTGAAAGTGAAAGAATCCAATCGTCTGGATATTATGGTAAAAGAACTGACCTCTATGGGATGTGATATCGAAGGAACCGATGACGGAATGATTATTCACGGAGGAAAAGCTTTACATGGGACTGTTATCGACAGCCGTCTGGACCACCGGATCGCCATGTCCTTCGCCGTAGCAGGACTTGCCGCCGAAGGAGAGACAACCATTGAAAGAAGTGAATGTGTAGATATCTCCTATCCTGAATTCTATCAGGATCTTAATAAATTGAATTGTGAGTATAAGTAATCAATGAAGTTTATTTCTGGTACCAGTTTGTAACGTGAGATAAAGCAAAAAATCGCATCCTTGTTTTAGAAGCATTGGAGCAAGTGAGCCTGAAGATCCATCACTTACGCAGACTTAAGCGCGACGGCTCTCCGGAGCGTTTTAGTCGAAGTTAGTGATTAGCTGAAGGGGAACGACCTGCTTCTAAAACAAGGATGCGATTTTTTTGCTTTTTTCAGTTATAACATAGATATCTTACTTCTTCTCCACAATCTCATTTTTATTCTTGAAGATACTGTTTGCCGGTACGACTCCTCTCACGCAGGAAAGTGGATAGATATTCGAGCATCTTCCCACTACCGTTCCCGGGTTCAGTACGGAATTGCATCCTACTTCTACATTGTCACCCAGCATAGCACCGAATTTTTTCATTCCTGTTTCAATCTCAAAGTCTCCGCCGTGTACAACAACCAGTTTTTTGTCAGATTTTACGTTGGAGGTAATAGAACCGGCGCCCATATGTGCTTTATATCCAAGAATGGAATCTCCCACATAATTGTAGTGTGGTACCTGAACTTTGTTAAACAGGATCACATTTTTAAGTTCTGTAGAATTCCCTACCACAGCACCTTCTCCTACAATTGCACTTCCGCGGATAAAGGCACACTGGCGAATCTCCGCATGTTTTCCGATAATACAAGGTCCATTCAAGGCTGCAGTAGGAGCAATTTTTGCTGATTTTGCTACCCAGATATCATCTCCGATTTTATCGTACTCTTCAGGATCCAGCGTATTGCCAAGTTTCACAATAAATTCTTTTATCAGAGGCAGCAATTCCCATGGATAGGTTTTTCCCTCAAATAATTCCTTTGCGATTGTCTCATTCAGATCATACAGATTTTCAATTTTTACAGATTCCGTACTCATAATGAATCCTCCTTTTATTTTTTATAGTTAGATGCGATTACATCGTATCTTGCCCGCAATGCATAATGGTTATTTATCTGCTGAACACCGTTTACTCTCACACGGATAAAATGTTCCAGTTTATCCATATATTCCTGTGAGGTAATGGTACCTTCTGCCACATAAGTAAGCCCTTTTTCCCAGCTGGCTGTCAGTTCCGGATTCAACAAAGAACGAATCGAAGCGTTAACCACTTCATAGATCATTTCGCCCAATTGGGTAGGAGTAATGATCTGTGTTTTTTTATTCAATGCAATATACTTGATATTTACCAGTTTTTTCAGTATTTCTGCTCTTGTAGCACTGGTACCGATTCCACTTCCCTTGATCTGTGCACGCAGTTCTTCATCTTCAATCAACTGACCGGCATTTTCCATTGCAAGGATCATGGTACCTGAATTATAACGCTTAGGCGGAGAGGTTTCCCCTTCCTTGATTTCGAATGCTTTTACCGGAAGAATTGCCCCTTTTTTCAGTTTATGCAAATATTCCAGAAAAACGGCATCACACTGGATATCTTCTGTATTTTCTTCCTTCCCAGTGCTTTTCGCTCTGGTATTTTCTGACAAACCATCCTCGTTTGAAGCAGGCTGCGTATTGGATGCTCCCTTCTTCTGGGAAGGAAGATTAGCAACTTTCAGGTATCCTTCTTCAACGAGTACTTTAAAGCCGGAAAATAATTTTTCCTGCCCCACAGCTGTCGCAAGACTGACTTTCTCATACACAGCAGGAGGATAAAAGATACTCAGAAATCTTCTGACGATTACCTGATATACTTTCTGTGATACGGATGGGAGACGATTCAGATTTCCCAGTCCCTGCCCCGTGGGGATAATTGCATAATGGTCTGTGATCTGCTTGTCATTCACATATCTTGTCTTAGAAAGGCCTTTATAACTTTCCTTATCCAGTATTTCCTGCACAAATGGCTGTGCTACAGGATAGTGGAGCAATCCTTTCAGATTTCTTGTAATTTCTTTCGAAACCGCTGTAGAAAGAACTCTGGCATCGGTTCTTGGATAAGTAACCAACTTTTTCTCATATAATTCCTGAACAACTCGTAATGTTTCATCCGGGCTGATCTTAAACATCCGGGAACAGTCATTCTGCAGTTCTGCCAGATTGTAAAGAAGTGGTGGATTCTTCTTTTCTTTCTTTTTCTCTATTTTGTCAAGAACCGCATGCATGCCATCCTGGGGTACCGTAAGGGCACTTTCCTTTTGAAGGATAACCCGCAGTTCTTCGGCTTTATCTCTTTCCTTGAAACCATTCTCCTTGTACAGATAGGGAGACTGAAAATACCTGCTGCCTTCTACGGCACGCCATTCTCCGTCAAATTCTTTCCCTTCCAGCGAGAATTTTCCCAGAACCCGATAAAACGGTGTTTTTACAAACTCCCGGATTTCCCGCTCTCTTCTGACCACCATTCCCAATACACAGGTCATAACACGGCCAACAGATATGGCCTGATATTTGGTTCCCATATAATTAGAAATACTGTTGCCATACAAAAGAGTCAGCAAACGGGAAAAATTGATTCCCATAAGATAGTCTTCCTTGGCTCGCAGATAAGCGGAAGCGCTCAGGTTGTCATAGGCACTCAGGTCTTTCGCTTCTTTAATACCTCTGAGAATCTCCTCTTCAGTCTGGGAATCAATCCATACTCGCCTCTCTTGCTTTCCTTTTACACCTGCCATCTGGGCCACAAGACGATATATGTATTCTCCTTCACGTCCGGAGTCGGTACACACATAGATGGTTGTCACATCCTGACGTTTTAAAAGACCTTTTACAATTTCAAATTGCTTTTTTACTGCCGGTATCACTTCATACTTAAATTCTCCCGGCAAAAATGGAAGAGTTTCCAGTGACCACCTTTTATACTTGATGTCATAAACTTCCGGATAACTCATGGTAACAAGATGTCCCACACACCAGGTAACGATTGTATTTTCCGATTCCAGATAGCCATCACGCCTCTGGGCATTTATCTTCAGAGCTTTGGCAAACTCCTGTGCAACACTTGGTTTCTCTGCAATAAATAGTGATTTGCTCATGTATTGTCCTCCGATAGATAAAAAGTATAATGGTTTTCGGACGGAAAGTAAAGAAAAATCTTGTACCCAAGTATAAAGGTCAGGATGTATAGTAGCAGAGTGTTCTGTTTTTGTATACGATACATAATAGCAAAGCTACAAAGGTTACAGCCACCCAACTCCCAATCGTCAGATTCCATCCCAGTTTTTCTACCATCACTCCAATCGTGAAGGTTGAAATCGCAGTTCCTAGATATGCCATAGAATTCAAAAATCCTGATACGGTAGATACTCTTCCAACGTTTTCAAATCGCAGTGCAAGCATATTTACAAATAAGGTATTCACAGCCATCATAGATGCCGTGATAACAGCGAAAAAAATGACAGTCAGTACAATGGAGCCATTCTTTACAAACCAGATCCCCGTGAGAGCTGTTTCTGCAATTCCAAAGAAAACAACAGATGCCATAACTTCTCTTTCTCCACATTTTTTAAAAACATAACGTGCCGCATACGCACCGGTAAGATTTATTATGGGCAGAACTGTAGTAATCAATATGGAATAAGATGGAGACATAAGGAAGTTTTCCGTTATAAAAGTAGGTACCCAGGTTGTAACCCCATCTTTCAGAATTCCATGAACTACAACAGGAATAATCACTGTTAGCAGTCCGGTATGCATCAATAAATCTGAAAAACTGATTTTTTCTATCGTTTCTGAGTTTGGCTGTTCGCCATCTTCTGTCATTTTGCCAAATTTCCTGGAATACTTCTCAACTTTGCCAAATCCATACTTCCAGAACAAAGCCATAGCAGTCAGACAAAAGGCAGCAGTCACAAACACAGCTTTCCAACCGATTTTCCAGATTACCACAGCTGCAAGCAGATAAGAAGCTAATGTTCCTGCCACCTGAGAAGATACGATATCAATACAATACTTCTGCTTCTTTTTCGATGAGAGCATCTCAGCAAAAATACGGATAATCGGAGGCCAGATCATTGCCTGAGCATATCCGTTGATCCCCCAAATCATCGTCATCAAATAATAATTCTCGGTAACACCCATACAAAGATTGGCCAGTGCGGCTATCCATAAACCTGTAAAAATCATTTTTCCCGGATGTATTCGATCTCCCAGAATACCGTTACATAACTGCCCGATTCCATAGGCAAAGAAATATACCATACTGATAAAACCAGCCTGACTCTTCGTCAGAACTGCTTCCTGAATCATTGCTGTCATAGCAGAAGAATAATTTAATCTTCCGATATAAGAAGTAAAATACGCAAACCAGCACAGCCAGAATAACAGACATGTCATTTGGTGATTTTCAATTTTTTTGAATTTTTCCATTGTTTTTTCCATCCTTTCTAAACATATAGCAACTATAAACAGAATCCTGTTTTTCAAAAATGGAAAAAACAACTTTTTTTGCTAGACAATTCTACACTTATGAATGTATTCGTTTGAACGGAGTTTTGTCCACTTGACACATAAGATTTCAAAAGCTATGATGACAGTAAAGTAGCTGCGAATGACTGAATCCAAAACAAAAGCAGTTAAAATTCACTTATAATTCAGGAGATTTTTTATCATGAACGAGATGAAAACAATTTACCACGTAGAAGGAAAACTGTGTAAGGAATTTGTGGGACAGATTTCTTACACAGTCTGTCTTGAACAGTCATGGGATGAACTGGATATAGAGTTTTCTTTCAGCCCTCAGTATTTTCGCCCGGAAGATCTGACACAAGAAAGGATACAGGAAATCACGGAGTACTGTAAAAAGGAATATCCTGACTTTTTCTCATCGAAAGAATCTCTGAACCTTTTCTCTTCTGATGATGAAATCAAAGATGCCATTTGCCATAATACCAAAACCGAGATTCATACCTTGGCCACACTGAATGATGAGTTTATCGGCGGTATTCATCGGCAGCTTAGTACCCGTCATATGCATTTTACAAAAGCAGATGCTTCTGATGGATGTATCCCTCAATCAAAGATTGAGGGGGTATTGAAAGTGACACTGATCGTTTTTTCCGTACTTCTGGATAATACGGAATACTCCCTTGCAGTACGAGTACGATAGGAAGGAGCGTTGAAAAATGTTTAAACGACTGGAATTACATAATCACACCACAGAGTCCGATGCGGTATTTACCTGTCGGGAACTGACTGATTTTATGGTTGCTGACCATGTGGATGCATTTGCTCTTACGGATCACAATACGATTTCCGGACATGACAAAATCAGAAAAATTCTGAAAGAGAATAATCTTCCGGTTTCCTGTATTTATGGAATGGAATACACCACTTATTATGGACACATTCTCTGCCTGAATCTGCATGAATATGTGCCATGGGAAAATATAAACAGACACAAACCGGAACTACTATTTCAGGCTGCAAAAGATAAAGGGGCTCTGACCGGAATTGCGCATCCTTATTCCATGGGCTGGCCATTTGCCAGGGGATGCCGGTTTGAGATGAACATGACAGATTATTCCTGCTGTGATTTCATAGAGATTTCTAATAATCTGGAGCCACTCCATGAGGTAAATGAACGTGGACTACTTCTTTGGGAAAATCTTGTCCTCTCCGGAGAACGTCTTGCTGCCACCTGTGGAATGGATCTCCATGGAAACAGTTCTCTTCATGGCCACTATTCCACTTATATTGAGGGGGAAGAAAACGGAGATATAGAAAAAGAACTGGAAACTGCTATTGGCAGCCAAAAGACCTGGGTGAGCAAAGGACCTCTTCTTCTTACAAATATTCAGGAGGGTACCCTGTCTTTCTCTGTACAGCAAACCGGAAAACCGGGGTATCAGCCGCCTGAGGATGAAAGCTATCTCATTACCTTACGTACTGTCTCAGGGACAATAACCTGTCGCTTACATGACACAGTATCGCTGGAAGATTTCGGAAATGCTACATGTATCATTCCAGAATTGTATGAAAAGGAAAGTATAATGGAAAATCTGGTATGTGTAAGTCCGGTTATTTCCATCTAAACGATTTATCTATGAAAAAAGTTCTTTCTTCAGATGCCATCTTTAAGATGAATCCGGAAAAAGAACTTTTTTCTGAATCTTATTCAAACATTTCTACTGTCACTTCATTGGTAATAAAACGATATCTAAATCGTACCACTGTATTGTCTTTTTCTGTAGTAAAATATGCTTTATTGGCAGATCCGCTTCTGGGATATCCATCCATCTGGTAAGTTGCAGAAAGCGTTCCGTAAGTGGCGACAGAGAAATCGTAGGTTCCCGCAAACGGAATCACCACAGAAAGGGTATACGTATTATCACCAATGTAGTACATTCGGGTTGTCTCACTGTTGGAATCATTCCTGATTGCACCCACATGAGATTGAAAACTTCCATACACAACAATCTTTTCCGGAAGTTTCATTCCTGTATTCTCATCATAAATATTTCTTGCACCATAGTCAATCAACATTTCAGGATTGGAAGCTTTCTTACGCAGTTCATGACCGGATTCCCACAGACGTTTTGCAAGTTCTTCCTGACCGAATCCCATAGGGCAATCCACACTTGGCTGATTGATCTGATAAAAATACTGCATTTCTTCCTGTCCATTATCCACACGTCTCCTCTTTACAGCACCGTCACTGAGCATTCTCCGGAAAGGAATTTCAAAATAGGCATTCGGATTATTGATTTCCACCCATTTGTATGTGTATTCCAGAAAATGATCTCTGCTCTCGAACGGCTGGTTGGCAAACCATGCGATCTGGTCATACCCCCACCAGTCTTTCCAGGCAAGTTCTTCTCTTGTGTATTTGCTGCGGTCCCCTACCACCAGACCGCCCCAGTTATCATACTCCATCAGATATGGCATTGTCTGTGCAGACCAGCCATTCGGATTTTCTCCGCCTTCACTGTATCCTTCCCGTACAAGAACCAGTTCTTCTCCGGGAACCTCAGGAAGAGGCATGCGGGTAAACGGCATGGCATGATAATCAAACAATAGTTTTCCACGAATATTTACTCCGTGGGTATGAGCGTCCAACAATATTTTGTGGCGCCTTGCATGCAGGAGGGCGTATTCACGAATCATTTCGAACAATTCCGAAGTTTTTTTCATACCCGGGTCATTGGCTGTATAAAGATGAATCTGTCCCATATGAAGGGCTTCATAACCACAATCTATATATCGGGTTGCTCGATAGTAAAACCACATTCTGGTTTCCAGTCGGGACAGATCCGGAATTCCGCCGCTTCTTGCCGGATCATTTTCCCGAAGCCCTATAAATCCGGCCGGTTTTTCCGGAAACAGTGTATCTTTGAAACAAAATGTACGATGTTCCGGTTCCATGCCAAATGCTTCAAATACATATGCCGGAATCGTAATCTCCTGAATCCTCTCTACGATGCATTCAAAAATACAGGATTGAAGTATGATTTCCGGATCCATCTCATGAACTCTATCAGCAAGTGCTTTTGATTTCCTGAAATGTTCCTCATCTTCTTCCATCATATACCAGATTCCGGACGCTCTTCCGAGAAATTTAACACCCATGTTTTTTATCGCCCGAAGGTCATCTTCCAGCGTATCGCTTTCATACAATCCCGCCGCAGTCACACAGCGGGACAGATAGTTTTCAAGTACTTCTTTCGATATTGTTGTATCAAATGTAAAATTCATTCTGCCGTCTCCTCTTATCTGTCAATATACATGCAATTCATATCTGATTGCTCCAAAAACTTTACAATGGTAGAGATGCATGAACCACTGGCTCCTTCTGCCATTTCTTCTGTTTCAGAACGAACAACAGAAGGTCCTACCATATCCAGATGAATCCATCGTGTTCCTTCTTCCACAAAATTTTCCAAAAAACATGCAGCTACGCTGGCTCCAGCTCCCTTTCCAGAGGCATAATTGGCAAAATCCGCACAAATAGACCAGTTCAGTAAATTATGATAATATGGATCCAGCGGCAAACGCCAAAATTTCTCTCCGGTATATCTGGCTGTATCCATCCACCTTTTCCATAACAAATCGTTGTTTACAAAAAGACCGGTAACTGCATCTCCCAGTGCTGCCTGAGCAGAATAGGTAAGGGTAGCCAGATCCAGCACTGTTTTTGCCCCCTGCTGCTGTACATAGGTGATACCGTCGCAGAGAACAAGACGACCTTCCGCATCGGTATTGTATACTTCTACAGTCTTTCCTGCCAGAGTAGTGATCACATCTCCCATTTTCACTGCATCCGGGCTGATCACATTTTCCGCCAACATAAGTACAGCAACGAGATTTTTCCTTACTTTTCTTCTCACGAGAACTTCAAAACTTTCCAGAATTCCGGCAGCACCACACATATCATATTTCATACCATTCATACCATCGATGGATTTGAGATGATAGCCACCCGAATCAAACATCAATCCTTTACCTACAAGGCCAATCAATTCTTCTCCCGGTGCTCCTTCATATCGAAGCACCACCATGGCTGCTTCTCTTTTACTTCCCTGATTTACTGCCAAAAGCCCTCCACAGCCCATCTTGCGTAGCTTGACATCGTCAAACACCTGACAGTCTGCTCTCAGACTTTCAGCAAGCTTTCTGGCATAGCAGACCATATCTTCCGTATGGAGATAATTATTGGGAAGATTTCCCAGTGTTCTTGCATAACCTTTACAGATTCCCAGTTCCTGCCCTCTTTTGATAATCGCTTCTTTTTCTGTATCCTCAATCTGATCTGTCACAAAAGTACAGGTACAGTCACCAAAATCCGATAGACCATCACGGTTTTCAAACAGCTGATTATTCCGGAGGTTTTTCATACCGGTTTTTGCAAACCGATACGCTCCGTCATACAGACCACAGATTGCCGTTTCCAAGACTTCTTTCAGCTTTTCAGAAGAACTCACCGGAAAGTTCATAAGAATCTGAGTATCCCCTTTTCTTTCCTTTCCAAGTTTCCGGCATAAAGCCGGAAGACAGTCTGCAGAATCTACAGTAATTGATGCTGTTTCCTCAAGCATTACGCTGCTTATTTTTATATTCATTTCATCCTCCAGTTTAGGATAAACCTGTTACATTTTATTGAAAAATACCGCCATAAACTTCATCATATTTTGCAACCAGTTCCTTCGCCAGTGAATAGGAATTAACAAGTGGATGCTGCATCAGAGCCTGGATTGCTGTTTCTTTTGAACGGGTATTGATTGCTTCCACCGTAAGTTTTTCATACATCTTAATCAAACGCATCAGAAGATAACAATGCTCTGGCACTTCTGTAACTTTCACCGGTTTGATTCCGTCCTTGGAAACCAGACAGGTTGTTTCAATTACATCATTATCTTCCAGTCCCGGAATACTTCCATGATTCTCCACAGAGAGAACCAGATATTTTCCTTCATCACTCTGCATTCCTTCAATACAATCCAGCATAACACCGGCATATCCCATACCATCCGGTACTTCCAGCTGTCCTTTTTCCAGCAGCGGACGTTTTGCAAGACCAGATTCTATACTCATATAAGAATTCTCACGGACCTGCATATAGTAGAGGAAGATCTGAAGAGCACCTTCCGGATCCGCATCAATATCCATAGCTTTCAGTTCTTCCATCATCTGGATATTCACAGATTCAATGGTCTTCCCTCTGGTAGCTCCGGATTTTATAATATTTTCCAATGCCTTTTCTCTATGATAATAGTAATACAGATATTCATTCGGTAAGAAGCCGATAGAACGCAAAAGCTCTGGATCAAACATGGAAAATTCCTGAACACCCTGTAAGAATTCATCATCATCCAAAAGTTCAGGCAAAATTTCCTGTCCTTTCTTTTTTACACTGCGAATCCAGGAAAGATGGTTTAATCCGAAAAATTCTACATACAGTTCATCTTCTGTTACGCCCAGATCATGTGCCATACGGAATTTTGTACTGCTGGGTGCATCGCAGATTCCGATGATTTTATCATAACCGCCACTGCGAAGCGCCTGTGTCACCAGCCCGGACGGATTTGTAAAATTGAAAATCCATGCATCCGGTGCATACTGTTTGATAAGTTCACAATACTCTTTCAATACCGGAATCGTACGAACTGCCATGGAAAATCCGCCCACACCTGTAGTCTCCTGTCCGATCACGCCTGTTTCTAAAGCAATTGTTTCATCAACCACTCTGGAATGATCTCCACCTACACGTAATGTTGTGACAATATAGTCAGCTCCTTTGATTGCTTCTATCGGATCCGATACAGCCCATACCTTCAGATTTTCATTTTTCCGATTCACCACATGTTTACAGAGTTTTTCGATGATTCTCTGTTTTTCTTCCTGAATATCATAAAGGACTACTTCATCAATATGTAATTTTTTGTATCGTTTCAAAAGTCCATTGATAAAAATAACGGTTCTTACACCTGCTCCGCCGATTACTGCAATTTTCATAACCTAATCCTCCCGTGCTGTTATTTATTAATAAAATCCATTAATTGATCTTCTGTTGGAAACCCTGTATTACCGCCCAGTGCAGTGACTGACAAAGCTCCGCACCCATTACCACACTTCAGACACTCTTCCACGGACTTTCCTTTCAAAAATCCGTATACGAAACCTGCATTGAAAGAATCACCGGCACCTGTCGTATCCACTGCTGTTACCTTATAGGGAGCTGCCTGATACAGCTTTCCGTCACATACTGCAATGGCTCCTTCTTTTCCCATCTTAATCGCTGTCAGATGACAATGTCTGGCAAAATCTTTTGCCGCTTCGTATGCATCATTTTTTCTGCTGTAATGCACTGCTTCCGTTTCATTCATAAATAAAACATCAATATATGGGAATAACTCATAGATTCCCTGATTCCATTCGCCAGTAGAATCCCATCCCAGGTCAAAAGAAACCGTTGCCTGTGTCTCTGACTTGATTCTCTTCAAAAAACGAAGATAGGAATCATGATTCAGAGAACCTGCATATCCTGTAACATGAATGTGCGAAGCCTGTTTTACCTTCGCTACATCCACAGAATCAATACTTAACTTTTCATTGGTTCCCCGAAAGGTTAAGAATGACCGGTCTTTTTCATTGGTAAAACTCAGAGAAATTCCTGTTTTCTGTGTAGAATCTGTCAGTAGAAGGGAGTCATCCACATTACATTCACGGAAAACTTTTCTGATCATGTCTCCATAACAGTCATCACCGATCTCTCCCTGAAAAACCGGATGCAGCCCCAATTTTCCGGTACCCAGTGTAAACAAAGCAGCACCGCCGCCCACAAATGTTTCCATGACAGGAACCTCATCCTCCTGTCCCGGCTGTGGGAACTTTTCAACATTCGGTATCACGATATCAATATTTACATCCCCATATACATATATATCCCATTTTTTACTGCTCATATGTTACCCTCTTTTCATGCTGTATACATTTGAAATCTCACGAATTTTTCCCCGTTTTGTAAAAAGAAAAGATTCGTGCCTCACTCATACATATCCTAACATATCCTGTTGAGCGAGGCAAAGAATCTTTTCCGTCAATACATTATATTATTTTTTAAACACTCATGTTTAACCTTTTACTGCCCCAATCATAGCACCTTTTGCAAAATATTTCTGTACAAAAGGATATACACAGAGAATAGGCACTGTGGTCACCACAACTGCTGCCATCTTCAGAGAATCTGAGGTTACGGCTGAAGCATTATGTGCCAGAGCTTGTGCCACGGAAGTTACTTCCTGTTGTGCATTCATGGCTTTTGTCAGCATATTCTGGAGTACAGTCTGGACAGGCCACAAGTTTGGATCATTGACATAGAAAGCTCCGGCAAACCAGTCATTCCAGTGATTTACTGCTGTATAGAGTCCTACAACCGCAATAACAGGTTTACTTAAAGGAAGCATGATCGTGGTATAAATCTTAAAATAACCGCAGCCGTCAAGCTTTGCGGATTCCTCCAGACTGTCAGGTATTCCTTCAAAGAAAGTACGGATCATCAAAAGATAGGTTACACTCACAAGGCTCGGCACCACATATACCCAGAAAGAATTCAGCAAATGAAGATTATTATACTGAATATATGTGGGAATCATACCACCCCCAAAAAGCATGGTAAAAGTAATAAGCATTGTAAGAATCTTTCTTCCCGGTAAATCTTTTTCTTTTAAAGCAAATCCTGCCAGAGTTGTTACCAGCAAACTTAAAAAAGTACCAATCACAGTTCTGGCAACCGTAATGACATAGGCTTTACTGATGCTTCCATCCCGGAATACTTCTTTAAAGTTGTCCAGAGTAAATGCTCTGGGCCAGAACCAGATTCCGCCTCGTGCCGCATCTTTACCGTCGTTAAAGGACAACGCCAAAACGTTCAGACATGGCAGGAGAATAATCAGACACAAAGCAATTATAATAAGATATATGATAACCTGAATCACTGTATCCGTCAGATTGGTTTTGATTTTTGTAGCTCCATGAGTCGAATTTTTCTTACTCATTATTCAGCCAATCCTTTCTTACTTCTGCTGTCCTGTGTACAGGACAGCAGTAATGATTAATGATAGAAATTAACAGCTTCCGGATTTTCTTCGTAAATGCCTTTTACATATTCTTCGAATCTTTCAACACCTGCTGCTTTCAGCTGCTGACGGAAGGATTCTACGATGGATTTCATTTCATCATCTGATTTAGCGAAACAAGCCTGTACAAAAGTTTCATCCCAGTTCAGCAGATCCATCTGCAGTTTTACATCTTCCAGACCTTCAGCAGACATGTATGCTGTTGCATCCAGTCCAGGAATCAGTTTCTTTTCTGTTGTGTACTCTTTTGCAATTTCAACGCTTCGTGCAAATGCAGAATCACCAGCAGATGCACCAGGACGAGATTCACCAAAGTTGTCAATGTTATTTTTGTTGGTCAGAACAAACTCAAAGAAATAGTTTCCGGATCCACCAAAACCTGCTCCTACATCATTAATCAGATAATCCGTATTACCTGCATTCAGCTGTTCCAGTACTTCATCTTTCAAAACAGGTTTTCCGTCTACCAGATCATAGGAAACTCCCTCAGCACCATACTGTGCGATCATCTGTCCTTCCGGAGTAGACAGCCAGTCAAAGAATGCAAAGATTTCTTCCGGATTTTCTGCCTCTGCAGAGATTGCCATACATCCGCGTCCGCCTTTACCGGATACGATTTCCTTGTTGTCACCCTGAATATCATTCAACGGTCCAAGCGGTACCCAGTCATCGCTTCCATAGATGATTTCTTCGTAGTTATGTACATCGGCAATAATACCTGAATTTTTATTTTTGGAAACTTCTTCAGCACGAGTACTGTCCATGGTAAAGAACTCTGGGTTCATCAAACCTTCATCCAGAAGTTTTCTAATGAATCCAATTTGATCATATACATAATCAGTTTCTGCCACATGTTTCACATTGCCATCAGTATCAACGTTATAATCTTTACTTACACCCCAACGATATCCGGTTGTAATGTATTTTACAGCATCTACAGATCCGCCCCAGTATTTCGGTCCCAAAGGATAGATATCGTTGCCATTGTCATCTTTGAATCCGCCTTCTTTCATTTTTACAAGAAGGTCATAGAACTGATCCTGTGTTCTGATTTCTTTTGGATCAATACCCAGTTTATCAACGATTGCCTTCTGGATATACATTCCGCCTACATACTCTTCTTCCGGAATAGTTTCCAGAGATCTGTCAATTTCATCAATAGCCAGCTGCCACAGATAGACACCATCCAGGTCATCACGGAAAACGATATTTTTGTAAGTATCAGCAGGCAGATATCCTTCCTCATAATACTTGGAATACACTTTGCTGTTCTTCATATATTCTGATACATCAGCAAACATCTCTTCCTTTGCAGCTTTCAAAAGCAGAGGAAATTCCGGCCTTGTTGAGTTATCAAGGTAAGAAATAATTACGTCTGGAATTGTACCGGAAGCAAGCTGAGAAGCCATAACTTTCGCATCACTGTCACCAGGTGTATATTTCACATCCAGTTTGATACCTGTCAGTTCTGTAATTTTCTGCATTGTTGGAGTATTATTGAAATCTGCAGGAAGTGTATTTCCAATATCATCAACATACGCCTGAATCGTAATGGTTCTGTCTGCGATCCAGGTATCCGGTTTGTCAGAATTGTCTTCCTCCGTTGCTGTATTATTTGCTGTATCATTTTTTGCCGTTTCAGATCCTTTGCTGTCATCAGAGCCGCCGCAGCCTGCCAGCATAGATACCGTCATTGTTGCCGCCATGGCACCTGCCATGAGCTGTTTTACCATTTTCTTTTTCATAGAAATCCTCCTTTTACCAAAGTCCTACCTCTGTAAGTTTTTTACAGATTTTGTTACATACTACTACCAGAATCAATCCTACAACGCCCTGAATCAATCCGATAGCAGTTGCATAGCCGAACTGTCCTCCCTGCAGACCGACCCTTACTACATAGACGTCCAGCGTATCCGCCAACGACATGTTTCCGGGAGTACGCAAAAGCCAGATCTGTTCTACACCGGAAGACAGCAGTCCACCGATACCCATGATAAACAAAAGTCCGATGGTTCCCCGAATACTGGGAAGCGTAATATGCCACATTTTTTTCAGTTTACCGCATCCATCCATCTCAGCTGCTTCATACAATGCAAGATCCACACCGCTTATTGCTGCCAGATAAATGATGGAATCCCAGCCGATATTCCTCCACAGGTCCATGGAAAACAGGATTTTGTAGAAATAATCTGCTTCCATAAGGAAGAATTTACTTCCATCACCGCCAAGAGCTGCAATCGCCTGATTCAAAACTCCTGTGTTCGGTGCAAGGATTCTTTGCAGCATGGTTACGATAATAACTGAAGAAAGGAAATGGGGCAGATACGTGATAGTCTGCGACACCTTTTTGAACTTCATGTTTCGAAGTTCGTTCAGCAAAAGTGCCAGTATAATCGCAAATGGAAATTCCAGAATACATTTAATCATACCGATCTTGAGAGTATTCAGAATCAAGCGAGGGGCATCATAGTTAGTGAAAAATGTCTTAAAATACAGTAGCCCCACCCATGGACTTCCCCAGATTCCCTTTTTAAAAGAATAATCCTTAAAAGCCAGTACAGAACCTGCCATTGGCACATAGCAGATCAATGCATAGTATATGACACACGGAATCAGCATCACATACAAAGGCCAGAAGCGGATCAGTCTTTTTTTCAGAGACTGTTTGGGCGGCTTATACTTCTTTTGCTTCCCAACACTTGCTGTTTGCATAAGTTCTCCTCCTTCTTTTATGATGACAATATTATAAAATTTATATAAAAATGTCACAATGGACAGAACTTTTAAATGAAGTGGACTTTTCTACACTTCTATCATCTAGAACAGCCACAGCCAGATGGGCTGGGTCCAGGCCTTCTGACCCCTGCTGTTTTTAACTGTCACTCTTACATACTCCTCGTCACCGTTTAATGCGAATTCACCATATGTAAGTTTTTGTTCTTCACTAAATAAATGACTCACTCTGTGGGGTGTCTGAAAATAGATATCCTGACAGGGATCACAGACTATCTTTGCCGTTTTGTCCTCAACATAAAAATCATGTATCAAAGGACCATTGGAAGCATAAAAGCTACCGTCTGTCAACGCCTGCAAAATCCCCTTATGAGAAAAATCTTTTGTTTTTACCATGATAAATCCACCCAGACTGTTTTCCCCGAGATCATGAGCATCATCAGTGGCGAAACAGAAAATTCTGTTTCTTACAAAGAGGAAATGATCGAAATATGTTTCCGAATTTCCGTTATTGCCCTCTATTTCTGCACCATGATTATAAATCTCCATTCCAATCATCCCCTGCAGATACTTAATATCTGTAGAATCAACCTTTGACCAGTAAGGGTGTCCATATATAGTCACATTCCCTCTCTGTCCGAAATACTCAATGATACGTTCTGCAGTACACAATGTATTTCCTTTTCGCTCTTCTTCAAACGTATAACCATCCGGTATTCTATTACTTTCCGGCAATCCAAAGCCAACCAGGTGATGATCTTTCCTTCCGGGAAGTTCAATATCCAGTTCCGTGCCGGGAAATACCAGAAAATCCTGCCGGTTCAGGTTTTCGTGGGTTCCATAAACCCAATGATCTGTGATTGCCAGAAAATCGTAACCTTTTTTCCGATAATGGGCAGCAATTTCCTCCGGTGTATTGATTCCGTCAGAACGGGTAGAATGCGTATGCAAATTCCCTTTTTTAAATGTACCCTCATGGTATAATGTCCGTTTTTCCATCCTTTATCTCCTTTTGCTGTTTCTTAGCTTATAACTGACAATTATTCTCACGATATTGTAAAGGTGTCATCCCTGTATACTTTTTAAAGACCCTGAAAAAATACTGTCCGTCTTCATAGCCTGTTTTCTGCGCAATATCTGCCACACTCAAATTCGAAGATACCAACATCTCCTGTGCCTCTTTTATGCGTATGCCTGTAATAAAATTCACCGGAGACTGATGGATCTCCTTCTTGAAAATAGACGAAAAATAATTCGGGCTCATGTTAAATACTTCCGCAAGATCATTTATCGTAAGATTTTCACTGTAATGTTCTTTGATATACTGAACTGCCATCTGAATCCTGGTCTTGCCATCAATCTCTGACATATCTACCATCCTGAAACAACTCATGATAATTTCTATAATTTTCTGTCGAATCTCTGAAACGGACTGTATCTGATCCGGAAGATTGAAATTCATCAGAGCTTTCTCAATTCCACTCCACTGACCTGATTTTCTGCTATACAGATGGAGAATGAGATTCAGTATACGCACCCACATGATTCGGATATATGGTGTCCCATACTCACGAACCATTGTTTCCGAAAAAATATCGTAAAGCAAATCTTTTATTTTATGCAGTTCGTTTTTACCAATATACTGTTCCAGAAGATGCATCTGCGATGGAGAAAACTGTTGTTTCCTCATGATTTTTATATCTTCATAGAAATACAGGTTGGAATTGCCATAAATAATTCGCTGTTTCAGTGCGCTCTGTGCCTCTTTTACAGAATCAATGCGGATATCTTCAGCGCAACGGCTTACCCCGAATGTTAGATAGATCTCCATTTTTTTCTCCAGTACAGACCGCATTTTCAGAAAAATCCGTTCAATTTCGTTTCGCAGCCGTTTCTCATCATCCATGATGAAAATACCATAAAGTTTATTATAGTCCGACAAACTGTTTACAATAATTTTTTCGCAGGACGAATCCACTTCGTAGAAAACATTTTTAACGGAAAAACGTATCAGTTCATGATCCATCTTATGAAATCCATTATCCTTATAACTATCTTTGTCAACGTGAATAATCGCCAGATACACACAGCTTTTGTGAAAGGCATGGTTTTCATTCCGATTCATCATGTGTTCCAGCATATCAATACTCAGTGCCTCATCCGTTGCGCCGGCAAAGATCGCATTAATATCCTTTTCCAGAAGATATTCCTGTTTTTCTCTGTCCAGTTTTTTCTGTTGTCTTTCGATATAACGCATTTTAGCGTTACTTTCCATTTCTTCATACAGCCTCTGAAATGTTTGTTTCAACTCGTCATTGGACAAAGGCTTTAGGAGATATGCTTTCACTCCAAGCCGAATCGCCGTTTCCGCATAGGAAAATTCCGCATAACCGCTTAATACCACAAACTGAATTCCATTCTTTCTTTTTTGAATCTCTTGTATCAACTCTATACCGTTCATATCAGGCATTTTGATATCTGTGATAACAATGTCAATCGAATGCAGATCAACCATTTCCAGAGCTTCATTTCCATTCTCCGCCTCAAAAATCTCATCTACATCAATTTCCAGATACTCAATTCGTGCTTTTAACCCCTGACGAATCAATTCTTCATCATCAACGATCAGTAAATTATGTCTCATTTATATCACCTTCCCTGATTATGGGCAGCCGTATTGTAAAGCTGCTTCCCCGATATGGCCGACTTTCAATCGTAATACCATAATTTTCGCCGCATGCCAGTTTTATCCTCTGATTAACATTCCGTATACCAATACTCTTTTTTGTATCTTCCTTATGCCCATTGCTGTTTATATATATATTTAAACTTTCAACTTTTTCTTCATCCATGCCTATGCCATCATCCATAACTTTGAGAATTAGCATATCCTTTTCCTCAAAAGCCGAAATTTCCAGTGTCCCTTTTCCTGTTATGTTACCTAATCCATGCAGAATTGCATTCTCAACAATCGGCTGAAGAATAAATCGCAAAATTTTACATTGGTCCGGAAGGACTTCAATATCATAGAATACCTCAAGCCGGTCTCCCAGACGTATCTTCTGTATAAATATGTAGTTTTTCGTATGTTCCAGTTCCTGTTCCAGAGTAACATATTCTCCATAATTTTTTCCCAGACTGTACCTGAAAATATCACCCAGCTTCTGACACATATCACAAACTACAAAGACCTGTTTGATAGCCGCCAGGGAACTTATGGTTTCCAGTGTATTATACAGAAAATGAGGATTGATCTGCAGCTGCAGATTTTTCAACTGTGTCTCTTTGTTTTCCAGTTCCTGAATATAGTTTTTCTTTATCAGCTGATCCAGTTTTTTCAGCATGTGACTAAACTGTTGATCCAGAACAGCAATCTCATCCTTTCCCTCTATAGGATTTCTGATTGTCAGATCTCCTGTCTCGGCTGTTTTAAATTTATTTACCAGTATTTCTATTCGGGACGAAAAATCCCGGCTATATAGATAGACGCAGCTTACTACAATGAGTACAATTAAAATAATCAGAGGAAATACCATAAGCACAATTTCCTGCTTTCTCTGTTCCAGTTCTTTATTATCAAAAAGAAACAACAATTTTAAACCATATGATTCCAGTTCTTCCTCTCCCAGCACATATGCATCCAGCTCCTGTATCAGCGTGTCGTTCTCATTTTTATTTTTAATATGCTTTATATAATCAGAGAAAACGCTATCTTTTTTCGTATTTGTAGAATAAAAAACATTAAAACTGTCATCATAAACTATGACATCATAAGCAGCTTCCTCCCCACCGGTCTGAACGGCCGGTTCGAATAGTTTTTTCATGTCAATATCCAGTTTTACAATTCCCAACTGGCGGCGGGAAAAGTCATTGAAATTTACCTGATCAATATTCTTAACAAAAGACAGAACTGGTTGTTTATTTTCCAGCGCAAAATAGGAGAACCACCCCTCTTTCATGGCTCTTTCTTTCAGATACCAGCCTTCCCGACTGCCTTCCTCCATCATGGTTACACTGGGACCATATATTTCATTTTCCACCACAAGAGAATAAACAACACAATTACGGATTTCATTCTTTTTCTCAAGAAGCAACGATTTTGCCACTTCTTCACTTATAATCTGACCTTTCTCATATACATTCTCATCTCCGTTCTCCAGTGTATTCACAATTAATGTATTATTTGAAATTACTTCGAGACTTTTCCTGTACTGTTCCAGTTTCTCTTCTATATTCTTGGTATATTGTGAGGCAATCTGTCCATGAGAATCGGCCAGTTCATCAATCACCATACTTTCCAGTTTACGAAATAAAAACATACTAATAATTATGATAGGAACCAGACTGATGAATAGTGAAAATACAACTAATTGTCCGAAAATTGACTTTGAATGAAGATGTTTCATTTATAATATAACCCCTCTCTTTGAATATCCTCATCATTATCCCATGATACCGCAAAAAAATCCACTGCAACAATGGACAAAACCAATGTATACAGTGGATTTTTCTACATATAATTATTATTCCAACAGCCGAAGCAGTTCTTCCTTACTGAAGGATGTCTGACTGACACCCTCACCTGCCATTACCTGAGAGGCAAGTTCTTTCTTTTTGCTTTGCAGTTCTATAATTTTTTCTTCCAGTGTATCTCTTGCAATCAGTTTATATACGGTCACCACCTGCTTCTGTCCGATTCTGTGTGCCCGGTCTGTGGCCTGAGTCTCAACAGCCGCATTCCACCAAGGATCATAATGAATCACCATGTCTGCTCCAGTCAGGTTCAGTCCGGTACCGCCAGCTTTCAAAGAAATACAGAAAACAGAAGTATCATCTTTATTAAATCTGTCCGCCATTGCTGCCCGCTCTTCCTTAGATGTTTTCCCCGTCAGCAGATAATATGATATTTCATTTTTCTCCAGGGCTTTCGTAATACGATCCAACATAGTCGTAAATTGTGAAAACAACAAAATCTTATGACCGCTCTCTACTGCATTTTTAATCAGTTCGATACACAGTTCCAGTTTTGCTGACGGACCTTCATATTTTTCATAAAACAGAGCTGGATCACAACAAATCTGCCTGAGACGGGTGATTTCTGCAAGAATCTGTATCTTTGATGTTTTGAATTCTTCTTCTGTCTGATTTTTCAGCTGCATCTGCAGCCTCTGAGAATGTGCCAGATAGATTTCCCTCTGTTCTCCTTCCAATTGTGCATACATGCATCTTTCAATCTTATCGGGCAATTCTTTCAATACTTCTCTCTTTGTCCGCCTCAGAACAAACGGCTGTATCATTTTCTGAAGTCTTTCCATTACTTTTTGATCCTGACTTTTTACAACCGGTGTCTCGATTTCTTTACGAAATCTCTGATATTTGTAAAGGAATCCAGGCATGATATAGTCAAAAATACTCCACAGCTCACTTAATTTATTTTCTATGGGAGTTCCGGTAAGCGCCATACGGAACCGGGCATCTACGGCTTTCACCGCTTTTGTGGTTTGATTTCCCTGATTTTTTATAAACTGAGCTTCATCAATGATCTGAAAGTCAAAAGGAATTTTCTCATACAACGCTTCATCTCTGTATAATAACTGATAAGAAGTGATGATGACAGCCTTATTCTCAAGTCCCGATAGAATCTGTTCTCTTTCTTTTACCGTTCCTACAACCATATGAACCATTAGTTCCGGTGCAAATTTTTCAAACTCACTTTTCCAGTTATAAACTAAAGATGCAGGAGTGACGATGAGCGCACGTTTTTTATCCTCTCCCGCTTCCCTAAATTCAGACAGAAGAAATGTGATGGTCTGCAACGTTTTTCCAAGACCCATATCATCTGCCAGAATTCCTCCAAACTGATTGTGGCACAGGGTCTTCATCCAGAGAAACCCTGTCTTCTGATACTCTCTCAGCACGGAAACCAATGTATCCGGCATCTCAAAATCATTATCTTCTATCGTTTTCATATCCCGGATAAGCTGCTTAAATTCCCGGTTTTTAATGACATGAAATCCTTCTCCCCGGATTCTGCTGTCAAGATACATAGCCCGGTAACTGGGCAATAAAACACTTTCCTCTTTCAGCTGTTTATCCGTCAGCTGCAAATCCTCTCTCAGATCACATAATACCTGCATCTCATTTTCATCCATACGGATAAATTCTCCGGATTTCAGGCGGTAATACCTTTTCTTTTTTTCATATCTGGATAAAATCTCCGCAAGCTGCTCTTTTGAAAACTGTTCGCTTCCAAGCTCCATACGAAGCAGATTGCCGCTGAGACTGACACCCACCTGTACAGTTACTTTACTGATGATCTGGATTTTCTTTAACTCTTCGGCGATAAAGACTTCTCCCGCATTTTTAAGAACCTCAATACCTTCGGTAAGAAAATGATACATATCCTCTTCCCCCTGCAGTGCCATGGTTTCTGTTTTTGCCTCATAAGCATAAAAGTATTTCAAAATACAGGTTTTTGCATATCCTTCCCTTTGCAGATCTCTGACCTGTCTTCCAACTTTCTCGTCAGAGGCAGGAAACAGATTATACTGATGATTCCCGTATACGGCTATAGCGCGGCAGGTAACCATATCTCTCTGAGGGGCATCCAGATAAAACTGAAACGTTGCTTTCTCAGGAAGATATTTCTCAGGTAAGAAATCACCTCTGATTACATTACAGCTTTTTTCAAGCTGCGGAAGCACATTGCAGCAAAATGCAGGCAATTCCTCTTTCCCGATAAATACATCGTTTCCTTTCCGCTCTTCCATGTAAGCCAGAAACTCTTCAAGATTCTCTGTATTTTTTCGTTCCACCATATAAATCTTTGCAGTCCGGGGCTGTGAGACATAATAAATATAATTACTACCTTTTATACCTTTTGCTATTTTGTGCTGAAGGACAATTCCCTCATCCTCTTCACGTATACTGATTTTCTGTCCGGGAGATCCTTTCACCACCTGACAGACCATATCCTTCACTTCTCTGCCTGTCTGATATTCCACACGGATTGTTTTGCCCAAATACATATTCATAACTTCATCAAGTTCTGACTCATCCAGTGTGATTTCTTTTGATTCTCCTCGCATGATAATTCCATAATGCCGGTAGTATTCCAATTCCGTGGGAGTGATATTCTTTTCCATAAAATGAATCAAACCTTTGCTCTCCTCATCGAAAGCATCCTTGCAATGAAGAAATTCCAGTTTCTTTCCGTAGGATACCGTGTTCATTTCGTGAATATCCATGACAAACTTAAAGATATTTTTCAGAACATACATTTGTGTGATCCCGATCCGGAATCGAATCGTGAATCCACGTTGACTATATGTCAATATCGGTTCCAGATGTACCTGTCCGGCATTTGTTTCCGGAAGAAATGCTGCATTTTCCCGTAGAGTGCACCGGGACAGTATGCGTTTTAATTCATGACTGGTCTGCCTTTTAGGCACCGGTGTTTTCCATTCATTTCCCTTCTTAACACCAGATCCGCCAAGAAGCCTCTCCAGTTCTGCACTTGCATTGCTTTTGCGTATATCTTCTCGACGATCAAGATACTCTAAAAGCGTTGCCACACAATGTTTACATATGCCTTCATAGTTTTCAAAGGCGGGACAATCACAATAACTTTCCGCAATCTCTGAAGTAGTTTCATTGACTGTGATTTCCACATCGTATTCATTGTGATAGCTTCCCTCCGCCGTTGCTGTAACTTCTCTTATTTCATCTCCGTAATCATCCACATAAGTATTGACATTGTAACTTAAAAAGCTACTGTTGTAGTACAGTTCCATCCCTTTCTGATAGGTAACACTTCTTGTCATTTTCTTGATCGTTGATTTGTTTATCATGTATTTATTTCCTTTTCGTATGTGAAAAGAACCGGATAATTCTCATCATCCGGTTCCAGTCATCCTTATTATTTTGCAGTAATATATCCTTTTGCTTTCAGTGTCTCAGCACACAGCACAGCACCGCCTGCCGCACCGCGTACGGTATTGTGGGACAATCCTACAAACTTCCAGTCATATACGGTATCTTCACGAAGACGTCCAACATTGATTCCCATACCGTTTTCATAGTTTACATCCATCTTTACCTGTGGACGGTTGTCCTCTTCCAGATAGCGGATGAACTGCTTTGGCGCACTTGGAAGTTCCGCTTCCTGTGGGAATCCTTTGAAGTTCACCAGTTTTTCAATCAGTTGTTCTTTGGTTGGTTTCTTGCGGAACTTTACAAATACAGCTGCTGTATGTCCATTCAGAACCGGAACACGGATACACTGACAGGTGATCACCGGCTCCTGTGCTTTCACAATCACACCATCTTCAATCTTACCCCAGAGTCTCAGAGGTTCCTGTTCACTCTTTTCTTCTTCTCCACCGATATAAGGAATAATATTTTCTACCATTTCCGGCCACTCTTTGAATGTTTTGCCGGCTCCGGAAATTGCCTGATATGTAGTAGCAACTACTTCATAAGGTTCAAATTCTTTCCATGCAGTCAGAACCGGTGCATAACTCTGAATAGAGCAGTTCGGTTTTACTGCGATAAATCCACGGGTAGTTCCCAGACGTTTTTTCTGGAATTCGATTACATCGAAATGCTGTGGATTGATCTCCGGAACTACCATCGGAACATCCGGTGTCCATCTGTGAGCACTGTTGTTTGATACAACCGGTGTCTCTGTTTTTGCATATTCTTCTTCGATTGCTTTGATCTCTTCTTTTGACATATCTACAGCGGAGAATACAAAATCAACAGTGGAAGCTACCTTTTCCACCTCGTTTACATTCATAACAACCAGTTTTTTAACAGCTTCCGGCATTGGAGTATCCATTTTCCAGCGTCCGCCAACAGCCTCTTCATATGTTTTTCCTGCACTTCTTGGGCTCGCTGCCACTGTCACTACCTCAAACCAGGGATGGTTCTCAAGCAGGGAAATAAATCTCTGTCCTACCATACCTGTAGCTCCTAAAATACCTACTCTTAATTTGCTGTTCATCACACTTTCACTCCTCATTATGATTTTCTCAATGCACTTTATCTTATGCGGCCGAACTTTCCTTGAAGCGATTCTATTATCATGTTGTGTTCTTCTGCCGCGTACATTTGTATTTACTACGTAATACTATACTAATTCACTAAAAAATGCAACTATTTTTTACTCATCAGCTAAATATTTTTTATTCCGTTCCACAACCTCTGCCATTGCTTCCGAACCAGGTGCACCAATAGTCATGCGCTTTTCCACGCAGGTACGGATGCTGATCGCCTCGTAAATATCATTTTCAAACACAGGGCTGATGGCTTTATATTCTTCCAGAGACATCTCATCCAGAGAGATTCCTTTATCCAGACAGTAAAGAACCAGTCTGCCAACGATACCATGAGCGTCACGGAAAGGTACTCCGTGATTTACCAGATAATCTGCTGCATCTGTAGCGTTGGTAAATCCATGTTTCGCACTGTTTTCCATCACATCGTTTCTGAACTTCATGGTGGAAAGCATTCCATCAAAAAGTGCCAGACAACCTTTTACCGTATCGATGGCATCAAAGGTCAGTTCTTTATCCTCCTGCATATCTTTATTGTACGCCAGCGGAATCCCTTTCATGGTAGTAAGAATGGACATAAGAGCTCCGTAGACACGACCTGTTTTTCCTCTTACAAGCTCTGCAATATCCGGATTCTTTTTCTGGGGCATGATACTGCTTCCGGTACTGTAAGCGTCATCGATCTCAACAAAACGGTATTCATTGGAATTCCAGATAATGATTTCCTCAGAAAAACGGCTCAGATGCATCATGACAGTAGAAAGAGCGGAAAGAAGCTCAATCACATAATCACGATCCGCCACAGAATCCATACTGTTTAAGGTAGGTCCTTCAAATCCCATTAAAGAAGCACTGTACTCTCTGTCCAGAGGATAGGTTGTTCCGGCCAGTGCACCACTTCCCAGCGGACAATAATTCATTCTGTCGTAAATGTCAGAAAGACGGCTTCTGTCTCTTTTAAACATTTCAAAATAGGCTCCCATATGATGAGCCAGTGTGATCGGCTGTGCTTTCTGCAGATGAGTAAATCCCGGCATATAGGTATGCAGATTCGCTTCCATGATCTTATTCAGAGTCTCCAGAAGATGCTTTACCAGTTTGTCCAGCTCCTGAATCTCATCCCGCACATAAAGTTTCATATCCAGAGCCACCTGATCATTGCGGCTTCTTCCTGTATGAAGCTTTTTCCCTGCATCTCCGACTCTGTCGATCAGGTTTGCCTCCACAAAACTGTGTATATCTTCATATTCGCTGGTAATCTCCAGCTTTCCGGCATCCACATCGACAACAATGGAATCCAGACCTTGTAAAATCACATCCCGTTCTTCTTCCGTCAGGATTCCCTGTTTTGCCAGCATCGTCACATGTGCTTTGCTTCCCTGCACATCCTGATGAAAGAATTTCTGGTCAAAACCGATGGATGCATTAAAATTATAAACAAGTTTGTCCGTTTCTTTTGTGAAACGTCCTCCCCATAACTGAGCCATACGATAATCTCACTTTCTATTTTTCTATGATTGTTTGCTTTTATACGGTAAAGTACCAATAAATTTTAACACTGCCTTCTAAATTATGCAAGTCCTATCTGTGAGAGAATACAGTTCCTGTTCAAGTGCCGTTCCTGTTCATGGAACGAACAGAATATACGCAGCCACAATAATCCTGCCGATACATTCCATATTCTTTTGAAAGTTCTGTCGAACGTTTATAACCGTTCTTTTTCTTAAAATCCGAAGGAAGCCATATTACAGACTGTTCCCTGCAAAGTTCCTCCCCGATTTCATTGAGCTTCTGCGCATTTTTCAGAGGACTTATCGTAAGTGTAGTTGTCACATAATCAAAGTTTCCATTTACCGCCTCTTTCACCGCTTCCCCAAGACGAAGCCTGAAGCAGACACTGCAGCGCTCTCCTCCTTCCGGTTCTTTTTCCAGACCTTTCACAGCCTGATAAAATCTGTCTTTCTCATATATTCCTTCCAGAAACGTTACAGGATATCTTACCGGAAGCCGCCTAATAAAAATTTCCTGTTCTTTCACACGTTTCCAGTATTCTTCTTCCGGATAAATATTCGGATTGTAATAAAATACAGTTATCCGGAAATTTTCGGAAAGTGTTTCCAGCACATAACTGCTGCAGGGTGCACAACAGCTATGCAAAAGTAAGGAGGGTACTTTCCCCTCCTTCGTAAATTCTTCTATTGATTTCTCCATTTCTTTCTGGTAATTTCTCTGATTTGGCATATCCAACCGCTTCCTTTTATAATTTCCGCCCAATGGCTTCCCCTGATTTTACCACAGTTTCGTAACCGTGTCTGCTGTTTTTAAGAAGATCACGGTCAATTTGTACTTTTCCCGGTTCGGTAAGAAGGATGATTGTGGAACCGCCAAATTCGAATCTGCCTTTTTCCTGTCCCCGCTTTACTTTTCCGGCTCCATGGTAGTTATGGATTTTACCTACCATCAATGCTCCCACTTCCATCATCAGCACGGTGCCAAATTGTGTGGTATGGAGCAGACAGTATTCTCTTGTATTCTCCTTATAGATCGGTTCCTGATCATTTGCCACAGGATTCACGGTATGAAGGACACCGGGTATCCGATAATTACTTGATTTCACCCCATCTGCAACATAGCAATATCTGTGATAATCATCCACTGTGAGGCGAAAAATGAATATGGAACCGTTTTGAAATCGTTTCGCCAGCTTTTGATTTCTCAGAAGATGAACCAGAGTATATCCGGTGTGTTTGATCTTGAATCTGCCTTTTTCACTGATCGGATATACGGAAAGCTTTCCATCACAGGGGCTGATTAATAGATCTTCTGACTTCGGTATAGGCCGTTCCCCTTCTTTTAATTTTCTTGTAAAAAAATCATTATAAGAGGAGAAACACTGCTTCTCCCACTGTTCAGAACATAATTGATGCCGACTGACAAATCCCGGAATCAACAATCTGGAAACCGATGTATCTAAAAACAGGCCTCCAAGCTTGGATATCGGTGACTGTATCAGAATATTAACCAATATTCTTCCTGCAGCACAGCCGTATAATTTCTCAAGAAATTTATCCTGAAATGATGCTTCTTCCCAATAGTTTCCTTGTCTGTCTGCATATTTCATACATCCGCCTCCTTAAAATACGTGAAATATTCGAAGCAAAGCCAGCGCTACTATGATGACAAGAACAGCGAGCGTGGAATTTTTCGGTTTTCTCATCTTAAAATCCACCACGAAAAGCATCCCTGTAGCCAACATGCTGCAATGCAAAAGCAGGAAAAAATATCGCACCATCACAGTCTTTATCACATATACGATCGGCATTATCACAGAAATTGATGTAATTGGCAGTCCACTGTAGTATTTACGATTTTCAGATGTTTCCTGCTGTCTTTTTATTTCCATTACATTAAAATATCCCAGACGTATCACACCGCATACACCATAGATTGCGAGTATCACGATTCCGATTGGACCATTCATCCCCAGTGAATAGGCAAGCAGTATGGGAAAAGCACCAAAACATACCATGTCACAAAGAGAATCAATCTGGATTCCGAAGTTTTTTTCATCCTCTGTTCTGTCTGTTTTGCGTCGTGCTACTTTGCCGTCAAACATATCACAAAGTCCGGAAAATGCCAGACACAACAGTGCCATTTTAAACCATCCGTTTACGGCAAACATCATTCCTGCTATGGAACTCACCAGCCCAATATATGTGAGAATCACCGTATAATTATAAAAACCTATCACTTTTGTACCCCTAACCTTTCCATTTATCTTTGGGCCGCTGTTCTTGTTCGGCCTAAAGTAAGATGCCCGATTACTGTCATCACAGCACTGAGCAAAAGTTCCGTATAATAACTGAGTCCTCTGCTTAATATCATCCCCGGCAAAAGAAGAGCCGCTCCAAATACGGTTCGAAAGATAATGGAAAACAGCTTTTCTGAAATTCCCATTCCTCCCGGAAGCGGCAGCATATCCACAGAAACGGAAATGACTGCCTGAAGCATGATCAGATCATAACCACCGATTTTCCCAAGTCCAAATGACCTGTACACAAAATAGGTGACCGCAAACAATGCAATCCTTTGTACAAATGTAATCAAAAATACATAAACGACCACCCGGAAATGTGTCTTGAAATAATCTGCCGTCTCATGATACAGATTCATAGACTCATCAAGCTTTTTGATTCTAGATGATACATGACGCACAAGATGAAGCTTAATAAGCCATTCATATCCTTTCGTCATGATTTTTTTCATCAACATCGGATGGAAAACCAGTAAAAGAAGAACTGTCACACAGATCACATTAAGAAATAAACCCAAATAAAAAACTGGCATAATTTCCTGCAGGTATTTTTGTACAAATCCATGCTGAAATACCAGAAGAAAAATTCCCAGTAATACCAAAACCATTTTATATGTAATCGTAACGACCATCAGTACCAGTGACGATATGGGTATCGGCACTTTTTCTTTTTTCAAATATACCATCTGCATAGGCTGTCCGCCGCTCGCCGATGGAGTGATACAGCTGAAAAAAAATCCCACGGACGAGATCAGAAAGCATTTCCATTTGCCAAGCTGAAACTGCAGAGTTCCCAGAAGATAGTGTATGATTATCGATTCTCCCCAGATGAAAAATACAACGCATCCGATCGCCGGTATGATATATCTAACATCTGTATCACGGATCGCTTCTTTTATCTGCCCTAGATCTTCACCATAAAAAACACCGTACAAAGTAAGTGCAAAGACGAGGAGGAGAAAGATAACAATATAGATATTATATCTGAAATTTCGTTCCACCACAACCAACTACCAAAAATATTACACATTTGTAATCGTTTCTTAAGATTTACGAATTCTGTTTAGTAACTTCAATCACATTTTTTCATATGATACTATATCAGAATAGTTTTGTTGATTTTCCTTTTTGGGAGGATACTTATGCAGTCTTTGTTGGAACTTAAGGATATTGGAATATCCTATCATACCATGGATGGAGAAATTCCTGCCCTTTCACATATCAGTTTTTCCGTAGCCGAAGGAGAGTTTGTTGCACTGGTAGGTCCCAGCGGATGCGGAAAGAGTACCCTGCTGAATCTGATCGCCGGGCTTCTTCGACCGGAACAGGGATCTATTACAATCAAGGGAAGCCCTCTGCAGGATTCAAAACTTACCATTGGATATATGCTTCAGAAAGATCATTTATTTGAATGGAGAACAGTATATGAAAATGTAATTCTGGGGTTGGAAATACAAAAGAAAATGACACCGGACCGATTAAAACGGGTAGATCAGCTTCTTTTTGATTATGGTCTTTCAGATTTTAAACATGCCCGCCCTTCCCAACTATCCGGTGGAATGCGTCAGAGAGCAGCCCTGATCCGTACTCTTGCTCTGGAACCTTCCCTTCTTCTTTTGGATGAACCATTTTCCGCACTGGATTATCAGACCCGTTTGAATGTAAGTGATGATATCGGAAAAATTATCCGCAAAGAGAAAAAAACAGCACTTTTGGTAACTCATGATATTTCAGAAGCAATCAGTATGGCTGATCGAGTGATCGTTCTGTCCAAAAGTCCTGCCACAGTCCGCTGTGAACTGCCAATAGAACTGGGAATTAAAAATAGAACCCCCATGAATTCCCGAAGTGCTCCCGGATTTAAAAACTATTTTAATCAGATCTGGAAGGAGCTGAATTATAATGGCTGAATCGTTTTTCCAACAACAATATTTACGGAATCAGAAAAAAAAGAAAAATTTCATCCGCATTATGCGGTTTCTGTTGTTTTTCATTTTCCTGTTCCTCTGGGAAATCAGTGCACGTTTAGGGTGGATTGATTCTTTTATTTTCTGTAGTCCATCACGAATCGGATCGACCTTTATTCATATGCTTTTATACCAGGATTTGCTGAATCATATCGGTATCACTCTTTTTGAAACTCTTGCCAGTTTTTTTCTGGTCATACTGTTCGGTGTGGGCATCTCTATCCTTTTATGGTTCTGCCCCAGACTCTCCTCAATCCTGGAACCATACCTGGTGGTACTAAACAGTCTTCCAAAGTCCGCTCTGGCCCCGCTCTTGATTGTCTGGCTCGGTGCAAATATGAAAACCATTATAATTGCCGGTATGTCTGTCGCCATCTTTGGCTCCATTATCAGTCTTTATGCCGGATTTCAGGAAATTGATCAGGATGAACTCAAACTCATCTACACACTGGGCGGTGGAAAAAAAGATACTCTTTTCAAAGTAGTCCTACCGGCTTCTGTACCTTTTCTTTTAAGCGTAATGAAAGTCAATATCGGCTTGTGTCTTGTGGGAGTGGTAATCGGTGAATTTATCGGTGCAAAACAGGGCTTAGGATATCTGATCATCTACTCCAGCCAGGTATTTAAACTGGACTGGATGCTGATGTCCATCGTAATTTTATGTGTCATTGCAATGATTTTTTATCAGATTTTGAATCAGATTGGAAAACTAATTACCAAATAGTGATATAAAAACAGGCTGACGTACAATCATGTGTTTAAGATCACATACTTAACGTCAGCCTGATTATTACTGAATTATCCTTTCAAACGCTTTTTCATTTTTCGAACAGTCATGGTACCGCCTACGCCAACAGCCGCATTCTACCATATCTCCTGCTATATTCTATTTGTAAACACTCATCGTAATCTTTTTTCGGTCGACAGCATTCGACATTTCTTTCATATTGAATTTGGAAAAATTGAGCAATATAAACTGTAATTCTTTACTCTATAAACATCGCATCCCCAAAACTGAAAAAACGATATCTTTCTTTCACTGCTTCTTCATAGGCATGCATGATTTTTTCTTTCCCTGCCAAAGCAGATACCAGCATCAGCAGTGTGGATTCCGGGAGATGGAAGTTAGTGATCAGTCCGTCTATCATCTTAAATCGGTACCCCGGATAGATGAAAATCTCAGTCCATCCGCTTCCGGCGCAAAGAACACCGTCTTCTCCGGTGGCAGACTCCAAAGTTCGACAACTTGTGGTTCCTACAGAGATAATTCTTCCACCATTTTTCTTTGTATCATTGATCATTTTTGCCTGATCTTCTTCCACCATATAGAATTCCGAGTGCATATGATGCTTTTCCACATCATCGACTTTTACCGGACGAAATGTTCCCAGACCTACATGAAGCGTCACATGTGCGATTTTCACTCCCATGTCCTCCACTTCTTTCATCAATTCCTTTGTAAAGTGGAGGCCTGCGGTAGGTGCCGCAGCGGATCCTTCATTTCTTGCATATACTGTCTGATATCTGTTTTTATCCTGCAATTTGTGTGTAATATACGGAGGCAACGGCATTTCTCCCAGACGATCAAGAATTTCCTCGAAAATCCCTTCATAGTGAAACTGAATCAGCCGGTTTCCTTCATCCACCACATCGATGATCTCTCCAGTCAAAATCCCGTCCCCAAAGTTGATCTGTGCACCCGGACGTGCTTTTTTTCCCGGTTTTACCAGGCATTCCCAGATGTCATTTTCCCTGCGCTTTAACAGCAGAATTTCAATCAGAGCACCCGTCTCCATTTTATGACCATACAGACGTGCCGGAATTACTTTTGTATCATTTATGACCAGACAATCACCAGGTTTCAGATATTTTGTAATATGCTTAAAGTCCGTATGTTCCAGTTCGCCTGTCTGACGGTCCAGATGCAGAAGTCTTGAGGAAGAACGGTCCTCAAGAGGGTCCTGGGCAATCAGTTCCTGTGGCAAATCATAGTAAAAATCTGATGTTTTCATAGTCTCATATGCTCCTTATTGTAAAATGCTTTATTTTTAATCAAAGATCTTCGGAAGTACGTTCTTTGGCTGATCTTTTATCACCAGATCCGCTTTGTGATCTTCGTAGTGATCCTCGTCGTGTATGACAACCAGATATTTTCCGTTAAAATAGCGGATATAGTTTGAATATACTTCTGACTTCAGCGTTGTTCCGAGAACAAGCAGGACTTCTGCTTTTTCACTCCGATATAACCGCCCTCTTCCATCATACCGGAGCCACAGATCGCCACTGTATAACTGCTCTCATTGATAATTTTTTTCAGCAACTCAATTTTCCTGTTCATCATATGCTTTCCCTCCTTCACTTTAATGTTAGGGTCAAAAGCTTTTGACCCTGGCATCATTATAATTTCATCATATTCTGCAAGTCCTCTTTTGTACATTCCCTCTTTCCATACCGTGCTTTTTCATAATAGTAATGAAAGCTTTCTTTTTTCTCTTCCTCCATGTCCAGTTCCCTTTCCAGTTCTTCCGGTGTCTGATAAGGTTTTGGAGGATTTTTTAGTTCTTTCAGTACACGCTTTTTATATAATTTCCGGATTCTTCCGGAAGGTGAACGATCCCAAAATAAATTTTCTTTTATCTGTCTGTTCAATGTACGCTTTTTTTCCGCTGAAGGTGCCGCAATCAGTCTTTCGATCCGGTCACCATTTTCCTCTGTAAGGGAATTAAACTGCTGATACATCTCATAAATCTTTTTTATGATCATACGGATAAAAAGAATCAAAATACCGAGAGCTATCAACCATCCGATAATGTCCAGGATTTTATATAGTAATTCCATAAATGCAGAAGTTTCATGTGGTTCCTGCATCATCATATCCTGCATATTTTCTGTTGCTTCCTGTACCATTTCTTCCTGCCCGCCTGTTGGCAAGAGATTAAGAAGAAATGCAATCAGATTTCTTAATGCACGTCCAGCCTGCCGGATCAACTGATCCACGCCCAGATACGGAGCAACAAGCATGGCGCATACAATAAATCCCGACTGAAGCCACATCATCCAACTGTTAATCCTTCCCAGACGCTTTACAGGAAGCCGCTCCAGAGAACTGTGTGTTTTAACAAATTCATCCATTTCCGTCATATTTGTATGAAGATTACATATAAGAAAATATATGCCTGCTCCAAACGAAGCATAAAGGGTCAGGAATTCTCTGCTAAAGTGATTTCCCAAAAGGTACATAAGGAAATATACGATCAGCCATGGATACGCAGGAAGATCAAGCCAGCAGTCACGTTTCCCGGCTCTCGCAGCAAAATAGGAGAATGCTGCGATCACTGCACAGACTCCCATCCAAAATCGTGAAAATCCACTGCCGGCTGCAATTGCTGCCAGAAGACCTGATACAACCGCAATCAGAAGATACTGCCAAAAATGCTTCACTTTCTCTACAGAAACAGATAGAATCCCAATCAGAGGTATCAAAAGGAGACTTTTATAAAAGCTCAGCAAATCATTTGCTAAAATCTGCTGCATCACACAACAGTATAAAGCAGAAAGCAATAGAAAACCATTACAGATTTCCAGACCTTTAATCACGTATTTTCTCATTTTTTCACCTCCCATCGTATCACGGACAAATCAGAGTCCATGGGAAGTGTCATATTCATTTCTTTATATAGAGTGGCAATCCATATACCGCCCGCTCCCTGATGTAATAATTCTTTAAATCCTTCATAACAGCTGATCCTCTGATTCTTGGAAATCATTACATACGTCCGATAGGTATGATCCATGGATTCTCTCTCCCGAGTCAGCACAAATTCCATTTTATCCGGCTTCTGCACCAGATCTATTCTGGATAAGCCTTCATTTGCCAGACGCAGCTGCTGCCTGCCGCTTCCCACCTCCAGACGGAAGCACTCTCCGGTCTTCTGATCTCTGCCGTTTGTCCGAACCCCTACAGGAATACCGCTCTGGATACATCTGGATATCAAAGATGCCGCAATCCGAATCCCCTCTTCATGGATTTCATCATACTTCCAGATTGTTTCATCCTCAACATCCAATAAAAGAACTACTTCCTGTGCAGCTGTAGAACCATACAGATTGACCATCCACTGATCTGATTTTGCGGAGGCTTTCCAGTTGATCCTGCTCATAGGATCGGAAAGCTGGTATTCACGGATTCCCTGAAATTCAAAAGGATCTTCAAACAGACTCTTTTTTGCCAGAACAGAACCCATCACTTTCTGGAAAGGAATTTCCAACTGTCTTTCATCCACAAGGGAAGGGTATACATAAAAATGGTCCGGATGGCTGAGTGTTTCATAATGCTTTTGAGTCATCAACGGACTTCTGGTGACCAGTTCTACTTTATCCAACTCATAAAAGCCTCTTTTACTGCAGTGAAACGGAATGGTTCTGGTAATTCTCTGATAACTGCCTACCGAAAATATATCTCTTTTGTAACACTGATCCGAAACACTTGTATTTTCTCCGTCTGCAAACCAAAGATTTCTGTGAATATGAAAACCCACCTGCAAAAGAGGAAGAAAAAGCCATTTGTTATTTGTAATCGTTTCTGTCAGCTGTGCGTCCTGCCCTTCCATGGCCGGCTCTTTTTGAAACTCTACCCGTGCATCCAGCTCTCTTTTCCAATGCTGCTGATAAGCAGCACTTAAAAGGTAGCTCATCAAAAACGCACCGATCAAAATAACTACGATCGTCATTTATTTTCTCTCCCATTCCTCCGTAGGCACTGTGGTACGATCCAGAATCTCTCTGATTTTTTTCTCTCCCGTCAAAGCGCTTCCATATCCTCTGGAAAGTACCAGCCGATGCGCCATCACAGAAACTGCCACAGCTTTTATATCCTCCGGCACCACATATTCTCTGCCATGGATCCAGGCATATGCCTGAGAAGCGTGAAGCAGAGCAAGCGAACCTCTCGGGCTGACACCGGAAAGAATCTCCTTATCTTCTCTTGTAGCCTGTACAAGCGATACCATATAAGATAGAAGATGGGGATGCACATATACCTGTTTTACAGCTTCTCTTGCGGCAATAACATCCATACCACTGCATACGGCTGAGAGGGTCTCATAAGGTTGATCTTCCAGAAAGCGCTGTAAAATAGCCAGTTCTTCTTTTTCTCCCGGCAAACCCATCGAAAGCTTCATAAAGAAACGGTCCAGCTGTGCTTCCGGCAGCGGAAATGTACCTGTAGTCTCAAGCGGATTCTGAGTTGCAATAACAAAAAACGGTTCCTCCAGCTTTCGGGTCACTCCATCCACCGTAACCTGTCTTTCCTCCATACACTCCAGGAGACTGGACTGTGTTCTTGGGGTGGCACGGTTGATTTCATCTGCCAGAATCATATGGGCAAATACAGGACCTTTCCGAAACTGAAATTCTCCCTTTTTCTGATTAAAATAATTCAGTCCTGTCACATCTGACGGCAAAAGATCCGGTGTAAACTGAATTCTCCCAAAGGAAACATCCATAGACTTTGCCAGGGATTTTGCCAGCATCGTTTTTCCGGTTCCCGGCACATCTTCCAAAAGAACATGACCTCCCGCGATCAAAGAGGTCAAAACAAGATCGATCACTTTCCCTTTGCCTACCAGTACTTTTTCAATATTTTCTTTTACAGTCTGTACCCAGACTCTTTCACCCTCCCTGTTACTTTCCATCGTATCTTCATTCCCCTTTCAGCAGTATTCGTTTATCTTTTATATCTCATTATGATCATCGCTTTGTGGTCCACTGAGAACAATCCCATACACTGGTGGCCACTGCCTCATAAAATTCAGGCTCATGACACACCATAAGAATGCTTCCTTTGTATTCTTTCAGAGCACGTTTCAGTTCATCCTTTGCATCCACATCCAGATGATTGGTGGGCTCGTCCAGTACAAGAAGATTTGTCTCCTTATTGATCAGCTTACACAGCCTGACTTTCGCCTGCTCACCACCGCTCAATACTCTCACCTGACTTTCAATGTGTTTTGTAGTCAGACCACATTTGGCAAGTGCGGACCGGACCTCATACTGCGTGTAGGAAGGAAATTCCTCCCATATTTCTTCGATACAGGTTTTCGTATTATCTGTCGAAGATTCCTGCTCAAAATAACCGATATACAGATAATCACCCAACTGAGCGAATCCTTCCAGCGGTCGAATCAGTCCCAGAATACTTTTCAGCAGTGTGGTTTTTCCGATTCCGTTGGCACCGGTAAGTACTACCTTCTCTCCTCTTTCCATCTCAAGATTCAATGGAACAGACAATGGTTCTTCATAGCCAATCACCAGATCTTTTGTACAGAAAAGCTGCTTTCCTGCCGTCCTTGCTTCCCGAAACAAAAACTGTGGTTTCGGCTTTTCCTGTACCAGTTCTATTTTTTCCATCTTATCCAGCTTTTTCTGACGGGACATGGCCATATTTCTGGTGGATACTCTGGCCTTATTTCTTGCCACAAAATCTTTCAGCTCACTGATCTCCTGCTGCTGTCTTTTATATGCCGCCTCCAGCTGCGCCTTCTTCACAGCATAGACTTCCTGAAAATGCTCATAATCCCCCACATATCGTTCCAGTTTCTGATTCTCCATATGATAAATAATATTTACCACACTGTTTAAAAACGGAATATCATGAGATATCAGAATAAACGCATTTTCATATTCATTCAGATATCTTTTCAGCCATTCAATATGCTGCTCATCCAGATAATTGGTGGGCTCGTCCAGAAGCAAAATATCCGGCTTTTCCAAAAGCAGTTTTCCAAGAAGGATCTTGGTTCTCTGACCGCCGGAAAGCTCCGTCACATCACTGTCCAGACCCAGTTCAATCAATCCCAGTGCACGTGCAACTTCTTCCACCTTGGCATCTATGATATTAAAGTCATGCATCGTCAGCAGATCCTGTATGGTACCCAGCTCTTCCAGCATCGTTTCCATCTCTTCCGGAGACGCTTCTCCCATCTGCTCACAGATCTCATTCATCTTATTTTCCAATTCAAACAGCCAGGAAAACGCCGATGACAGTACATCCCGGATCGTCATTCCTTTTTCCAAAGATGCATGCTGATCCAGATAACCGACACGGACATTTTTGGCCCATTCAATTTTCCCCTCATCCGGCATCATCTTGTCTGTAACTACTTTAAAAAACGTGGATTTTCCCTCTCCGTTCGCTCCGATCAGACCGATATGTTCCCCTTTCAGCAGACGAAAGGAAACATCCTGAAAAATCGCCCTGTCACCGAATCCGTGAGAAAGGTGTTCTACGTTTAATATACTCATCTCAACTCTCCTTTATAATTTCTTTTCACATAAAAAGGTGCCCCGAGTGTCACGCACCGGAACACCTAAGAACAGCAAAATAAATTGTACCCAACAAGCATACAGACCGCTGCTATGATCACTGTCCATACATTAGTGGGAACGATCAGCTGAATCAGCATTCCCACGCCTATCCAAAATAAGATAAATCCGAGGATCCTCGTGGTTTACCCTCTCCTATTCTTCTTCTTGATTCAGTATATGCTCCACATCATCAGAAGAACACTCCTCTTTTTTACCTTTTCCAGTAAATTTATCTGCAAGATCCGGTACCATATCCAGAATCTTGGTGATAGCATCCTGGTTTCTCACGTTAACAAGCTTAGTTCCGTTTTTATTGATCACCAGAACTGCGGAAGGAGAAATCTTTCCTCCCATACCGCCGCCGCCATTATTCTTTGCATTCTCAGCAAATGCTCCGGCTGCCACACCAAAAGATACATCCACCAGCGGTAAAATAATGTTATCTCCTGCCGTAATCGCATCACCCACAACCGTCTTTGTGGTTATAAAACTGTCCATTCCTTTGAACAATGCCTCTACTGTGTTCTGAAAATTATTATTGTCTGCCATATGAATTATGCCTCCTTCTGTCGAAACCTCTGATAGGTTGCTTTTACTTCTCTGCTTCGGTAAATCTGTAATGCCTGCAGCAACAGATAACCACCAAATATTCTCCCTCTCAGTTTTACTTCTCCCTCAAAAACCGTCCGGTCAAAAACGGGAATTATCTGAAATCTGTTTTTATAAAGCGGACACAACAGACTGGCTGCTGCCAGTGCCTTTCCCGTCAGAGCAGGATCGTCAAATCCGAAAAGAAGTTTTCCTGTTATCTTTCTCGGCATCATATGACGGATCAAAAGTCTGCCTTTTCCTTTCAGGAAATGAACCGCCTGTTTGGTATCATCCATCTGTAAAAATGTATACCACTGTTTTATTTTATCACAGATTCCCCGGAATGTTAACCGTATTTTTCGAATCCCTGCCACTACTTTTCCGGGGAATTTGAAAATTTCTGTGATCAGATTCTTTGCCTTATTCCAGATACTGCTTATTTTATCAGAAACAGGATCCTGCGCTTTCTCTATGTTATGATTAACCGTGTCTGTCTGATCTTCCACCTTTTTCTGTGCTGTATTATGTTTCGTAACATGTTTATCAGCAGCAGTTTTTTCCACACTGTTCTCGTTTTTCGGTCCGGAAAATGATTGTTCGTTTTTGCCTGACTGTTTTGCTTCCTTTTTCGCTTCTTTACGCCTTTTCCTTCTGCGCTTTTTTCGGTCTTTCAGCTTATTCATCAGAGCAAACAGTGGAATCCCAAAGAGATATACTTCAAATGCAGTCTTTCCTTCGGAATATATCACTCTCACATAAACCAGACGAAACAGCCAGGAAACAGCTGCCTTTCCATAAAGATCATCTTCCAGTTTGTGACCTTGTGCGCTGTAACATACCGGTACAAATAAAACCGACAGAACGATAAATAACAGGATACCCACTACCACTAACAGAAGAATTCCCAGTATTTTTAAAATTGCAATCAGGATATGTAGCATTTTTACTCACCCACTTCACTTTCATTCTCTTCTGTCAGTCTCTCCTCCAGATACCGGCGGACATCCGTATTTCCCTGCTTTTGATAGGTCTCTTCTATGATTTTTTCCACCACTTCCAAGGCTTCTGTGTATCCGGCCGCCAGTCCCACGATCATAGGACAAAGCTTTCTTAATGTTTTTTGAGTCAGTTGATTTGCCTGAATAATCTCCAGCAGATTCTTTTCATTAGATGCCAGTGTGATCAGATAAATATCAAACTGCAGTTTACCCTGATTAACTTTTTTTATAACAGCGGGAGCTTTCTTTTTAGCATTATCCCCTATATAAAGCTTCTTATACCATTTTAGCATCGATAAACTCAACCTTCTACTTTTCTTCTTCTTTCAGACGTTTTTCGATGGCATCGACTACAGACTGCAATACTTTG
Organism: bacterium; assembly: GCA_004562915.1. Lineage (GTDB taxonomy): Bacteria > Bacillota > Clostridia > Lachnospirales > Lachnospiraceae > Oliverpabstia. Next base: position 41,159 of record SFQZ01000010.1, read on the forward strand.
ATCCGGGCATAGTACTTACTATTTCCTTCCACTATGATCCATGGTGCATATGTGGTCGATGTATGTACCAGCATATCATCCACCGCCTGTTCATACTGATCCCATTTTTCACGATTTCTCCAGTCCTCGTCTGTGATCTTCCACTGCTTTTCCGGATTTTCCATTCTCTCTTTGAATCTTCTCGCCTGTTCATCTTTATCAATCTGAAGCCAGAACTTCAGGACCACGGCTCCGGAATGCACCCAGTTGGCTTCCATATCATTAATTTCTTTATAAGCCCTGCTCCACTCATCTTTCGTACAGAAACCTTCGATTCTTTCTACCATAACTCTTCCATACCAGGTACGGTCGAAGATGGCAATATGCCCCTTTTTCGGAACATTATTCCAGAATCTCCAAAGATAATGATGCGCCCTCTCGATATCATTGGGAGATGCGGTAGGATTTACCTGATATCCCCTTGGATCCATCTTTTCTGTCAACCGTTTGATGGCGCCGCCTTTTCCTCCGGCATCCCAGCCCTCAAATCCAAGAATCACAGGAATTCGTTTTTGATACAATTCTCCATGCAGTTCCTGAATCCTGTTCTGCAATTTTTCCAGTTTTTCTTTATACTCTTCTTTCGTATAACTCAGACTGAGATCCGCACTGTTCAAACTGGATGTTCGAAGAACAGAATCTTCACCTGTGGACTTTTCAGCAGCTTTTTCCGTTACTCCCTGCTTTTTCAGGGCATCTTCTTTTGCTTTCGCCTCTTTTTCCTGCTTAACTTCCTGGATTTTCTGTTCCATCGCCGCAATCACCGCAGAGTAAATCTTAACCGTCGCAAATTCTTTGTCTGTCGCTTCAATGATATGCCACGGAGCATAATCTGTATCTGTTCTCTGGAGCATCTCATCGTTCATCTTTTTATATTCATCGTACTCTTTGTTTCTCTTCAGATCGGCTTCCGTCACACGCCATGCGCTGGACTTGGATTCCATAAGCTTTTTAAACCGTTTTTTCTGTTCTTTCTTATCGATGGCAAGAAACAGTTTGATAATGACATAGCCTCCGTCCGTAAGCTGTCGTTCAAAAGAATTAATTTCTTCGTACGCATAACCCAATTCCTTTAATGTAGTAACTCCATCAAAACGGTCAACCAGTACTCTTCGGTACCAGCTTCTGTCAAAGATTGCGATTCGTCCTTTCTCCGGTGTCTTTGTCCAGAATCTCCACAAAAACGGACGAAGCTGCTCATCTTTTGACTCGCCGTTAATCGCATAAACGCAAAATCCTCTGGGATCTAATGCAGAAATCAGTTTACTGATCTGTACACCCTTTCCCGCAGCTCCGAATCCTTCAAAAACAATCATCACCGGAATACCCAATTCCTTACATTCCCGCTGAAGCCTTGATAACCGGGGCATCATGTTTTCCATTCTTGCTTTGTACTCATCCTTCTCCATCTTTTTCGTTAAATCAATCTGATCCAACATATACAACCCTCCTTTCATATTCTGAATGTGCTTCGCACATTCCTCTTAATAGCAAACAAGGAAGGGTATATGTACATCCCTCCCTTGTCCAACGAAACAGTTACGCTAAAAATACTTGCGATTTCCCCACAGGTTGGATTTCCTTAAATCCAAATATTCATTATATGCCATTTCCAATATTTGACGTTCATTGGAAAATTTAAGCAGATGGTAAGCTTCGTGGAATTTGTAATATCCGGAATCAACAAAATACTCCTCGCGTTGGGGTTTGCTATAATAACTGTTCGCCATCATCAGATACCAATGTACTTCTTTTTCAACCGTATCCTCCGGTACTGAAAAACTGTACTGACTTTTCCCGATATATTTGATGACAGATGCCTGTACTCCGGCCTCCTCTCTTACTTCCCGTATTGCTGTATCCTTATACTCTTCTCCAGCTTCCACAGTTCCCTTGGGAAGAACCCAGCCTTCATACTTATTCTTATAACTTTTGTATAAAGTAAGAATCTTCCCCCGATATATTACCACTCCGCCACAGCTTGTTGCCTCAATCATTTGCGTTCCTCCTGTAATGCGTTGTGTTATTTATTGATTTTAGTATACCTCTTTTCGGAAAACTGTGCAACCTTTAATATAACCTTTATCACCCTGCATAATATGCATCAAATATTTTTGCTGCGATCGGGACTGCAATCTCACTTCCCGCACCGGATTCTTCAGCGATCACACTGACAACGATATCCGGGTTCTCCACATTAGAAAATCCTACAAACCAGGAATGCGGCGTTGTAGACGATACATCCCCATGCTCTGCTGTACCGGTTTTTCCGGCTGCCGTATAGCCTCTTCCTGACAAAGATGTGGCAGTTCCATACTCCACAACTCCGGTCATAAGCTCTTTAAGCACAGAAGCCTCCTGTTGCGTCATTACCTTTTTATAGACCTTCGGCTCATTTGTTTTCACTGTTTCCCCTGTATAAGTTTCAATCCGGTCCACCAGATACGGTGTCATCATACTTCCGTCATTTGCTATCGCACTGGTAAGCATTGCCATATACATAGGGGAAACCAGTGTTTCGCCCTGTCCAATAGCCGTCTGCATGGTCAAAGCATCTGCACTGCTCTTTTCCAATGTAAACTTACTCTTCTTATAAGGCAGTTCCAGCGGAAGTTCCTGATTAAACATAAGACTGTCCACTGTCTGTCTGTATTCTTCCCGATTTAAGTCCACTCCAATCTGAGCAAATGCAGAATTACAGGATTTTGCAAAAGCAGTTTTAAAATCTTCCTGTCCATGTGCACTGTTATGGTAGCAATGTATGGTGTATCCTCCGTTTTCCACTTCCCCTGTACAGTTAAAATCAAAACCGCTGAAGGTATTGTTCTGCCGCCAGTAAGCAAGGGCCGTAACAATCTTAAAGGTGGATCCGGGCGGATATTGTCCCTGTGTGGCGCGGTTAACCAGCCTTGAACTGGTTGTATCAGAATTGATTGCCTCCCAGTCTTGTGTTATGGTATTGGGATTGAAGTCCGGCTTGCTCACCATAGCAAGAATCTTTCCCGTGTCCGGTTCCATAACCACAACCGCACCTTTATAATCACCCAGAGCATCATAAGCAGCCTTCTGCAGTTTTGTATCCAGCGTGGTTACCACATTATCACCGATATTTTTTTCATCCTTAAACTCATTTTCTACCTGTTCCAGCATATTGGAATGTGAAGTCAGAAGCTGCGAATTCATACTCTGCTCCAGACCACTGATACCGGATGCGGAATAGCCAACCACATGGGCAAAAATATTTTCATAAGGATATAATCGGAATTCATTTCCTTCCGAATCCGTCTGCGTACTTGCCAGAGTTTCTCCGTCCGCAGAAATGATTTCACCTTTCACGACCCGTTCCTGATACGTCCCCTGACGTTTGGAATTATATGGGCTATTTGCATACTCATCCCGAAGTTCCACATTAAAATACACAAGATATCCGATCAGAGCAAGAAAGATTCCCACAAAACTATAAGCAATGATCACATATTCTTTACCAGTTGAGGCTTTTTTCCGTTTGCTCTTCGATTTTTTCTTCGAGTGTTTTTTCCCTTTGCGGATATCCTCCTGTTCCGGATCCCGTTCCGTTCCCGCGGCGTTTGTTTTTCTTTTTGTTAAGTCTTTCTCTTTCTTTTCTTTGCCTTTCAAGCTCTTCACCTTCATCTTCCCTGAGAATATATAATCCCTGAATAATTGCAAGCATCAAAATCGTACAGATAACGGAACTTCCTCCATAACTCACTAAAGGCAGTGTGATACCTGTCAGAGGAATAAACTTACTTGTTCCGCCCACGGTCAGGAATACCTGAATCGCATATTCCGCTCCCAGTCCCATGGCAATCAGTTTGTAGAATGGTTTGCTCATTTTCATCGACACATTGACGATCATCAGATAACAGCTCATGCATACCAGCAACAGACAGATTGCAAAAACGGCACCCAGTTCCTCGCAGATTGCGGCAAAAATAAAATCTTTATCTACCACAGGAATAATATTGGGCATTCCCTGCCCCAGTCCCATACCGAACCATCCACCGGCGCTGATTCCAAACAATCCCTGGGCAAGCTGATATCCGCCGCCTGCTTTATCATAGACTGCAATCGGGTCTTTCCAGGCAATCACCCTCTGCCGTACATGTCCAAACAGGAAATATGCCAGAACTGCAGCTGCGGCACCGGAGCATAATCCCGCCAGTGCATACAGTGGTTTCTTTGTTGCAACATATACCATAACAATATATGCCACGAAAAATACTACAGCGCTTCCCAGATCTTTGGAAGCAACAAGAATCAGCACATGAAGAGCTGCAACGACTGTAGTGATCACGACATTCCGAAAACTTTGATCTTCTCTGAGCATCCCGGCGACAAAAAACACAAACGTAATCTTAACAAGCTCTGAAAACTGGAACGTAATACCACCGATTTCAATCGAAAGCTTGGCCCCGCCTGAGATGGTTGCAAGAACCAGCACCACTCCCAAAAGTCCGATTCCCACGATACCATATAACCAGGTCAGATCTTTCAGAAGTTTAACTTTACGAACGATCACCGGTACAATAAAGGAAAGAACCATTCCTACAACAACAATTTCAAACTGTTTTACCGCTTTATCAAAACTGAGACGGCTGAGGACAAGAAAACCAATGCTCAGCAGCATACACATATTATTGACGATCAGAAGATTTGCTTTTCTGTAAATCAATCTATACAATATCTGTACAACGATAATAAAGATAAAAACAGCCCCATACATAAAAAGAAATTTGATCTCTTCCGTCTGAATGAACAATACCGCATAGGCAATAAAATTCATAAAAAGCATCAAAATGATCTGTCGTCTTAAGACCTGGTACTTATCTTCCTGGTCGTGCTTGCGAAAGATCGTAAAACACTGGAAGGTAAAGAGAACCATAAGAAAAATGATTAAATATTTGGATACTTCTGTGATTATTGTTTCCACTTATTTCCTCCCATCGGGAAATTATATTTCCGTTCTATTCCACACCTCTGTTGAAGTGGCCTTTTGTAACTTCCATCCGCTGGATCTCATGGGATGGATTTTCCCCATGCAGATAGACTGCACAAAAATCCCGGGCAATTTTTTCCACTTCCACGCTGTTTTCTATGGTAAAAGAAAGACGGTATTTTGTGATGCCCAAATGTTTTACCGCCTCAGCTTCCTGAAGAAGCGACATCGGAAGTGTATTATATATTGTATTATAACAGAATTCACAGCTGCATACTGCATGAAATTTTTTCTGATATCGGTCCTGAAGCGCTAAAACTGCACACTTATGATTGCATTTGTCCAGATTCTTCTGAATACACTGAACAGAAACCATCATAGGCGTGTATCCGTACACGATCATCTCACTGCATGAATTGTCACGATATCGAAGTTCTTTCTGATTCAGTTCCAATGGTACCGTATCCCAGGCTGTACCCTGCTCTTCCCAGAATTTTCTGCTTTCCTCATTCATCGTGTAAAGATTCGCATCCAGAACAGCCATCTGATTTAATCCCATGGACTGCAGTACTCCATAACTTTCCAGATTTCTCACAAGGAATCCCGACAGTCCTTTCCTGCACAGCTCCTGAAAGTATTCTTTTCTTCCATTCAGTTCACAGTCCCGAACCATATGAGGAAGCATAAGGAAAATGGCTTTTCCCCTTTTCTTTCCTTCTGAAATCAATTCGTACACACTCTGAGTAAAGCTGTCTTTTGGGAAAATACCACAGTCCGCATAAATTCTTACAATATCATCGATTTTCATCACAGCATCCAGCTGCTCGCAGGTCCGGACAGAAACTGACAGTTCCGACTGGCAGGCACCAGACTTCATGTTTTTCTCATGCTTCAAAGGTGTTCTTGAAGATAATTTTCTTTCATACGGTGCAAGAATCTCACGTTTTAACAGTTCAAGACCCATTCTTCGAAGTTCATTCAGCTGCTGCATGGGAAGGAAAATATGATCTCCCATAAAAATATCCAGTTCTTCGAATGTAAATTCTGTTTCTCCGGTTTTCATCATCTGCCTGCGAACCCGTTCCTCGTCTAATGGTCGGTTTGACGCTTCCTGGACAACGGCGCCTTCTGCAGTGATCTGATACCCACAGTAATCAATTTCCAGTATAGCAGGACAATCCGCAAAAAGATTTAAGGTTCCCTTAATTTTCTCCTGTTTTTTTTCTTCCAGATATTTTTTTCGGATTTCTGAAAATAATGCTTCATTACGAATTACTTTTATATCATCACCGGAAACCGTCTTTTTTTCATTGCGAAGTGCCATCATATCCCGGCCATTTCTGACCTTATAATAGCTTTCGTGAAATCCATCTCTGTTGTAAATATCAAAAAGTGTCTGATAATCTTCCTGACTTACCACCGGGCGCTTGTTACCTGCCAGATACTGATCCAGATATTTCCTATAAATCTCTACCACACCCGCCGTATATTCCGGCTTTTTCATTCTCCCTTCGATCTTCAGTGAGAAGACACCTGCCTCTATAATCTCCGGCAAAATACCAACCGTACACATATCTTTAGGACTGAGGGGGTATGCTGTTTTTTCACTATTCAGTCGTTGTCCGTCTCTCCATACCTGATAGGGCAGACGGCACGGCTGTGCACATCGTCCTCTGTTGCCGCTTCTTCCTCCGATCATGCTGCTCATCAAGCACTGCCCGGAGTAGCAGTAACACAAAGCACCATGAATAAAACTTTCTATCTCCATCTGCGTAGCGTCATAAATCGCCTGAATCTCTTTCAGCGATAATTCCCTTGCAGTAACGATTCTGGCAGCTCCGGCTTCCTTTAACATCCTGGCTCCTTCTACACCGGTAATCGTCATCTGAGTACTTGCATGAATATGCAGTTTTGGAAACTCTCTTTTTATAAAACGAAGAACCCCCAGATCCTGAACGATCACAGCATCCAGACCTGTCTCATAATAAGGTGCCAGATACTCATATAACTCCTGTTCCAGTTCTCTGTTTTTTAAAAGGGTATTTACGGTCAGATACAGCTTCTTCCCATGAAGATGTGCATACTGAATCGCCTGAATCATATGATCCCGGTCAAGATTATCCGCATAAGCTCTGGCACCAAATTTTTCGCCTCCCAGATAAACCGCATCTGCTCCTGCACGCAAAGCCGCTTCCAATGCTTCATAGGATCCTGCTGGAGCCAGTAATTCTACTCTCATATAAACTCTCCAATCTCCGACTGAGATAAAATGGACGTGACTATTGTGGTCACGTCCATTTAAAATTTACACAGTACCATTATTTCAAAAGATTATCCATATCGCTTTCCAGTTTTCTAACCTGTTCCATCAGTTTTTCATTCTCTGCCGTAAGATTCTCCACCTGAATCTGTGCCTCAATCAGGTCATGCTTCAGGTCATACATCTCTTTATCCTTAAGCTGGGAATCCTCCTCAAACACCTCTGCCTGTCGTTTCGCTTTAAAATAATCATCTGCGATGTTCAGACTGAGCAGCGTGTGCTTAGTCTCCATAGGCTGACGATTATATCCCGGCAATTCACTGAGCTGCGCTATTTTATGATTCATATATGAAGCCACTTTCTGCAGATAATCCTCACTTTCATATCCGCTCAAAGTGACAATTTTTCCTCCGATTAAAACTTTTGTTGTATTTTTTGCTGGCATAACTGGCATTTCCTCCATACGTACTAATTTCTATTATAATCAAATTCCTCCAAAAAACAACCTTTTTCTTTCCAATCCACAGACAAAGTATATCATTGTTATTGTTCGTTTGCTATGATTTTCCCTGCAGATCTTCGTCTTTCTGGCTGAAGGTAAGGCCCAGATGATGATACGCACGCTCAGTTGCCATTCTTCCTCTCGGGGTACGGTTTAAAAATCCGTTCTGTATCAGGTACGGTTCATATACATCTTCGATCGTTCCCGAATCCTCTCCGATCGCTGCTGCAAGCGTATCCAAACCTACCGGACCTCCCTGAAACTTATGGATAATCGTATTCAGAATATATCGGTCCGTCTGGTCCAGACCATACTTGTCAACTTCAAGCAGATCCAGCGCAAAAGAAGCTACTTCTTTCGTAATCTTTCCATCGTATTTTACCTGTGCAAAATCACGCACTCTCTTTAGCAATCGATTGGCCAGACGAGGGGTGCCCCTGGATCGCTTGGCCATCTCTACAGCACCTTCCTCATCAATTTCAACTCCAAGAATCCTGGCCGAATGCATGATAATTGTTTTCAGCTCATTTTCCGTATAAAACTCCAGATGATGAATCACTCCAAACCTGTCTCGCAGAGGTGCCGTCAAAAGCCCTGCTCTTGTGGTTGCGCCCACCAGTGTAAAATGCGGCAGATCCAGACGGATGGAACGGGCAGTTGCCCCTTTTCCGATCATAATATCAATCGCAAAATCTTCCATAGCCGGATAAAGAACCTCCTCTACCTGCCGGTTCAGACGATGAATCTCGTCCACAAAAAGCACGTCCCCTTCCTGAAGATTATTCAGGATTGCTGCCATCTCACCGGGCTTCTCAATCGCGGGTCCGGAAGTCACCTTCATATGTACTCCCATTTCATTGGCAATGATGCCGGCCAATGTGGTTTTCCCAAGTCCCGGCGGGCCATAGAACAGTACATGATCCAGGGAATCCTTTCTCTGTTTTGCCGCTTCAATATATATTTTCAGATTTTGTTTTGCCTTTTCCTGTCCGATATAATCTTTCAGATATTGTGGTCTGAGACTTCCTTCCATCCGAATATCTTCTTCCATCATATCGGTTGTAATAATTCTCTTATCCATTTCTCTCTCCGGGCGCTCCCTAAATCATCTTTTTCAATGCCGCTTTCAGTATCTCTTCTACAGTCATCATTTCTGCACCTTCCACTTTTTTCACCGCCCGCAGAGCATCTGTGCCGGGATAGCCCAACGCCGTCAAAGCCTGTACTGCCTCATGTACCCCATCCTCTGTGCCTGAAACTGCCGGGGAAGCTGCTGCCTGATTTGCCAGTTTTTGTTCAAAGGCATCTTCAAGATTCAATTTATCTTTGAGTTCCAATATTAGTTTCTGTGCGGTTTTCTTACCGATACCCGGGGCTTTTGAAATAGATGCCGCATCATCTGCCAGCACCGCGAATCGTAGTTCATCTGCCGTAAGTGCAGACAGAATTCCAAGACCTGCTTTCGGTCCGATTCCATTGACTCCCAGAAGCATCTTAAACATTCTCAGGTCATCCCTTGTAAGAAAACCATACAGCTGCATCGCATCTTCCTTAACAGAAAGATATGTATAGATCTTAACCTCTTCTCCAATCGGAAGGGCTCCGGCAAATGCAGAACCAGGAACAAAAATTCGATATCCGATTCCATGGTTATCCACGATGATACACTGTTCATCTGCCTCTTCCAATATTCCTTTGATATAACCGATCATGATTTCCTCCCGGATTCCCTTTTATTGTCAAATTCAGAACCAACCGCACACCGAATCCTTTTCACCAGTTCTGCTGCCAGTATTCCAATCAAAATTCCTGTTACTAATCCTGTTACAGCAAGAATAGAAAAATAGTATCCTACTCTTACATTTTCCACTACAACCATAGCCACCAAAATCTGTCCCAGATTATGCGTCACACCACCGATCATACTGACACCGGTGCAGCTTAATTTGAGAAATCTTCTGGCTGCTTCCATGCACAAAAGACTGAGTATACCTCCTGCCAGACTGAAAGCGATACTGAACGCATTGCCAAACAGAAAACCGATCACCAGGATGCGGACAAAAGACACTGCCATTGCTTCTTTCCACGAGTACAGATAAAGCACCATGACTACAGCCAGATTGGGCAGCCCGATCTTCATACCCGGAACTCCCACAAATACAGGAAAAAGGGATTCCACATACCCCAGTATAATAGCTGCCGCACAAAGCAGCCCCAAATATGCTGACTTTTTTTTCAAAATTTCTCCCGCCTTTCAGGAACTGATTACATCCACTTTTTCCCCCGTATCCTCCGGAACCTCTGATATAATCTCTAAAACAATCCGATTGGGCAGACATATAATGGATCCACCATCCTTTGAAATCTCAGCAGTATGCACACAGATCTGATCCGGACAATCTGCCCAGGTCATACGCACTTTTCCATCTTCAATCTGACAGATATTTGTGTCGTTAATCTTTATCTCCTGATCTTCTGTAATATCATAAATTCCATAGTTCTCTCCATTCACAGTAATACGGAGAGCCTGTGCCGGCAAAGCAGTCATCTTACCGACCAAAGCAAATATCAGAGCTGCCGCAAGAATAACAGCCGCAGCAATCCAATCTCGTTTCTTCATCATTTTACCAATTAAATTACACAGTTTGTATCTCTGTTTTATTGATTCAACACTCGGCTATCATAACATAACAGATGAAATAATTCAACCTGTCAAAACTTTCTTTCGAAAAACGGCAGGAAACGGGATTCCTAAAAATCCCGTTTCCCGCCGTTTGACTTAGCAACTCTGATCCTTCATTTTAATGAATACAGTGACGCGGACAATTCTGTTTGCACAGACCACAGTTTGTACATTTGTCATAATCAATATGTGCCACGTTATTCGTGACTGTAATTGCCTGTACCGGACAGTTCTTCTCACATTTCTTACATCCGATACAGCCGTTGTCGCATGCAGTCATAGTAGCTTTTCCTTTATCGGAAGAACTGCACTGTACTTTTACTGTCTGATCATATGGTACAAGCTCAATCAAATGATGCGGACATACGGAAACACATTTTCCGCAGGCTTTACATTTTTCTTTGTCAACCACTGCGATCCCGTTTTCAATATGGATTGCATTGAAAGTACATGATTTTACACATGTTCCATAACCAAGACATCCATGATGACACTTTTTCGAACCGCCGCCCGGAATAAACGCCATGATTGAACAGTCTTCCACACCATCATAAACATAATTCTGACGGGAATGCTCGCAGTCGCCGCCGCATTTTACAAAAGCAGCCATACGGCGTCCTTCTTCCACTTCCTGTCCCATGATCGCTGCAACCTGTTTTGCAACCTCCGGACCTCCCACGGGACATCCGCTTACCGGTGCCTGACCCGCCGCAATGGCTGCCGCAAGACCATCACAACCCGGATATCCACAACCACCACAGTTGTTGCCCGGAAGTTTTTCTCTTACAGCTATTTCTTTTTCATTAACCTGTACTGCAAATTTCTTTCCAGCTACGCCAAGAAGGAGTCCGATTATTAATCCGGTACCGCCTACTAAAACGGCTGCAATGATAATACCTGTAATCATAACTCTCCTCCTTTAAATTAATCCGGAAAAACCAAAGAATGCGATGGACATAAGTCCTGCTGTCAGAAGAACAATCGGCATTCCCCGGAAAGGCTTTGGAATATCGTTATACTCGATTCTTTCTCTAAGCCCTGCCATCAGTACGATCGCAATCGTGAAACCTACTGCTGTGGCAAATCCATTGACAGTTCCCTCTAAAACATTGTAATCATTCTGTACATTCAGAAGTGCTACACCAAGCACTGCACAGTTTGTAGTGATCAGAGGCAGATAAACACCCAGACTCCTGTATAAAGCCGGAATGGTCTTTTTCAGGAACATCTCTACCAGCTGTACTAAAGCAGCGATCACAAGAATAAATACGATAGTCTGCAGATATTCCATTCCTGTTTTTACAAGAATAAATTTATAGATCAGACTGGTGCAGAAAGAAGACAGCGTCAGAACAAAGATAACTGCTCCGCCCATACCTGCTGCCGTATCCATTTTCTTGGACACTCCAAGGAAAGGACACAATCCCAAAAACTGACTGAGTACTACGTTATTTACAAGCGCAGAGCCAATCGCAATGATCAATAACTCTTTCATGCGTTCTTTCCTCCTTCCTCATTGCCGGATACCATACGGCTGCCGCATATCATATTGGTACATCCTGCGCATGCCGCTTCTCCACAACCTGTACCTGTGGAAGCTTTTTCCGGTTTACCGGCTTTTACTTTATTCTGAACAGCAACCAGCATTGCCAGAACAAAGAATGCACCCGGTGCCAGAATAAAAATGGTTGCTCCGCCGTCAAACAGCTGGAAACCAAAGATTTTACCGGAACCAAGCAGTTCTCGAACAATACCGATACAGGTAAGACCTATGGTAAAACCAAGTCCCATACCGATTCCATCAAAAAGAGAACTAATCACACCATTCTTAGATGCATATGCTTCCGCACGGCCAAGAATGATACAGTTAACAACGATCAAAGGAATATAGATTCCCAGTGCAGAGTAAAGAGTCGGGATAAATCCCTGAAGTAAAAACTGCACGATTGTTACAAATGAAGCAACAATTACGATATAAGCCGGCATACGAACTCCATCCGGTATCACTTTTCTAAGAAGTGAAATCATCATGTTGGACATTGCCAGAATCACCATGGTCGTCAGTCCCATACCCAGACCATTGATTGCGGATGTGGTTGTTGCCAGTGTCGGACACATACCAAGCATCAGTACAAAGGTAGGGTTTTCTTTGATGATACCATTATACAAACGTTCTGCAGGTGAATTTGCTTTCATCTCTTATTCCCCTCCTTCCATTACACGGAATGCACAAAGACCGGCATTCACGCCATTGGTCATGGCATTGGTAGTCACCGTAGCTCCGCTCAGAGCATCGATTTCATTATCCGCAGATGCTCCGTTCTTTGTATAGACAAGTTTGTCTGTATTTTTTCCAACAAACTGGCTCTTGAACTCATCCGTATTGGCACGCATACCCAGACCGGCAGTCTCAGAAATAGATAAGATGGAAATACCGTTCATCGTTCCGTCCGACTGTACACCCATGGTAAACTTAATATCTCCGCCATATCCTTCGGAAGAAATCACAGTGATTATATATCCCAGAGAAGTACCGCTTCCATCCACAGCTTCCACTACTTCCTCTATGCTCTGTGCCTGATAGCCTTCGCTGTCAAGACTGTCACGCAGCTGACCTGCAAGCTCGTCCGTCATCTCAACGGTACTATAATCTTTTGCCTCTTCAAATACTTCTTTATAAGCTTCTGCTTTTGCCAGTGCCTCCTGTCTGGCAATCGGCTCCTTGGTGATACCATGAACCGCACCGAGAGCTGCACCTGCCACGAGGGTGATCAGAGTCAACGCCATAGCGTCTTTTATGATTTTATTACTCATTCTTTCTTCCCTCCTTTACCAAATGCAACGGGAACAGTAACTCGTTCGATTACCGGAATCAGCAGGTTACTGAAGATGATCGCATAGGATACACCTTCCGCGGATGCTCCAAAGAGACGGAACAGACCGGTCAGGATACCCAGGATCACACCATAAACAAGCTGTCCTGATTTGGTGATCGGTGTCGTCACATAATCGGTAGCCATAAACCATGCACCCAGCATCAGACCGCCGCCGAAGAGCTGTCCGAGAATATAATTTGCATCCAGACCGTGACCGCCAAAAATTATGATAAATACCAGGAAACTGCCTATGTAGGTTAATGGGATTCTGAAGTCGATTACTTTCATCGCCAACAGGAATGCTGCACCAATCAAAAGCGCAAGTGCAGAGGTCTCACCAATAGTACCTGTTGTATTACCAAGGAACATACTCAGTACATCCACCTGTTCACCGGCTTTCAGTGCTGCCAGAGGTGTTGCTCCGGATGCTGTATCCACAATTTTTCCAAGCCCTGACGTCGGTGCAAAATTTGTCATCTGTCCGGTAAAGGAAAGGAGAAGGAAGCATCGTGCTGCCAGTGCCGGGTTCATGATATTCTGTCCCAGACCGCCAAACAACTGTTTTACCACGAGGATTGCAAACACACCGCCGATCACAGGAATCCACCAGGGAGCCGTAGAGGGCAGGTTCAAAGCCAGCAAAAGTCCGGTAACAACCGCACTGAAATCACCGATTGTGAGTTTCTTGTGCATGAAAGTCTCATAAATTCCTTCTGTCGCAACACAGGTAGCGACAGATATACAAATCAGAAGCAGTGCCCTCCATCCGAAATTATAAATTCCAAAAAGTGTAGCCGGCAGCAGAGCAATCACTACCATTTTCATAAGATTATCGGTTTTGATTTTGGAACGTATATGCGGTGAGGACGATACGTGTAATAATTCACTCATGTCTCTTCCTCCTTATTTCTTTTTTCTGTTAGCCAGTACAATTTTTCTCATGGACTTAATTTCCTGGGCAAGAGGCCGTTTAGCCGGACAGACGTAACTGCAGCATCCGCATTCACAGCACTCCATACCATTGTATTTCTGGAATTTATCCTGATCTTTATGAGTAGCAAAAGTAGCAAGCTTGGTCGGAAGCAGATGTTCCGGACACTCACTCACACATCTTCCACAGTTGATACATGCAGTCGTTTCCGAATGACAAACTTCATCCTTTGTCAGACACAAAAGTGCTGATGTGGTTTTCGTAACAGGAACATGCATATCAAACATGGCAAATCCCATCATAGGACCACCGGAGATTACTTTTTCCACATGATCTTTAAATCCGCCTGCCGCTTCTACAAGTTCCTGGAAATCGGTTCCTACCGGAACATAGAAGTTAGCCGGCTCAGCGATCGCATCACCGGTTACAGTTACGATTCTGTGCATCAGCGGCTGTCCCAGTACAACTGCCTTATAAACAGCAACAACAGTATCAATATTATCCACAACACAGCCCGCATCAGCCGGTAGCATGGAAGAATTGATACTTCTTCCGGTAACCGCATAGATCAGCATACGTTCAGCACCCTGCGGATACTTGGTTTTCATGGCTTTTACTTCAATCCGAGGCTCATTCTCCACCATTTTGCTGAGCTTTTCAATACAATCCGGCTTATTGTCCTCAATACAAATACATCCTTTTGCATTGTCAAACAACTGCAGCATCACTTTCAGACCACCGATTACTTTTTCCGGCTCTTCCAGCATCCTTCTGTAATCCGATGTCAGATACGGCTCACATTCCGCACCATTTACAAGGATGTGATCGATTTTTTCAGGTTCCTTCGGTGAAAGCTTTACATGTGTAGGAAATCCTGCACCTCCCATACCAACCACACCTGCTTCCTGAATCTTTTTCCGGATCTCTTCTTTTGAAAGCTGTTCCGGATGCTCTACAGGCTCAAATGCCACAGACTCATATAAGCCGTCATTTTCTACAAGAATCGCATCACAGGTACCGCCTGTGGCAGTAAGCCGGGGTTCTATCCCTTTTACTGTTCCGGAAACTGATGCATACACCGGAGCGGAAACAAACCCTCCAGCCTCCGCAATCTTCTGTCCGATCAATACCCGGTCTCCTTTGGATACGATTGGTTTCGCCGGCGCACCGATATGCTGTGATACCAGGAACGCAAGCTCCTTCTGAGGTTTCAGAGGCTGAATCGGCTTATTCTTGGATAACTCCTTCCCATCATAAGGATGGATTCCGCCTTTGAATGTAACTAATCCCATACTATGACCTCCTCCTTTATTTTTACTTTTTTCTTTTAATTTTCTTAAGCGTTCCGCTTTACTGATCAAATTCGGGTAAGCTTTCATCTGACGTCTGGAAATATGACGTATACTGTTCTTAACTTCCAGATATCGACGTGCAAATTCGTCATAACGTTCCATAAAAGCTTCGCGTTTTTCATGAATCTCAGTATCTTCCAGACGTTCCAATACTTCGTGGAACTTTTCTCTTCGAATGTCAAGATATTCTTTCAGTTTATTGTCCGTAAACTCAGGCCGATAAAACTCTGCCTTCTCACGAAATTCTTCTACAGTTTCATACAGTTTGCTGTTCTGGAAAGATTCCTGGAATTCGTCCATTACACTGTCAAGCTTCTGCAATTTGCTCCGCAGGTCGAATGCTGCTGCTGCAGAGAATGAAAAATCCACCACATAATATACAAGCCATACATATAAAAGTATCGTACCTGTACTTCTAGGGAACCAGTCGACAAACATGGAAACTAATGGCTGGAGAACATAAAACAGAAGCAATGTAAAAAATCCCCAGGCGAGAGAACTTCCCAGACAGATCTTTCCCTGAAAATTATATTTCTTATCGCTGTAATCCCACCAGTTTGTATGGAAGATTGCCTCCATCAGAACACCTGTGACATATTCCAGTACGGTAGCCACTGCAACTCCAGCAAAATACAATTCCAGTATCCGTCCTGTAAGCGGCTTTAAGATCACGTACACTGCAACAGCCCCCACACCGTATATGGTAACAAAAGGACCATTGACAAAGCCACGGTTCACCCACCGCTTATTCTTTACCGAGACGTAACAGCTTTCCCATATCCATCCGAGAAAACTGTACACGATAAACCAGCTCAGAATATGATAGATATCAACACCTAATATTTCGTATGTCAATACAACTCTCCTCTCCCTTATTTAATACCTATAATATGATGCCAGGGTCAAAAGCTTTTGACACCCTAATCATATAATAACTCATACCGAACGAAAAAGCACTATATTTTTTTGTTTTTTTGTACTATAATTAGTACAATTGATACATATTTGTATAAATTATCATTTAAAAGTGCTATTATTTTAACAAGGAGACGAATCAAATGATCATAACCAATACCCCAGCCCATGTCCCCTCCGACCATCTAAAACGGAGAAAAATCCAGCCCGACCAATGTGTATTTTTTGACATAGAAACTACCGGCCTGTCATGGAAAAGGTCGCATCTTTATCTTCTCGGAGCTGTATATAGGGAAGAAGGTCAATGGATTCACCGGCAATGGTTCTGTCAGCGTCCGGGAGAAGAAAAAGAGGTTCTCCTGCAGTTTTCCCAGCTTCTAAACAACCATCAATGGCTGGTTCATTATAATGGCAAAACCTTTGATGTTCCTTATCTGATGCACAAATTTACGTTTTACAATATCCGGCAGTCCTGGGAACATCTTTCTCAACTTGATCTTTATCAGGAACTTCTTCCCTACAAAAATCTGCTTGGACTGCAGCATATGCGTCAGAAAGATCTGGAAATCCTTTTCGGAATCAACCGGGAAGATCCCTTTTCCGGTGGAGAACTGATCTCTCATTATCAGGAATACTTAAACAGTGGTGACAAAGAATTATATGAGATTCTTTCCCTTCACAACCGGGAAGATGTGGAAGGAATGATACAGCTTTTGCCGCTTCTTCTGATCCCCGAACTTTTTCAGGGAAACTTAATCGACGAGATAGATATTCTCATGACTGATCCGGATACCGTTGTACTGCAAATTCCAATTACAGAATCATTCCCTGTCTCTCTGCATAAAGAAAACAAATGGTATGATCTTCGTGTGAACGCATCCAAATGCCTTTTGCGTATCCCTGTCTATCAGGGCACCCTGCGGTATTTTTTCCCAAATTACAAAGATTACTACTATCTGCCTCTGGAGGATGAAGCCATCCATAAAAGTGTCGGTGCATATGTAGACAAAGATCATAGGGAAAAAGCAAAAGCCTGCAACTGCTACAAAAAAGTGTCAGGAAACTTCCTTCCTGAATTTGAACCTGTATTCCAGCCTGAATTTCACATGGAGTACAAAGATCCTGTCAGATGGTTCTCTCTCGATGAAATCTTCCCTAAAGACCATCCTGCATCCGCAAAGCCGGATCTTTTGAAAGCTTACGTCAAACATCTGTTAAAACATGCATCTCAATGCAATTCCAAACTATGACTGAGTTCAAGTACGCCTCGGCGTAGTTGCTGCGAGGTGCGCGTCATGCTTTGCATGACACGATACATCTGCGCACCTCTGCAATCCACCGGAGGCTTTATCTCCTTCCAAGATAAATTCAGCCCGGAAAACAACTTCCGGGCTGCTTTTATTAATTATAAAATTATTACCGTCAGGGACACTGCCTTATCTGTTCAATTTACTCTTCAACAGGAGC
The DNA here is from genome assembly GCA_004562915.1 of bacterium. Taxonomy (GTDB): domain Bacteria; phylum Bacillota; class Clostridia; order Lachnospirales; family Lachnospiraceae; genus Oliverpabstia. Next base: position 59,141 of record SFQZ01000010.1, read on the forward strand.
TTCTTCTGCCGGAGCCTCTGCCGGAGCTTCAAGAGCTTTCATGCTCAGGCTGATCTTTTTATCTTCGCCGTTGAAATCAACAACTTTTGCAGTGATTACCTGACCTACACTCAGAACATCTGCCGGTTTTTCCACATGTTCTTTTGAGATCTGAGATACATGAAGCAGTGCGTCAACACCTGGTTCCAGCTCAACAAATGCACCAAAATCTGTCATGCGGGCAATTGTTCCTTCTACTACATTGCCAACTGCGTATTTTTCATCTGCATTCAGCCATGGGTTCTGATCTTCAAACTTCAGACTGAGTGCAATTTTGTCTCCGTTGATCTCTTTAATAAGAACAGTGATCGGATCACCAACTTTAAAAATCTTTTTCGGATTTTCTACTCTGCCCCAGGACATCTCTGAGATATGAAGCAGTCCGTCAGCACCGCCCAGATCGATGAATGCACCGAAATCTGTCACGTTCTTAACAGTTCCTTCCACAACATCTCCTGCATGGATTCTCTCAAACAGAGCTTTCTGCTGTTCTGCTTTTGCTGCAACCAGAAGCTGTTTTCTGTCACCGATGATTCTTCTTCTTCTCGGATTGAACTCTGTGATTACAAACTCAATTTCCTGATCTGCATATTTGGACAGATCCTTTTCGAAATTATCAGAAACCAGGCTTGCCGGAATAAATACTCTTGCTTCATCAATCACAACGCTCAGACCACCATTTAATACCTGGGTAACTTTAGCTTTCAGAACTTCTTTATTCTCGAATGCTTCTTCCAGTCTCTTATTACCTTTTTCTGCTGCCAGTCTCTTGTAAGTAAGAAGTACCTGTCCTTCTCCATCGTTAACTTTCAGGACTTTAACTTCCATCGTATCCCCCGGCTTTACAACAGTCGTCAGATCCAGGGATGCATCATTGCTGTATTCAGACTTTGTAAGAATACCGTCAGCTTTGTAACCAATATTTAAAATAATCTCGTCTTCTTTGACGTCGATTACAGTACCTTCGACAACCTCCCCGTTTCTAATTGTTTTTAATGATTCTTCCAGCATTTGTTCAAAACTTAATTCTGACATATTTTTGAACCTCCTCAATTATATTATTTGGGGTGGAAGCCCCCGCTGTAATACCTACGCAACCAATACATTGAAAAGGCCTAGTATCCAAATCAACAAGTGTCTGTATATAGTAAGTATTTTTACATTCTTTTCTACATATCTCGTATAATTTCTGCGTATTGGAACTATGTCTGCCGCCAATGACAATCATGGTATCTGCTTCGCAGGCAATCTGCCGTGCCTCAAGCTGTCTTTCTTCTGTTGCACTGCAAATCGTATTTAAAACAATTCTATCATACCTCTTTTTCTCAAGAATTTCAACTAAATCTTTAAATTTGTTGTAATTAAATGTCGTCTGTGACACAATACATAGTTTTTTTTCATCAAAAATTTCCAAATTTTCTGCCTCTTCTTCAGTAGAAATAACAGTTACCGGTCCCTGGCACCAGCCTTTGATTCCTTCCACTTCCGGATGATTGTCATTTCCGATAATCACGATATGGCAGCCGTTTTTACTTTCTTTCTCTACGATCCTGTGAATTTTGCGGACAAACGGGCAGGTAGCATCCACACACTCCAGTCCCTTTTCTTCGATTAACTGGTAAATGTCTCTGGGGACACCATGGGATCGGATCACGACCGTGCCTTTTTCTATCGCTTCCAGATCTGCACGATTTTCCAAAACAGATACCCCTTTTGCTTCCAGATCACTGACGACTTCCTCATTGTGTATGATCGGTCCGTAAGTATATACATTCTTTTTTCCCAGTTCTACCTGTTCATATACCTTCTCCACAGCCCGCTTTACACCGAAACAAAACCCGGCGGTTTTCGCAGTTTTTATTACTCTTTCTCCCATAAATGCACCTATTTTCTGTTTTCGAACTCACGGATCACTGCATTTGTCACTTCTTCGATCGTCATCTGTGACGCATCCACCAGCACTGCATCTTCAGCCTGACGAAGCGGTGAAATCTCTCGGGTCATATCCCGTTGATCTCTGGCAATGATATCAGCCTCAATCGCTTCCATATTTGCAGGCATTCCTTTTTCCTGCAATTCCAGGAATCTTCTTCTCGCACGCTCTTCTGCACTGGCCGTCAGATATATTTTGGCTGTGGCATCAGGCAGCACCTGTGTACCAATATCTCTTCCATCCATCACCACATTTTCACGAGAAGCCAGTTCCCGCTGAAGAGCTACCAGCTTTTCTCTCACTTTACTGTTGACGGAGGTTTTAGAGGCCATATTGCCTACCTCTTCTTTACGAATCTCTTTGGATACATTTTCACCGTTTAGCCAGACCTGCTGTTCTCCATTTACATAGGTGATAGAAACCCGAATTTCTTCACAGGCAGCTTCAATTTTTTTTGTCTCATCCGGCAAAATCCCCTTTCTCAGAAAATAAAGTGCCATCGCCCGGTACATAGCTCCCGTATCCACATAGATAAACGACAGTTCTTTTGCCACTCTTTTTGCTATCGTACTTTTGCCGGCCCCTGCCGGTCCATCAATCGCAATTGTATAACTCATTTTACTTTCTCCCTGTTATTTATATATTTTCTTTCATTCTTCCTGGCCGGCCGCACAAGCCGCCGCATGTGCCGTGGACCATGCAATCTGAAGATTATATCCGCCGGTAAGTGCATCCAGATCCATCACTTCCCCCGCAAAATACAGACCATGAACTTTTTTTGATTCCATCGTCTTCGGATCAATCTCTTTGATCTGCACACCACCCTTTGTAATAATGGCTTCCTGAAATCCCCTAAGACCTGTGATTGTCAAAGGAAATGCCTTTATTTTATCAATAAATGCCGCCCGCTCTTCCCTCGTGATCTCATTCACTTTCTTTTGTGGAGAAACATCTCCCACTTCCAGCATCACCGGAAGCAGCTTTGACGGAAACATACCATCCACCACATTTTTAAATTGTTTATTTTTCGATCCTTCAAACTCTCTTAAAAGCCGGGCATCCAGCTGTTCTTTTGTAAGCGCCGGTTTCAGATCAATACGGGCTGTCAGATATTTCTTTTTTAACAGTTTTCCCACTTTTCCGCTGGCTGATAACACCAATGGTCCGGTAATTCCAAAATGGGTAAACATCATCTCACCAAACTCTTCAAACACACATTTTTTACCATCATAGATTGACAGCGTAACATTCTTAAGGGAAAGCCCCTGCATCCGGGGGATATATTCTTCCGCTGTCACCATGGGAACCAGCGATGGCATCAGATCTGTCACCATATGACCCGCCTCTTTCGCCATCTGGTATCCATCACCGGAAGCACCGGTACTTGGATAGGAAATTCCACCTGTAGCTATCAGAACTTTCTCTCCCTGGATCAAGGATCCATTTTCCAGCTCCAGTCCTTTCACTGACTTAGTACCCTCATCATCATTCCTGTCAAAAATCAGGCGTTTCACTTTTGACTTCAGATGTATTTTCACACCCAGTTCTTTCATCCTGCGCTCCATGGCAAGGATAATATCTGAAGAATGATCCGACCGGGGGAACATCCGTCCTCCCCTCTCCATCTTCGTTTTCACTCCCAGATTTTCAAAAAAATCAATGACATCATAATTGGTAAATCCATAAACTGCACTATATAAGAATCGTGGATTTGTCAGAAATGACTCAAACAATTCTTCCGTGGCACAGGCATTTGTAAAATTACATCTGCCTTTTCCGGTAATAAAAAGCTTTTTGCCCAGCTTTTCATTCTGTTCAAACACATGTACTTCCATTCCCTGCATAGCCGCACAGACGGAAGCCATCATACCGGCAGCACCGCCTCCAACAATCAAAAATCTGTTCATTTTTTCTCCTTATTCTCCATATTTTTAACCGAAAAAGAGGATTCCACAGGATTCATCTCATCGTTGCTGTAAACCTGATACTCATCCCATATTTTTTCCATGGATTCCAGAGTATCCACCACTTCTTTCTGACGCTTCATGCACAGCGCCACTACCAGCGCATTTACCACACTGAGCGGAGCCACCAGAGAATCCACGATAGAAGCCATATCACTTTTGGCGATCAGATTACAGGAAGAATACAGATTGATCGGAGAATGCACACTGTCTGTGATCGTGATCACTTTGGCATTTCTATTATTTGCAAATTCCATAGCTTTCAATGTACGCATGGAATACCTCGGAAAACTGATTCCAATGATCGCATCTTTCTCGCCAATTCGAAACATCTGCTCAAATATTTCGCTGGAGCTGCTGGTCTGGATCAGACGCACATCATCCAGCACCAGATTCAGATAGAATCCAAGAAAGCTTGCCAGCGGTGCACAGCTTCGGATACCGATAATATAAATCGTCTTGGCATTCAACAAAGTATCTACAGCCAGTTCAAATGCTGCATGATCAATACTTTCCATCGTCATCTTGATTTTTTCAATATCCGACTGGAAAATCGTATCCAGAATCTCTGCCTGTGGAACATGTCCATACGTAACTTTCATTCTCTGAATAGAATTCAGCTTGTTACGCACCAGTTCCTCAAGTGCACGATGAAATTCCGGGAAACCTTTATATCCCAACTGGGTAGCAAAACGTACCGTAGTAGATTCACTTACGCCAACTTCTTTTCCCAGTTTTGCCGCTGTCAAAAAAACCGCCTTATCATAATTATTGACAATATAAGAAGCCAGTTGTTTCTGGCCCTTACTGAATGAACTATAATTCTTTTGTATTCTTACTAAAAGATTGTCTGACTGTTCCATGTTGTACCTTCTTTATGAACTATATAACTATACTAAATTATGGAGATATCATACGATATTGATCTCAAAAACTTTTGTCCCTTATCTCATCATATCACAAATACAATCAAAAAACAATTTGGAAATGTTTCTCATACCACACGTCTCATGCAACATTTCTGCCCAGCATCCGTCCCACATACACTCCTGCGATGCATGCAACAACGCTCAGCACTATATAAATTATGCCATAAGCTGTTTTTCCTTTTTCCAGCAGGTTCATGGCTTCCAAAGAAAAGGTGGAAAATGTAGTAAATCCACCGCATACTCCTGTTTTCCAAAAGAGCACCTGGTTATCTGACATTTTTCCGTTACCTGCTGCTATTCCTACGATCAATCCGATCAAGATTGCTCCGATGGCATTCGTAATCAGTGTCAGTACCGGGAAGGTTCCTTTCCACGGAACCAGACTGATACCATATCTGCATGCGGCACCCAACGCCCCTCCAAGTGCCACATATAAAAATCCACTCATTCTATGTTCTCCTATATCTTCATTACGAAACAGTCAATTGTACTTTAATTTCCTGATTTTGATGATCTGTCAGCCGTGCAAATGCTTTTTCTACCCTTTTATAATAGTCCAAGAATCACCTCATAAATTATCACAAATATCAACGCCGGAAGCATATTTCCCACTTTGATTCTTTTTCCGAACCCCACATTGATTCCCACGCAGAAGATCAATGCAGAACCAATGAAAGAAAGATCATTGATAATTGTTTCACTGACAAAAGATCCGCAAATAGCGGCAACCAATGTAATCAGTCCCTGATAACAGAAAATTGCAGCAGCGGAAAATATTGCTCCAACGCCATAAGTAGAAGCAAAAATCAATACAATCACCAGATCCAGCACGCTTTTGCAGCTAGCATGGAATAATCTCCGCTGATTCCGTCCTGGATGGATCCCACAATCGCCATGGCGCCCACACAGATAATCAGCGATACATTTACAAAACCATCCACAAAATGGCTATCATTCTGTGCTTTCACAGCAACCTTGATTTTTTCTCCCAAAAGATCCATCTTCTGCTCAATATCCAGCCACTCTCCAACCAGAGAACCGATCACAAGTGAAAAAATCAGGAGCTTAGTGTTCCTAAACCTCTCATCTCAAATACCTTTTTCACATAGTATTACTTTTGTTTTCCACAACAATGCTTATATTTTTTTCCACTTCCACAGGGACAAGGATCATTTGGATAAATCTTATTCCCGGCGGGAAATTTGACTATATTATTTAAACCCGCTGTTGCTTTGCCCTCAAAAGAGCCTTTGAGTTCATGTTTCGTATGTCCTTTATAATCCCATTTTCTAACATGTTTATCAAGTTCATTTATATGATTCAAAAGTTCTTTGACCTGCTTTTGAGATGAAATTTTACATCCCCAACTAATCATTTCCGTAATTATGTCTTCCACCGAACCATTCATCCGCAATCCATCCTGAATCCGATAAAACAGCATCAGATCTTCCGGTGCTTTTTTATGCTGTTTTTTCTGAATATATTTCAGAAAAAACTCTGTATTTTCATCTGGTTTCTGACACTCAAATCTACCAAAATCCAAAAACTCCTCTTTATTTTCCGGAAGATAATAAGAATATGGCTGTTGTTTCTTTAAGACATATTGATACAATTCCTGCTCATTCAGATTCTCATCCATAAAAAGTCCCTGTTTCAATACATATGGTTCCTCTGCCTGAATAAAATCTTCAATCAGTTCTTCCGTCTCCGATACTTTCAGGTCTGTTTTTTCATAAAAATTATAAATCTCTGTCAATTTCTCTACCGTAAGAACTCCATACAAATACGCAGATGCATCACAATATATCATAAATGTCTGGCGCCTGTCCAATGCTGCCTGAAATTCCGGTGTGCATATTTTTTCATACTTTTCTTTCACATCCAACGGTACCACATAAAACTCTTTCTCCGAAAGATATCCTCCGTATGTACTAAGGAAAAGACTATCTTCAATCATATTCTTCGACATGGAAATCCCCTGCTCTCCAATGGCATTTTTGAAAATATTCCATTCTATTTCAGACAAATGTAACAATTGTTTTTTCATAAAACCGATTTCCAGCAAGTGGTTTTTCAGCCACTGTGCCAGTTCATTTTTCTTGAATTTGTTATATCCGGTAAAACCATAAGCTTGCGCAATCTGTTTTAAATTTTCTTTTGTATACTGTTGGAAAATATCTTCCAGACTTTGTACGGCAGGAACAGTTTTACGAATGTTTTCTTCTTGTTCACCCACCAATTTCATTACCTGATCAAACTTTTTCCTATTTTCCTCATTTGGATCCATCATACTGGAAATCAATAGATCCATCAGTTCTTTTTCACTGACATTGTCTAAAAAATCAGTATCATCTGTATATGGATTTGCAATTACCTCATCCAAATCCCATTTGCTGAATTCCTTATTTACTGCCTCCATATCGAATGGTTCTGCCTGATCCATATATTCATAAAAATTCCATATTCCACCGCAATCCTCTATCATGTTCGGACCTTTTGCTTTTATCACCACAGGATAGCGCTTGTCATATTCCACAATTTTTTCTACTTTTACGGTATGCATCCAGTCATCTCCAAAGTCATAGGTGTATAAAAAAGTTTCTCCTTCATCCATCCACTCATCTATACACTCATCAACCGTATCATCCTCACTGGGAATCGGCGTACCAATGAATTCAATCTCAAAACCATTAAAGTTAAAAGCAAACATATGATCATGGGTCCAGCCGAATGCCTTTTCTATAATCGCATCTAAATCACGAAATGAAATATGTGATGGAACAATAATTCTTCTCCAGATTGGAGGATGGCTGTCTTTTATCGTTACTTTCAATTGATATCCTGTCATATTTGATAAACTCCTTCTTCCCATGAATAAATTTATTTATTTATCATACAATATATTGTCAAAAACTGCTATACTTTTCATAAATCAAAATTAAAAATGCGAAGCATTATCATTTCACTTCGCATTTTCACATTTACAGGAGGCCTTCATGATATTCCTTTTTTGTATTTTATTCGTACTTTTCTGTCTTCTTATAATTGTACTTTTCTGTCTTCTGCATACGAAAACTCCGCTTGATACTATGACAGATGACAAAATGCAGGAAGAATTTATATCGGAATACAAGCAGAAAAATAAAAAAACAGATTCCTAAACTTTATACATTTGCTAATATTTGTAATCAGCCGCTTGTTTCCATGGTCACTTTACAATGTTTTTTGTAAAATGCAATCCCATATCTGACTATTTTTTTCATACCATCTTCCAGAAGGCGAGCGGCATAATCTTTCTTTTCAATCTGTCCCAATGCTATTTTGCTCCATTTGTCCAAATTACCATCCAGTGCATATTTGACTTCTATTACGATTCCAATTCGCTCCTGTGTTTCGACCAGGATATCGCTGTATCCCTCTCCGGATTCTGCATTGGATTTAATCAGCCAGTTATCTTCATACTGTAAAAGTCCAAGAAGCATCCCATGATAGAAATTTTCTTTCCTGTCATAGTTGACGAATGAAAGGAAAACATGAAGACATCCCCGACAGTAAGATCAGGGTACTGGAACCCCTGATACTATCGAGGATGTCTTTTGTGTCAGTTCAGGAAGCCAGAAATAGGTATTATCCGACAGCTCCCGGAATTGTTATTTATTCCATTTGCTCTTTAATATCCTTCATTATGAAGAAGTTCATGTGTCTTGCCCTTCAGGAAGCCTTCATACAGTGAAGTGATCATCGGATTTTCATCACATTTCTTAACAACAGCTACACTATCTGCATTGTAGATACCCTGGGTTCTTGCAGCTTTGGTACGGTCACCGGCTCTTGTAGGCTGTCCGCCACCCATGACGCAGCCACGGCGGCATGCCATAACTTCGATCAGATGATAGTTTGCCTCACCATTTTTCACCTTTTCCATAATAGTATGAGCATTTGCAAGTCCACTTACGACACAGATATTGATATCCTGACCTTCATACTGGATTGTAAACTCTTTGATCGGCTCATCACCACGAACACCACAGTCTGCGATTGCAGCCATAGCTACTTTATCATGACTCGGAACCAGACGACGGAGAACAGCTTCTGTTACACCGCCGGTTACACCGAAGATCACACCACCGCCGGAACCAAATCCAAACGGTACATCACTGGATTCCGGTTCAAGAGATGCGAAATCAAGTCCTGCATTATTGATCATACGAATCAGCTCTGTGGTAGTGATTACAAAATCGGTATCCTGCTCACCCTTAGTGAAACTGTTCGGACGTTTTGCTTCCATCTTCTTAGCTGTACAAGGCATGAAAGATACCATCACTGTCTTTTTGCCTTTTGCATGTTCAGGATCACGGAACCACTCTTTGGTAACCGCTGACATCATTCCCTGCGGAGAACGGCAGGTGGAAACATTCGGAATATACTCCGGATACTGATCGGTTACAAACTTCACCCATGCCGGACAGCAGCTTGTCATAAGCGGAAGCGTTCCACCGTTTTTCACTCGATCCAGGAATTCTGCTGATTCTTCCATAATAGTAAGGTCTGCACTGAATGTGGTATCATATACTTCATCAAATCCCATACGATGAAGAGCTGTAACAATCTTGCCCATAACGCTCTTTCCTTTTGGAAGTCCGAAAGCATCTCCGACTGCCACACGAACAGATGGAGCAACCTGTGCAACTACACGTACATCAGGATCAGCCAGAGCATCCCATACACCACCCATATCCGTATGGATACTGATAGCTCCGGTCGGACAGAATACACGACACTGTCCGCAGGACACACATTCGGTAGCAGCAATATCTTTATTGAAAGCAGGTGTTACAAGAGCATCGGTACCTCTGTGAGTAAATCCAAGGACTCCTACACCCTGCAGTTCTTCACAGACACGTACACAGTTACCGCAGAGAATACATTTGTTCGGATCTCTTACGATAGACGGAGAACTAAGATCCAGAGGCATCTGCTCTCTGGTGTTCTCAAATCTTACTTTCATAACACCCAGTCTGTGTGCAAGAAGCTGAAGATTACATTCTCCGCTCTTTACACAAGTTGTACAGTCACGGCAGTGTGCTGCGAGAAGCAGTTCCACGATCAGTTTTCTGTATTTTTTCAGTCTTCCGGTATTTGTATAGATAACCATTCCATCCCTTGGTTCTTCGGAACAGGATGCAAACATTCTTCCTCTGTCGTCTTCTACCGTACACAGACGACATGCGCCGAAGGTAGACAGTTCAGAATGATAGCAAAGTGTGGGAATATTGATTCCTGCTTTGCGGATTATGGATAATACATTTTTTTCATCGGTAAATTCTACTTTTCTACCGTCAATTGTCATAACTCCCATAATGTCACCTCCTACGCTTCTACGTAAATTGCATCGAATGCACAATTTTCCTTACATGCACCACAGTGGATACATACAGATGGGTCAATATGATAGCATTCTTTGATTTTACCGCTGATAGCGCCAACCGGACAGTTCTTCGCACACTTGGAACATCCGCGGCAGAATTCCGGATTGATCACATATTTCTTCATAGCCTCGCAGACTTTTGCACGGCACTTGTGATCTACGATATGCTCAACATATTCATCACGGAACAGACGCAGCGTACTGAGAACAGGAAGCGGAGCACTTTTTCCAAGTCCACAGAGAGCCATACTCTTAACCATAGTAGCCAGTTCTTCCAGACGGTCAAGATCTTCCAGTTCACCTTTGCCTGCTACGATCTTTTCCAGAATCTCCAGCATACGTTTGGTACCTTCACGACACGGAACACATTTTCCACAGGATTCTCTCTGGGTAAAGCTCATAAAGAAACGGGCAACTTCCACCATACAGGTGTGCTCATCCATTACTACGAGCCCGCCGGAACCTACGATCGCACCATATTTCTTCACGGAATCAAAATCCAGAGGTACATCCAGATGCTCTTCTGTCAGACATCCGCCGGATGGTCCACCAATCTGTACTGCCTTGAAAGAACCGCCGCCTTTCAGACCGCCGCCGATATCAAAGATAATCTCTCTCAAAGTTGTTCCCATCGGTACTTCGATCAGACCTGTATTCTCAATTGAACCGGTCAATGAGAATGTCTTGGTTCCAGGACTTCCCTCTGTACCGATGCTGCGATACCATGCAGCACCATTCAATACGATCTTCGGCACATTGGCAAATGTTTCTACGTTATTCAGTACAGTTGGTTTCTCCCAAAGTCCTTTTTCAACGGTACGCGGTGGTTTTACACGAGGCATACCACGGTTTCCTTCGATAGAAGCGGTAAGAGCGGAACCTTCACCACATACGAAAGCACCGGCACCACGATTGATATGCATATGGAAGCAGAAATCCGTTCCCAGAATATTATCTCCCAGAAGTCCTCTGCTCTCCAGTTCTGCAATTGCATGACGGAGACGTTTTACAGAATTCGGATATTCTGCACGTACATAAATATAACCATCTGCTGATTTTACTGCATATGCGGCAATCATCATACCCTCGATCAAACGGTATGGATCACCTTCCATAACGGAGCCATCCATAAATGCTCCCGGGTCACCTTCATCACCATTACATACCACGTAACGAACTGTTTCTTTCTGGCGTGCAACCTGTTTCCACTTTTTACCGGCCGGGAATCCACCGCCGCCGCGGCCTCTCAGTCCGGACTTATCTACTTCATCAATGATCTCATCCTGACTCATCTCAAACAAAGCTTTTTCAAGTGCTTTGAATCCGCCGCTTGCCAGATATTCATCCAGGGATTCTGCTTCAAACTTACCGCAGTTTTCCAGAACCAGACGTGTCTGTTTTGCGATAAATGGAATCTCATCCGGTGCCTGATAAGTAACGCCTTTCTGCTTGTACAGCAGAGATTCGATCACTTCATCCCCTTTTACGCTGCGCTCAAAGATTTCTTCGCAGTCATCTTCTTTTACTTTTGTATACTGTATTACTTTGTCACCTTTCTGGATACGAACCAGAGGTCCAAGTTCACAGATGCCCTGACATCCTGTCTTCTTAACACCAACGTGTTCTCCCTGATCATGTGGTGCAAACTCAAGCACTACACCCGGGGCATCCTTACATACCTGAAGGAATTTTTCATAAATCTTCTCTGAACCTGTGGCAATACATCCCGTGCCTGAACAGACCAGAATCCGGCAGTCATAAGAATCCAGTACTTTTTTCGCTTCTTCTCTTACCTGTAACAATTCTTCTTTATTCTGAATCATGCGTTGCCACCTCCTCTCAGAGTGTCAATCAGTTCTTCCGCTTTTTCCGGTGTCATCCTTGGATGAACATCATCATTTACCATCATCGTAGGTGCAAGACCGCAGGCACCCAGACATGATACGGTTTCAACGGTAAACATCATATCATCTGTTGTTTTTTTCTTTTTGCTGAGACCTAATTTTTTGTAAAGAGCCTCCAGAACAGGCATAGATTTACGCACGTGACATGCTGTTCCATCACAGACTTTTATTACGTATTTTCCTTTTGCCTCAAAAGAAAAGTTTTCATAGAATGTAGCAACACTATAGGCTTTTGCCTCTGTGATTCCGATCTCTTTTGCCACATAGGTTAACAGTTCTCCAGGCAGGTAGCGATATTCTTCCTGAATATCCTGCATGATGGGGATCAGCGAGCTTGATTTGCGGCCGTGACTCTCGATGATCTCATCCGTTTTCCGGTAATAAGACTGATCCAGCATAGGTTATCCTCCTTTTTATGCATTATATATGTATTACCTCCAACATAGATAATGTTATTATACATTATTTGCATAAACTGTGCAATCAAAATTCGGAAAATAATTCATAATATGCACAATTTTTTCGAAGTTTGTTATTTATTTATCATACACTATGCACAATTTATTACAATATCACATTCGTGTACTAAAGTATTTTTATTCATAATTATCCATATTTCATATATTATATTTCTTGTCCTAAATTTCCCCGTTTCATAGAAATCGCAAAAAAAATCCCCTCCAGATTTTATAAAATCTAAAGGGGGTTTTTCGCTTATCTTATTATAACACTTTTGATAAAAATTCTTTCAGTCTCGGGTTTTTCGGATTTGCAAAGAATTCTTCCGGTGTGTTTTCTTCCTGGATTTTTCCTTCATCGATGAAAAGTACTCTCGATGCCACTTCTCTGGCAAATCCCATCTCGTGAGTGACCACCACCATAGTCATTCCGGATTCAGCAAGTTCTTTCATGATCTCCAGAACCTCTCCTACCATCTCCGGATCCAGCGCAGATGTGGGTTCATCAAAGAGCATCACATCAGGATTCATAGCCAGTGCACGTGCGATGGCTATACGCTGCTTCTGTCCGCCTGAAAGGCTGTCCGGGTATGCGTCCGCTTTGTCCGGCAATCCCACACGCTCCAACAGTTCATCTGCTTTTGCGGAAGCTTCTTCCGGCGTTTTCAGTTTCAGAGTAACCGGTGCCAGCATAATGTTTTCCTTAACCGTCTTATGTGGGAAAAGATTAAACTGCTGGAACACCATTCCGATTTTCTGGCGGTGTCTGTCAATATTAATCTTCGGGTCAGTGATATCTGCCCCTTCCACCAGAATACGGCCTCCGGTAGGCTTTTCCAGAAGATTCAGGGAACGGAGAAACGTCGACTTACCGGAACCGGACGGTCCGATGATCGCAACCACTTCACCTTTTCGAATATCGGTAGTGATACCATCCAGAACACAGTTGTCACCAAAGCTCTTTCTGAGCGCATCTACTTCTATCAGGATCTCGCCATTATCGATCATTTTTACGCATCCTCCTCTCTACTTTGCCCATAAAGTATGTCAGAATAGATACCAGAACCCAGTAAAATACAGCTGCCGATATCAAAGGAACAAATGCACTGTAGGTACGGCTCTGTACCAGAGTAGCTGCTTTTGTAATATCTGTGGTTCCGATATAACCGATAATTGCTGTTTCTTTTAAAAGAACAATCATCTCATTGATCAATGCCGGAAGCACATTTTTAAATGCCTGCGGGATAATGATCAGTTTCATGGTCTGTCCGGCACTCAGTCCCAGGCTACGTCCTGCTTCTGTCTGCCCTTTATCGATGGACATGATTCCCGAACGGACGATTTCTGCCACATAAGCTCCGGAATTGATACCAAATGCGATACCTCCGACGATAATCTCATCCAGAGTTACTGCTGCAAAGATAATAAAATTGAAAATCAGAAGCTGAACCATACTTGGTGTTCCTCTGATAATGCTCAGGTAAACCTTTGTGATGGCATTTAAAACTTTCAATTTTCCGGTCTGTTCATAAGTAGAACGTATGATTCCGACCGTGAATCCCAGAACTACACCGATCGCCAATGCAATCACGGTAATCATCAGTGTACTCTTCAAACCTGTGATCCACCAGGATGATGCACCATTTTCTACGAAAAACCGTTCAAACTGATGCTGCAGATAATCCATACTATTATCCTCCATCTGCAATTACTTTCTTACGATTACTACCTGTGAAGCATTTGCATAAGTATCTGTAAAATCAACACTTTCCAGACGTTCTTCTGTTACTGTCATACCTGCTGCACCAAAATCAGCTTTTCCGCTGGTAACAGCTGCCAGGATGGACTCAAACATCATATCATCAATCTCAAGTTCATATCCCATCTTATCGCACATTGCTTTTACAATATCAGGGTCAATCCCTACGATCTCATCTCCCTCTTTGTATTCCCAAGGTGCAAACTCTGCATTGGTAGCCATAACCAGTTTTCCGTTTGGATATTCGGTTCCTTCCGGTGTCTCATACTGATAGCTTCCTGTATCATCACCAATATAGTTACCCATGATCTTATCCAGAGTACCGTCTTCTTTCAATTCTGCCAGTGCCGCATTCATCTGATCAAGGAGTTCTGTATTCCCTTTTTTCAGACACATTGCATATTCTTCCGGCTCCCAGATATTCTCAATGATCTTGAGATCATCATTGGCTTCCACAAATTTCTCAGCCGGCAGGGAATCGATTACTACGCAGTCGATCTTGCCTGTCTTCAGAGCCTGAATCGCATCAGCGCCTTTATTATAACGTTTCATCTGGGAATCATCATTTACTTCATCAGTAGCATAGGAGTCACCTGTAGTTCCTGTCTGAACACCAACGGTTAGATCTGCCAGATCTGCTGCAGAACTAACTTCCACTTTCTTTGAACTTACACCACATCCAAACATAGATACTGTCATGATTCCGGCTAACGCCATTACGATAACTTTTTTCATATCTTATCCTCCTCTTTCATTTTATGCATCCTATATGTATTATAGCATTAGTCGATGCATATTTATTCATTTACAATTCAATATCCATCATTATAGCAGTTTTTACCGCAAATGCAAGCACTTTTGGATTCGGATATCAAAAATGCTTAGATTCTCGCCACTCCGCTCTCTCTTGCAGCCTGTGCAACTGCCGCTGCCACTGCTTTTCCAACTCGCGGATCAAATGCCTTCGGAATAATATAATCCTCGTTCAGTTCTTCCTCAGAGATCAAATCTGCCAGTGCCTGTGCTGCCGCCATTTTCATTTCTTCATTGATGTCTTTTGCACGTACATCAAATGCGCCGCGGAAAATTCCAGGAAAGGCCAGAACGTTGTTGATCTGATTCGGGAAGTCACTCCGTCCGGTGGAGACTACTTTCGCACCGCCTGCTTTTGCTTCATCCGGGAAAATCTCCGGTGTCGGGTTCGCACATGCAAAAATAATCGCATCTTTATTCATGGTTTTAACCATCTCTGTTGTCACCTGACCCGGCGCGGAAACTCCGATGAACACATCAGCGCCTACCAGCATCTCTGGCAGCGTGCCCTGTCTCTTCTCAAGATTTGTTACCTGTGCCATCTCTTCTTTGATCCAGTTCATACCTTTTTCACGGCCGGCATAGATTGCTCCGGAACGGTCACACATCGTTACATTCTTAAATCCTGCAGAAAGAAGCAGTTTTACGATAGAAACAGCTGCTGCTCCGGCGCCGGAGGTAACGACTTTCACTTCTTCTTTTTTCTTTCCTACCACTTTAAGAGCATTGGTCAGTCCTGCCAGTGTAATAATTGCAGTACCGTGCTGATCATCGTGGAAAATCGGAATATCACATTTTTCTTTCAGTTTTCTCTCGATTTCAAAACATCTTGGTGCAGAAATATCTTCCAGATTGATTCCGCCAAAAGATCCGGAAAGAAGATATACCGCATTGACAAATTCATCTACATCTTTTGTCTTGACGCAGAGAGGAAATGCATCTACATCACCAAAAGCCTTGAACAGTACGCATTTTCCTTCCATAACAGGCATTCCCGCCTCCGGTCCGATATCTCCAAGACCAAGGACAGCACTTCCATCTGTGATAACGGCACACATATTGTGGCGTCTGGTCAATTCATAACTTTTATCAATATCTTTCTGAATCTCCAGACAAGGCTCGGCAACACCCGGTGTATATGCCAGAGCCAGATCGTCCTTGGATGCTACCGGCACCCGGTTTACGATCTCAATCTTTCCCGCCCACTCTTTGTGAAGTCTCAATGATTCTTTTGCGTAATCCATAGTATCCCTCCGCTAATAAAATATATTTACATTTATGATTTCCACACTTTATGCGACGCGAATAATCGCAGATATTTCGCTTACAATCGACATTCCCTTAAATACAGCCAGAGAATCTTTCAGATTTCGTTCTTTGACAGAGTCCGTGATCACAACGATCTCCGCATAATCACCTTTCTTTCTTCTCTGGATCACCTGCGCAAGGCTGACACAGTTATTGCCGAACACACTGGCAATATTGGCAAGTACACCATAGCGGTCTTCCACCAGCATACGGATAAAGTATTTGCTCTTAATATCATCCATTTTCTTGATGGGGAGTTCTTTGTAACAGGTACAGCCGATTCTTCCGCAGCATCCATGCAGGATATTTCTGACCACATCAAAGACATCCCCCACAACTGCGCTGGCTGTAGGCAGTTCTCCTGCTCCTCTTCCATAGAACATGGCATCCTGAACCGCATCCCCCTGGACAAATACCGCATTATAAGAATCATTGACAGATGCCAGTGGATGATTGCTGTCGATCAGCATCGGATGTACTCTGACTTCCACACCATCCGGAGTATTTCTTGCCACGCCGAGAAGCTTGATATCACAACCCATTTCCCTGGCAAATTGAATATCTGTAGAAGTAATTTTTGTGATTCCTTCTGTATACACATCATCAAAGGTCACGCGGGAATTGAAAGCAACACTGGCAAGTATAGCCACCTTACGGGCTGCATCCAGACCTTCCACATCCGCTGTCGGATCACTCTCCGCATAGCCCAGATCCTGAACAAGCTTCAGAGCATCCGCAAATTCCATGCCTTCTTTACTCATCTTCGTCAAGATAAAATTGGTGGTACCATTGACGATTCCCATCACTTCCGAGATATGATTGCCGGCCAGACACTGCTTCAAAGGACGAATGATCGGAATCCCTCCTGCAACTGCCGCTTCATAAAGGAAATCACATCCATGCTCTTTTGCTGTCTCCAGAAGCTCATTGCCGCTGACTGCGATCAGATCTTTGTTTGCCGTAACCACATGTTTTCCGGCTTTCAGCGCTTCCAGAATATAGGTTTTCGCCGGTTCAATCCCACCGATCAGCTCGATCACGATCTCAATCTCCGGATCCTCAACGATCTCCTTCCAGGAATTTGTAAGTACGGACGGATCATCCACCTTAGCAGCCGCCTTTTCCAGATTCCGAACCATCACTTTCGTTATTTTCACCTGTGCACCAAACTTTGGAATCATCTCTGATTCCTGATTTTTCATCACTTTATATACTCCGCCTCCGACGGTACCCAGACCGAGAAGTGCAGCTTTGATACAACGTTCTGCCATAACCTTACCTTCCATTCTTCTATTCTTTATAGATATATTCTTTCAGACATTCTGCATTTGCTTTCAGGTCAGGAACCAGTACCTCCATTCCCTTTCTCAGGGTTTCACAGGTATATGTTCCTTCTGCCGGCAGACGATTGCTGTCAATGGTAGTCATCTTATTTGTCACCACGGTATATACGTACCCCAGAATCTTTGAGTTGGTCATATCCGTCGTAACATTTGGGAAAATTCTGTCAGTAAGAGAAATCAACTCCGGAATACTTAAGCCTTTTACATTATTAAAAGCTGATATGATAACTCTCCGTTGTCTGTCAGTACGCTCCCAGTCCGAATGCCCCACATACCGGACTCTAGAGAAAGCCAGTGCCTGCTCCGGTGTCAGAGAATTATAACCTGCCTGAAGATTCCAGCCATTCGCATCATTCAGATATTTTGCTTCTTCTTCATTCAGCTGCATATCAATATTGCCGACTTCTGCCATACAATTGATAAAGCCTTCAAAATCAACTTCTACATTGGCATCGATATGAACACCCAGACTCTCTTCCAGCACCCGATCCAGAAGCTCCATCCCACCAAACTGATAAGCAGCATTGATTCGATTGTCACTGTATCCGGGAATCGGTACATACATATCACGCATAACAGAAGTAAGAATGATCTTATTGGTTTTCTTATTCAGACTGCAGATGATCATGGAGTCCGATCTCTGCCGTCCCTGCCCTTCCCGTCGATCCTGTCCAATCAGAAGAATATTGGACACATCCTTATCTTTCATCACTTCGATATCGGCATTGTTCCACACGATATCCTCCGGATCAATGGTGTCGGTAAGTCCCTCTTCTGTCTCAAAGGTCTCTAGTGAAGGATCCACAACGACCTCCGGTGAAATGTCCACACGCATGATCTTACTTAACTTGTGATTCACATACGCATATACTCCACCCATTAACAACACGATAATCAAAACAATAATCAAAAGTATTGCCCATATGGGAAATTTCTTTTTTCTCTTCATGTTCTATCACCCCTTTTGTTCAGCTGCTTTACTTTCTTCTCTCGCATAATACTTAGACCGGCTGTAGCCGTATTTTCCGTATCTGCCGTATCTTCCATATCCGCCATATCCAGCCTGAGTACCATACTGACCTTCGTTCAGTATACAGCCGACGATATGAATACCCGTATCAGACAATTCTTCGATTCCTTCCAGGATATCTCTCACCTTTGCAAAATCATATTTGACCACATATAATGCCATAGGTACATGCCGGGCCATAACCAGTGCATCCGCCAGCATCGCAGACGGTGCCGTATCCAGTATCACCAGATCCGCCATACTTTCCAGTTGGGTCAACAATTCTTTCATTTCATTGCCGCCAAGGATCTCCACATTCTGAGATGCTTTTTTATTTCCAAACAGAATTTTCAGATCAATATTTTTCTCCGGCACCTGATACAATGCATCCGAAAGCTCTGCAGTTCCTGCCAGAACCGATGCGATTCCCGGAAACTTTCCATTCACAGAAAATCTTTCCTGTAATGACGGACTTCTCAGATCACAGTCCACCAAAATAACTTTTTTCCCTTTTTGAGCAAAAGAAGCAGCAAGGTTCAAAGCAATCGTTGTCTTACCTTCACCCGGGACAGAGCTGGTGACCAAAATGGACTTTTTCCCTTCATTCTCCATCTTTCTCTCTACCCTGGTTCGTATCGCACGCAATGCTTCCAGATACTCCTGAGATATATTCTTATTGAAAATCGTAATTGCCTTATCTTTATTCTTTCTTCTTTTCTTCAATTTATTTTGCGGAAGTGTTCCCAGGCAGGGAATATTCAGCAAGGATTTGAAATCAGAAGAATAGCGGATGGTACGACGGGTTGCTACATACAGAAGCAGAATCAGTATACCCAGACCAAATCCTTTTAGCGCTCCATTACGCATAGAACCTCTCGTCACTGAAGTCTGTCCGGAATCGGACGGGACACCACTGTCATCCAGTATGGTAACATACGTCTGACCCACGACAAACTGTGCCACTTCCGGATAATTCTTGATCACCGACTGCAAAATATCATAAGCCATCTGCCCGTCGGATGCTGTAACGCTGATGGTCAGCATGTTTGTATTCTCAACTGCTTCTACCGAAATTGATCCGGGTATGGAATCCATCCCAAGATCCTGTGCCACCAGATCCGAAAGCACTCCACTGGTCAGAATATAGGGAAATACTTTTCCCAGTTGTTGTGTTGTGGCGATATCTGTATAATCTGTTGTTGGAACCAGTTCATCAGAACTGGATGCAGAAATCGTCAATGTGGCCTCCGCAATATATTGAGGAACATACGAAGTTGTCACATCGAAATACGAAAAAGCTGCAAAAGCCACAGTAAGTAAAACCACCAGCCAGCCAACTTTACCGATACCGTGCAGCAATCGTTCCACAAGAACAGACAGATCGATTTTTTCTATTTCATTCTTTTCATTTGATCTACTCTCATTCATTTCACTCATACTCAGTTTTACTCCGTTGTGCTGTAATTTCCATATTTATACTTCCCATAACCGCGTGCACGGACAGAAGACTGTAAATGCGGAGGTGTTTTTACCAGATTCAGTATACAGCCTGCCAGACGGGAATTAGAATTATTCAGTGCATCCACGGCATCATTGATATCCGCTGCCTGAATCGTATTATATCTGACTACCAATACACTCAGATCTGCCTGATCCGCCAGTGCTTCCGAATCGGCCATCAGAGACATGGGCGGGGTATCCAGAATAATATAATCAAACGCTTTCTTAAACACATTCAAAGCATTCTGCATATCTACCGAGGAAACGATCTCTGTAGAATTAGAATAAGCTTTGCCGCTCAATATGGTATAAAGCCTTTTGTCCGGATCATAATGCAGAACATCCTTCAGTTCACATTTTTTATCCAGAAAATCCGGAAATGACTTTCCTTTCGGTACATTTTTGTCCAGAATCAGATACTGGGACGGACGGCGAAGGTCACAGTCCACCAGCAAAACCTTCGCTGGATTTTTTGCCAGGGTAAGAGCCAGATTGGCGGCAACTGTTGATTTTCCTTCATTTTCCACCACACTGGTCACCACGATGGTCTTACTGTTTTTTTCTGCTGCGATGTAAGTAAGCTTTGCAGCAATCTTTTTATAATTCTCCACAAACTGGAAACTTGATGTAGGATTCGAAACCAGTACACTTGTCTTTTTGTGTTTTAACCGGGACAGAACTGTTTTATATTTTTTTTCAAAATAAATTGCTCCCAGTGCCTTGGCATCCAGCTTGGCTGCCAGCTCTTTTTCACTTTTTACTGTATCATTCAGATAAGACAGGCCGGCAAAGATCAGTATGAATACCAGTCCCGCATACAAGAATGCTTTCTTCGTAGAAGTTCTTACATCCAGAAAGGTATCCGGACTCATAGGTACATCCGGCTCCTGCAGTACTTCCATCATACTGTTGCCCAGTACAGCCGAAGAAACCGTCGTATAATTATTCATAATCGAGCGAATGATCCGATACGCCAGCTCCGGTGTGGAGGCTGTCACTTTCAGTACCAGAAGATTGGTTTCATCAATTACCGACGCACTTGCTGTGGCATCCAGTCTGTCAAGTCCAAGATCTTCGCATACCTTCTTCTCCATGATCCTGCTGTTCAGAATGTTGGAAAAGGTAGATGCCAGATTCTGAGCAGATGACAGGTTGCTGTATACATTACTGTAAGCATCCTTTGAAGATACTACAAAGGTTGCACTGGTTGTATAAGTTGTATTATACTGTTCTTTTCCATACATATTGGCCAGCATCGCCACCGCAGCTGCTCCGATCAGGATCACCCACCAGTTATGGAGAACATCCAGGATGATGCTGTAATAATTGATATTTTCCAATTTGTCAGAAGAACGTTCTCTGCTGTTTTCCTGCATATAATCCTCCTATTCTTCCACAATTACGTAAAGGGTTGTACTTCCCATAATTTCTTTGTTGTAACCATCAAACGATGTTGCGGTATATCGGATCGTATAGATTCCAGGTGTATTGTAATCCACATTGCTCTCGATCCGGATATCATCTCTTTCATACTCAGGCTCCTGCTCTTCGTCCCCGATCTGTCCCTCATGCTCCTCAAATAAATACTGGGACATGCCGGTTTCAACACCGATCAAATATTGAGACGGATCCACTGACTCATTTACACGTGTGTATACCAGATATTCTGTGAGGATCGGATGAGTCTTGTTATATTCTTCTGCATCCAGCATTTCCAGATTTACTGTCATCTGTACGGTGTCACCGCTGGTGTTGGTCACCTGACAGTTAATCCCCACATCACCGCTTTGTCCATATACGTATCCGTCATCTACATATCTCATCTTAATCAGACCACTGATATCTCCATCCAGACAATCCTCTGCATGTATGTACTGTGACAGGTTCTCCACATCTTTTGATGCATCGAAGCGAAGCGGTTCTGTAATCGAAAAATGGGGAGAGGTATAGTCTGTATATTCCAGGTATCTGGTATAGGTAGCAACATTACTGTTTTTATCAAAAGCCGCATAGTTCACACGACATTTCCCTTTTTCTACGAACTTGGACTTGGACACTACAACCATCGAATCTGTCACATCTCCGTCTCTGTTGTCCTGTGCCGACATACCACTGAGCAAATCTTCTTCCGTGGATTCGATGCTTACCTGGATCGTATCTGAATCGCAACTGATCACCGGCGCCTGGGAATCCTCAACCGCCAGATTCTTTATATTATAAACGACAAACAAAGCCGTTGTCACCACAAAAAACAATATAATCAATATCCTCATCTTTCTCATACTAAATCTCTCCTGTAATCACGAGCGTCATATCGTTCCGAAGGTTTTTCTATTCCCTGATGCATCAGACTTTTGCCTGTCAAAATCCTGTATGGATTTTCATTCATCAAAAGATTGGTGTATTCTTCCCCATATGTTTCTGTCAGGTACGCAGCCGCCTCCGCCATATGCGGTGTCCTCTTATAGGAAGAATGTGCATCACTCCCCACACAGGTAACAACCTTATGCTGCAGAAGCTGATCCACTGTATACATGACACTTCTTCCGAATCGCCCCAATATACTTCCTTTATTAACCTGAATGCCATAGCCCCGCCGATACCACTTTTCTACCAGCTGCGGACGATCCTGTACAAAATAATATCGTTCCGGATGTGCGATCACCGGTATATAACCCAGACGTATTGCCTTCTCCAGTATCTCATCACAAAAATCCGGTTCTTCATCAAAAGCAAATTCCACAAGAAAATACCTGGTACCATTCAGTGTCAATACTCTTTTATCCTGCAAAAGTCGTGGGAGTTCCGGTGTTGCGAAGACTTCCATCCCTCCCAGAACCTGGATCGGAATGCCCATGGCCTTCACCACACGCTTCAGATCATAAAAATGTTCCAGAAATTCATCATCCACATAATTATCATAAAGACCGGGAATATTACAATGAGGCGTGGCCACAATATATTTCACACCACTTTCTGCAGCCATGGTAACCATGTCAACAGATTCCTCCATCTCATAAGCTCCGTCATCTACTCCCGGAAGTATATGGGAATGTATATCTATCATAATTCTCCTCCGTATTACCATAAATATAGTAACACTTTTAGCCCAAAAGTGAAATAATAATTTGAGCGTGTATTCTTAAAAGTCCATAGCCATGCGGCTGGATTCTTCTTCATTAAGTTCTTTCACCTGTGTTTCCATTACCCGATATACCCGCTGACACATATTCAGCACACTGGGACGGTGGGTCGTTACGATACATACTTTCGTTGGGTTTTGT
Source organism: bacterium (assembly GCA_004562915.1). Lineage (GTDB taxonomy): Bacteria > Bacillota > Clostridia > Lachnospirales > Lachnospiraceae > Oliverpabstia. The sequence goes on from SFQZ01000010.1 coordinate 82,812, forward strand.
TGAATGATATTGCGCAGCACCTTTCTTTCTGTGGTCACATCCAGTGCAGATGTAGCTTCATCCAGAAGAAGAATCGGCGCATCACGCAGTATTGCTCTCGCAATCGCAATCCTCTGTGCCTGTCCTTCCGAAAATCCCCGACCACGCTCTCCGATCTTTGCATTGATGGTATCCGGCATCTTCTCAACAAACTCCCATGCACAGGCTGTCTTCAAAGCTTCTATGATTTCTTCATCCGAAGCATCTTCCTTCACGATACGCATATTCTCCGCTATGGTACCGGAAAGGATCGTATTGCCCTGAGGCACATATGCAAACAGGTGTCTGGTCTCCGCATTCATCTTTATTTCCATACCTCCGGAGGTTCGGATCACCACATTTCCCTGTTCCGGACGGATCAATCCCAGTATCAGCCGGATCATGGTCGTCTTTCCTTCTCCGGAAGGACCTACTAAAGCGATGATTTCACCGGGACAAGCCTGAAAAGAAGAATCTGTGATCACTCTTTTTCCTTCTACATAAGAAAAATTCACTTCCTCCATCTGAACTGTGAATCCCTGATCTGCATATCTGTCCAGTTCATTACTTTCCGGAATATGTACTTCTTTCGGCAGCTCCACGAGTTCACGAATCCTGTGAGCCGATACTGAACTGTTCAAAAAAGAGGGGATGATAGAAATCACATTGTTAAAAGCACCAGAGAGATTACTCCTCTGCTGCAAAAACAAGGTCATTGTACCATATGATATATCGTGTGTCCACAGTCGAAACAGACAATATCCAAAAGCTACAAACTGTACCAGCATACCAAGAACAGACAGAAAAATATTGGTTTTTATGGAGAACATATTGTATCTGAGACTGATATCTTTATACTTTTGCTGCCACCAGCGCATCTTTTTACTGTAATAAGGAGCAACACCAAAAGACTTGATCGTATCAAAATTATAAAAGGTTTCCACCTCAAAGGTCATCAGCTGACTGCTCATCTCACGGACTTTTTTGCTGTATTCTCTCTGCTTTTTAATCACAAAACGGGATATCAACAGCATGAACGGTGCACTGAGAAAGGAAATGACCGCCATCACCACATCATAATGAAGAATCACCACGAAGGTTGCGATGAACTTATAGATTGCGATAATGATCGTAGGAAGCCAGCTGATGGCATTGCCGCTGACTGTACCAATATCCCCGTTAAATCGATTCAGTATATCTCCGTTGGAATAGCCGTTAATGGCCATCCAGTCCGCATCTACGATTTTATCAAAAATATCTGCCTGGATATCATTGTTGATATCGATACTCAGCTTCGTAGAAATCCGCCCTATGACACTGTCAAAGAGTAAACTGAACAGGGAACTTCCCACCATGATCACAAGCATGATCATCAGCTTACTCGTCTGATAACCGGTAATAATATCTATCAGATATTTACTGGCCACACTGCTGACCAGTCCCAGAGAAGTACTGAAAACGCCAAGAAAAATATAGAAAGCAATGGCTCCTTTATATCTGGCACTGTAGCTGAAGATCCATTTCCAGTCATCAATGATTTCCGAAAACGTGCCATTCTTCCAACGCGATATTAAAATATCAAGAGATTCAAAAGAAAGATTCCTGTTATTCTTATTTTCTTCCATTTAAAGTCCTTTCTTAACATCATTTTATAATCCCATACTGTTTCATCAGTTCTATCCGTTGATTGGCAATCTGTATACTTTCTGCCGCATCATTATTTGTCCCCGAACTGATTTCTTTTCGATATTTGAGAATCCGGGATATCCATGCTGCCGGAAGAAGGTAGGGTTTTTCTTTCAGATAGGGATAGCGTCCTTCCATCTGCTGCAGGGGAGGAAATACGGTTTTCAAAACATGGTTTCCGGAACGTTTTCCCTGCTTTTGTGCGGATACTGCATTCAATGTAATATTGCTGCTATGTTTGCGGCTCATGGTTCCGTCTCCATAGATACCTGCATCCATAAGATCATCCAGCATCATACGTTCATCGATCCGTATACTGCGCCACACTTTTGGATAGCAGGCAGCTTCCGGATCAAAGGTCAAATACTTTTCTCCTATCTGAAATAATGCTGCCGCAAACAAATCCGCATGGATCTTCCGGCACTGCCGCAATACTTTCATCCAGTCGATCTTCTCTCCATAAACATTGGCAAACAGGGTAATGTCACACACCTGACGAATCCCAAATCCACTATGTAAAAAGTGTTTAAACGCATGACAGATCAAATAAAACAAATGATCCGAAGGCTCCATGGTATAGATTTCTTTTCCTTCCACTGAAACCTTCACTGCCCTACAATGAACTTCTTCAAAAAAGCGATTCATATCTCCATAAGCCTCTGATTCCGGTGGAAACAAGTTCTTATGCAGCTCGATATATATCGGACTGCCAGGTTTTCCGTAAGGTATCTCATAAGCGGTCTGTATGTCCTTTTCCGGATCAGACAGCTGCATACCGTATTCCAGCATTGCCTTATGGCAAGCTTCAAACTGCTCTTTTGCGATCAATAGGTCTTCATCGCCGGACATTCGGTAATCGGGATTCGGATAAAGACAACGGCATACAATGCCTTTCACTACCAGTGGCTTTACTCCTGCCTTTTGCAGCTGCTGATACAACTGCAAAAATTCACCGGTTTTCATGGCCTGCATCATAACCTCTCGAATCGTCATCCTTTTATATGACATGGAAAGCTGCGGCTCCAGCGTTCTGGCGGACGGACAACCATATACTGCTTCATAAATCATAGGAAGAACATGATGGATATTGGCTGTTTTAAAAAGCTCCATCCAATTTTCCGGTGTCAGTTCCATATCCCACGATACTTTTTCATTCTTTAATGCGGCTTTTAACGCCGGTAAAAACAAGTCAAACTTTACGTCCATGTTTCTCCTTTAATATTGTAATGCCAAATTTACTTCCAGATTGTAAACTGCAGGCAGTCTCCACAATCTTCTCTAATAGTAAGCACTCTATGCGAAAAAATCAAGATATTTCTGATATTGACTCTATTTTCATGAGTTTCCCGGTAAAGGAGATGAGGTTGGAACCAGATCTACTGTGACCACTTCCGGTATGTTATTCAGTCTGGGGATAGACTCTGTACTTCCTAATCCTCTGGATAAAACCATAGTACTGCTGCCATCCTCCGACTCAAACAGTCCCTCCAGTTTTCCTGGGAAATATCCCAGATCCGGCGCATAAACTCCGCCGATTCGTGGAAGTATCACCTGACCCCCATGGACATGACCGGAAAATATACTGTCCACGTTCCATTCATCCAGTCCGTCATTGATCATCCAACAGACAGGCATATGGCACAAGAGCATCGTATATCGCTCTGTGTTCTGAAAATCATTCAGAAACGCACATTCCTCCGGATCCGCTTCTTTTGTCTTCAGGTATTTCTCCGGCAGACAGTATCCATAGATTCCGCCCACCCGAATCTGCTGCCCATTCACTGTGATATCTTCATACTGCTTCTCCAAAACAATACCTCCGGCAGCTTCATAGAGAGAAATGATATCTGTTCCAAAGTTCTCATGGTGTACTATCTCATGATTTCCCAGTGAAATATAAACCGGCGCTATGTCACACAGATCCGCAATCAACTCTGTGGCAATCTCTGTTCGAGGATCTTCGGAATTTAATAAATCACCGGTAAGAAAAATCAAATCCGGTGACTGTGCTGCTGATAATTCCATGAGCTTCTGATTCTTTTCGCCAAATGTACTGTTGTGAAGGTCCGTAATCTGAAGGATCCGGATAGGTTCCCGGATCTTTTCTGTGTCAATCGTGTAGGATGTGTTGGTCAGAGAATACTTTGACCGACAGTAACTCCAAGCAAATGAAGTACTTATGAACAATAAAATGAGTATGAAGATGAATAATTTCCTATGATGCCGCAATCCCTTCAAAAATACAGTTCCTCCTAAATGTAACCTTAATAAAGCTTATAAAATCGCTCTTCCAGCTCCCGATAAAATGCCTTTAGATCAGGAATGGATCCATCCCCTTTCACCGGACTTCCTTCCCGGAAAAAACGATACTCTAACCCTTTTTTGGTTCTGAAAAAAACATAATCCAAATCCTTTAACGAATATCCATGCTGAAGCAGTTCTTCTGCTGTGATATCCATCTTTTTTATGGAAAATCCTCCCGGTATATAGCTGATCTTTTCCAGATTCCTGGGTTTGATCCTTATACCGTTCGGACATTTGATCACTTCATTATATCCTACATTTTCCACGATCGTGATATCCGAAGCAACATATCTTTCCTTCCACTGCTTCGGGGTAAACCTAACGGTGGTACCAACGGAAATCTTATCCTCCAGCTTCCCCAGCTCATATGAGGAGACGAATATATCCTTTCCCTCTTCTGTAAAAATAAAACCATATCCTCTGGAATGGGAATACTCCTTGATCCGGCCATACATAGTCTGACCGGAATATTTCTCAAAATCCTTTTCATCAAAACTTTTACTTATCATAATCCCCTCTTAATCTAAGAATGTAAATCCCATATCTCTGCACTTATCTCTGATCTTCACAAACTTAATGGTACTTTGAATACCGGAAACAGAAAACGCATATCTTCTATTATGTATAGTCATCCACTTAAGAAAATCCCAAAACTCCTGCTCATCCCGGAAATGATAGATGGGAAGATCCAGTTGATCATAAGGTTTACCACTTTGTTCCGCAGAACAAATCATCTGTTTTGCCTCCTCGTATGACGAAGCGACTGATACGTGGTAATCATTCAAGTAATTCATATTACGAGGTTTTACACAAAGTATTTCTATCATTCTTTTCCCCTTTTTTTTAATGTAAAGCTCCATGTTTCGGGCCGCAAGGCAATCATATACTACTTCATAAATCAGTGGAAGAACCTGATGCGTAGTTCAATCCGAAACAACTCAGTTCAATTCTGTGATTCCAGTTCTTTACTTATTCAGCTATATCATCATCAATTTTTTATAATCTGCTTATTGCATAGCTTATAAATAATACCCTCAATACCCATAACCACATAGGAAGTCATAATACACAGCAAAAGCATAAACAATAGTATAAACAATGGATACCTTACAATTATAACCAGTCCCTTAAAGAGACAGGCATAAAAAAACATATGCGTGAGCCATATATTTGTCGAATGTTTCCCTAAAAATAAAAATATCATCTTTACTGATTTTGATTTCCTTAACAGATTAAAGATTAAAAA